>NZ_CYTU01000063.1:0-29347 GCF_001299375.1 Achromobacter sp. 2789STDY5608621 | reverse complement strand
ACGGGGTCTGGCGCACCGGGCAAGCCTTCGATCCCGGGAGGTTGAACCTGAAAACAGCTTGATCCGGACCATAGAATCTCGTCCTCGCCTGCGGCGACTCCTTCGGATTCCCTCGGGCGCATCGAGGTTGCTCACACGGCCCAACGCCGCCACGAGGGGCTACGGGGTTTGAGAAATGTTGCGCTGCTGGGCCTGGGGACAGGGAGGGGATTTGCGTTGCCCGCCAGGGCCGGCCGCGCGGGCGGCCGGACCTGGCATACGTGGTTGTGGGCGTCGGAGCGGCGTGCGCTGCGCGTTTGCGCGGACGGCGCGCAATGGCGGCGATGACAAAGCGCGCAGTGCGTCGTGATGAGAGATTGAAACGACGGGGAGGAGCCACATCCTGTGGGTGGAGAGCGGGTCGGTCAGTGACGTGGTGCGGCAGCGCCATCAAGCGCGGCGCGCAAAAAAAAGCCGCCCCTCTCGGGGCGGCGTTTTTTTTGCGGCGGGATTACTTGGCGGCGTTGGTCATGCTGCCGGGGACGACCCATTCGGCGAATTGGGCTTCGGTGACGTAGCCCAGGGCCAGCGCCGATTCCTTCAGGGACAGGCCTTCCTTGTGCGCCTTCTTGGCGATCTGGGCGGCCTTGTCGTAGCCGATGTGGGGGTTCAGGGCGGTGACCAGCATCAGCGAGCGGTCGACCAGTTCGGCGATGCGGTCGCGGTTGGGCTGGATGCCGGCGGCGCAGTGCTGGTCGAAGCTGGCCATGCCGTCGGTCAGCAGGCGCACCGACTGCAGGAAGTTGTGGATCACCAGGGGCTTGTAGACGTTCAGTTCGAAGTTGCCGCTGGCGCCGCCGATGTTGATGGCGACGTCGTTGCCCAGGACCTGGGCGGCCAGCATGGTGATGGCTTCGCACTGGGTCGGGTTGACCTTGCCCGGCATGATGGAGCTGCCGGGTTCGTTTTCGGGGATGCTGATTTCGCCCAGGCCGGAACGCGGGCCGCTGGACAGCCAGCGCACGTCGTTGGCGATCTTCATGAGGCCGGCGGCGAGCGACTTGAGGGCGCCGTGGGCGAACAGCAGGGCTTCGTGCGAGGCCAGGGCCTGGAACTTGTTGGGCGCGGAGACGAAGGCGGTTTCGGTGGCGTGGGCCAGTTCGGCCGAGACCTTGGCGCTGAACTGCGGGTGGGCGTTCAGGCCGGTGCCGACGGCGGTGCCGCCGATGGCCAGCTGGTGCAGGCCCGGCAGCGTGGCGCGGATCTGCTGTTCGGCCAGGTCGAGCTGGGCGACGTAGCCGGACAGTTCCTGGCCCAGCGTCAGCGGGGTCGCGTCCTGCAGGTGGGTGCGGCCGATCTTGACGATGTCGTAGAACTCGGCGCTCTTGGCGGCGAAGGTGGCGCGCAGGGTCTTCAGGACCGGCAGCAGGTGGTGCTCGACCTGGACGGCGGCGGCCACGTGCATGGCGGTGGGGAAGGTGTCGTTGGACGACTGGCCGCGGTTGACGTGGTCGTTGGGGTGCACCTTGCGTTCTTCGCCGCGCACGCCGCCCAGCAGTTCCGAGGCGCGGTTGGCCAGCACCTCGTTCATGTTCATGTTGCTCTGCGTGCCCGAGCCGGTCTGCCACACGGACAGCGGGAATTCGTTGGGCCACTTGCCGGCGATGACTTCATCGGCGGCGCGGATGATGCCGTCGGCGATCTTGGAATCGAGTTCACCCAGGTCGGCGTTGACCTTGGCGGCCGCGCGCTTCAGGCGCGCCATCGCGATGACCAGCGGCTCGGGCATCTTTTCGGTGGAGATCGCGAAAAAATGCAGCGAACGCTGCGTCTGCGCGCCCCAGAGGTGATCCTCGGGGACTTCGATGGGGCCAAAGGTGTCTTTTTCGATGCGGGTCTTCATGGCGCTTACTGCTCCGTGGCGGCGTCCGTCGCGGCCCGAGGCGTGGCGCCAGGCCGGACTTATTTGAGAATAGCAATCACTTATAAGATTAGCAGAAACCCGAATTCCTATAATTGCGTTCAATCCGTGTTCCCATCCTGACCTTTTACCACTCGCCTCCCGACCCGCGCCATGTCCGCCCCCCTCAGCAGCCTGACCCTGCACCTGCCCGACGAAGCCGCCACGGAAGCGCTGGCGCGCCAGCTCGCCCCCCTTGTCTCCGGCCGCGAAACCGGGCTGGCGGGCGCATGTATCCACCTTCAGGGAGACCTGGGGGCAGGAAAAACGGCCTTCTCCAGGGCATTGTTGCGGGAATGCGGCATCACAGGCCGAATCAAGAGTCCAAGCTACGCGCTGCTTGAATCCTATAAAGTTTCTAACTTATACTTCTATCACCTTGATTTTTATAGATTTAGTGATTCGCGCGAATGGTTGGACGCCGGATTCCGGGATTTGCTGCGTGAGGATGCGGTCGTTTTGATTGAATGGCCGGAACGGGCCGAGGGCCTGTTGCCCCCTCCCGACCTGCAGATTTCCCTGGCGTACGCAGGCCAAGGACGCGATGTCACGCTGACCGCGCACACCGCTCGAGGACAAACATGGTTGAACGCGATTGTCCCCCCGCCCGACACGGCGCCCTCCCCGCGGCAGGCGCCACCCGACGTCGCCTGATCAGCGTCGCCGCCACCCTGCTCGTCCTGCCGGTGGTGCCGCGCCTGGCGCAGGCCGCCACCATCCTGGCCGTGCGTACCTGGCCGGCCGACGAATACACCCGCGTCACGCTGGAACTGGACAGCGAGCTCAAGGCCGAACAGTTCACCCTGGAGAATCCCCACCGCCTGGTGGTTGATATCGAGGGACTGACCCTGAGCGCCGCCCTCAACGACCTGGTGTCCAAGGTCCGCCCCGACGATCCCTACATCCAGAGCCTGCGCGTGGCGCAGAACCGGCCCAACGTGGTGCGGCTGGTGTTCGACCTGAAGCAGGCCGTGGCGCCGCAGGTGTTCACGCTCAAGCCGGTGGCCGACTACCAGTACCGCCTGGTGCTGGACCTGTATCCCAAGATCGCGCAGGACCCGCTGGTCGCCATCCTGAACAAGAGCGGTCCCGACGCCGACGATCCGCTGGCGCGCATCCTCGAAGACATCCAGCGCAATCCGGCCGCCCGCGCCGACCCGCCCGAACCGCCGCGCGTGCGCGGCCAGCAGCCGGCCGCGCCGCTGCCGGTGCCGAAGTCGCCGCCCGCCAGCGCCGGCCGCGGCAAGCAGCGCATGCTGACCATCGCGCTGGACCCCGGCCATGGCGGCGAGGATCCGGGCGCCATCGGCGGCAGCGGCCTGCGTGAAAAAGACGTGGTGCTGCGCATCGCCCGGCGCCTGAAGGCGCTGATCGACAGCCAGCCCTACATGCGCGCCTACCTGACGCGCGACGACGACTTCTTCGTGCCGCTGCACGTGCGCGTGCAGAAGGCGCGCCGGGTGCACGCCGACCTGTTCGTGTCGATCCACGCCGACGCCTGGATCAAGCCCTCGGCCAACGGCTCGTCGGTGTTCGCGCTGTCGCAGCGCGGCGCCACCAGCGCCCAGGCGCGCTGGATGGCCGACAAGGAAAACGCGGCCGACCTGATCGGCGGCGTCAACCTGGGCAGCCACGACCGCCAGGTGGCCAAGGTGCTGCTGGACCTGTCGACCACCGCGCAGATCAACGACTCGCTCAAGGTCGGCAACGCCTTCCTGGACGAGATCAAAAAGATCAACCGGCTGCACAAGAACAGCGTCGAGCAGGCCGGCTTCGCCGTGCTGAAGGCGCCGGACATTCCGTCGGTGCTGGTCGAGACCGCCTTCATCAGCAACCCGCAGGAAGAGGCGCTGCTCAAGACCACCGCGCACCAGGAAAAGCTGGCGCAGGCCATGCTGACCGGCATCCAGCGCTACTTCACCGCCAACCCGCCGCTGGCGCGGTTGGGCGACGTCAGCTGAGACCTCGCCGGCAACACCAGGGGCCATGCTTGCGCATGGCCCTTTTCTTTTGCGGCCGTCGTCCCCCGGGACCATCAGCCGCCCAGCCTTGTCAACGCACCGCAGCTTGAATCTGGCGCCACCCTCACAAGCGCCGGGTTACCCGATCTTATATACCCGCGGGGACAGGACTCCTCGGCGGACTTTCAGACGAATGCCCGCAGACCTCGGGAGGCGGCCTCGGTAAATTAGCGGCCATCCTTTTGGAAAGATCCATGGCCGCCGCTCCGCCTGCATTGGTGCCCCCCGCCCCGCTCGACGTTCCAGCGCAATCCTGTATTCATCATGCAAGGATCCTGGGACATGAAATGCAGGAATGTATCGCTGGCGACAGCCCTCTTGTTATCCACAACCGCTTATGGCCAGAACACGCCCCATGACACGGCCGCCGGCGAGGTCAGAAATGATGATCAGCGTGGCGTGAAGGTTTTTTCACCCATTACGGTCACCACGACCATCAAGCCGCAAGACGTCACCACGCAATCCATTTCCGCCGATGATCTGAAAAAGACAGGCGGCAATAATTTCGGCACCATCATGCGCTATCAACCGTTGATCAGCGCATCGGGCGTCAATAGCGGCTCGCGCAACGGCAAGTCCGGCTTTGACCGCGGCGGCTACACCGGCTACAACATCCGCGGCCTGGACGGCAACCGCGTGGCGCTGGATGTCAACGGCATTCCCTTGCCGGACGCCACCGGGCGCAGCTACTCGCCCACCACCGGCGAAGACACCTTTGGCATTGGCCGCGACTATATCGACCCTTACCTGTACGGCCAGGTGAACATCACTTCCGGCTCGGCACGGCAGAGCACGGTCAAGAACGTGGTCGGCGGCTCCGTCTCGTTCATCAGCAAATCCCCGGACGCCTATCTCACGGACGGCGAAAGCAGCTATCTGGAGTACACCGGCGAGTTCGACAGCGCCGATCATTCCTGGCACAACGGCATGACCTCCGCGTTCGGCAACGATCGCGCCAGGGCATTGTTCGCCTACAGCCGCCGTGACGGCAAGCAGACACAGAACAACAGCGACTATCTGGATGCCTACCCGATGCGCTGGCACTCCGATGCCGCGCTGCTCAACAGCGTGCTCAATATCGACGGCGGCAACCGGATCGTCGGCACCGTGGATTTCTATCAAAAATCCAGCCGGGAAAGCGCGCCGATGTACCGGAAACTGACCAGCGCCGCCCCACAGGAAAGTATTGTTGGCGGGTCCAGGCAGAACAACGCCACGCAACGCTACTCGATAAGCCTGGCCCATGTCTTCACGCCGGCAAACAATAGCCTGATCGACACGATGGAAAGCAAGGTGTTCTATCAGCGGACGCGCGTCAGCGATGACACCTTTTCAGTCCAGGACACCGTCACATCCTCCAGGTCGTACCGGACCGGGCTGGAGACGGTGAATCCATTGGAGAATGTGTCCACCTTCTCGGATATGAAAACCACGACCTTTGGCTTTCAGAGCGAAATCACCAAGGATTACGGTAATCACGCACTGAATTACGGCGTGAATTTCTCGTCCACGGCGTTCTCCCGGCCGTTCCAACAAATTGGCGAAACCTATCCGACCCTGCAGCCACAGGGTAACAATCGAACCTACGACACGAATGTGTGGCTGGGCGACACCATCACCCTCGGCGCGTTCTCGGTGGTGCCGGGATTGAAGTACTCATGGCACAGGATCAAGCCGCAAGGCTTTGAAGCGCCTTCCGACAATAACGCGCTGGGCGGATTGACGCTGGCGGAAATCAATCAGATACACAGCAAGACGTTCACGGACGCAAAGCCATTGCCCTCGTTGACCGTCATGTATGCGTTGAACCCGGAGCTCAGCACCTATCTGCAATACAAGCGCGGCGTCTCCTATCCCACCAGCAGCCAGATCGCGGGAATCTGGCTGCATCCCAAGATTGGGCGCGCCTCGCCGGCCATGGTCGGCAATTCAGACTTGAAATCCGAGACCAGCAATCAGTTTGAATTCGGGGTCGTCGGTCAGGCTGCCACTGGCATCTCCGTGCGCGGCAACGTCTTCTACAACACCTATGACAATTTCATCTATAACCGCAAGTACGCATTGAGGGATTACACGACGGGCGCGCCGAAACCCGGCGTTGACAGCCTGCTCGCCAAGCTTCCCGCCTCGATCTCCAGCCTCACCATCGCGGAGAACCGTGACAAGGCGTACATCTATGGCGCCGAACTGGTGACCCGGATCAATTATGGCGCGCTGCTTGGGGCGGCCAGCGGATTGAGCAGCACCTTTGCCGTAGGCTACAACCAGGGCAAATCGAAATCATCCTATTCCGGCGATGACTGGGTGGATCTGGACAGCGTGCTGCCCGTCAAGGCCATTGCATCACTGGCCTGGGATGACCCTGAAAACCGTTATGGCGCGAGCCTCACCGCCACCTTTGTCAAGGGCAAGCAGGCCACCGACCCGGTGCGGCAGAACTTCTCGAACAATGGCAGCTTCACGTTTGAAAAATATGCCGAGAAATACGAGAAGAACTACAAGTACATCCCGGGCTACAGCATTTTCGACCTGGCGGCCTACTACAACGTGAAGAAGCACCTGACCGTGGCGATGGGCATCTACAACCTCACCAATCGCAGATACTGGGATTACGCCAGCAACAAGAAAATGACCATGACCTCGGAGCAGGATCAGCGCGATATCGCTCTGGGCACAGCGTCTGGCAGAACTTACCAGTTGAGCGTCACCGCGATTTTCTAGTTTCGTCCTTTCCCTCGCGGCGGCTGGGCGCCCGTCGGCCCCCTAGCCGCCCCGGCGCGCGCGCAGCAGCTTGAACAGCGCCGCGCCGACCACCGGCACCACGGCCGCGGCCAGGCCGATCAGGACGATGGTGTTCAGGTGTTCCTTCACCAGCGGGATGTTGCCGAAGAAATAGCCCGCCGCCACCAGGCTCACCACCCACAGCAGCGCGCCCAGGATGTTGAACAGCTGGAAGCGCGACAGCGGCATGTCGGCCACGCCCGCCACGAACGGCGCGAAGGTGCGCACCACCGGAATGAAACGCGACATGACGATGGTCTTGCCGCCGTGCTTCTCGTAGAACGCGTGCGTGCGCATCAGCGCGCCGCGGTCCAGGAAGCGCAGATTCATCGAAAACACGCGCGGCCCGATGTAGCGGCCGATGGCGTAGTTCACGCTGTTGCCAGTGATGGCCGCCACGATCAGCAGCGCCCCCAGCAGCACCGGATCGAGGCTGCCCGTGGCGCCGAAGGCGCCGGCGATGAACAGCAGCGAATCGCCCGGCAGGAACGGCAGCACCACCAGCCCGGTTTCCGCGAAAACGATCAGGAACAGCACCAGATAGACCCACACGCCATACTGCTGGACCCAGACCCCGAGGGTCTGGTCGATGTGGAGCACCATTTGGAAAAATTCAAGCATCAATACGTCCCTGAAAGCGGAAGGCGGAATCAGGCAACGACTATAGCCCACCCTATCCAGAGGCTAAAATCATCCCTATAGCTACACCGGAACACCCCATGACAGAACGCCGCTCCATTCTTGCGCTGCCCGACCTGCTGATCAGCCAGATCGCCGCGGGCGAAGTGATCGAGAGACCCGCCTCGGTGCTCAAGGAAATCCTCGAGAACGCCATCGACGCCGGCGGGCGCGCGATCGAAGTGCGCCTGGAGGGCGGCGGCATCCGCCGCATCGCCGTGACCGACGACGGCGGCGGCATTCCCCCGGAAGAGCTGCCGCTGGCGCTGGCGCGCCACGCCACCAGCAAGATCCGCAACCTGCACGAGCTGGAATCGGTCGCGTCCATGGGCTTCCGCGGCGAGGCGCTGGCCTCGATCGCCTCGGTGGCGCAGGTGTCCATCATCTCGCGCACGCGCGACGGCGAGCATGCCTGGCAGATCCAGGCCGGCAGCATGCAGGTCACCCCCGCCTCGGGCCCGCCGGGCACCACCGTGGACGTGCGCCAGCTGTTCGACGCGGTGCCGGCGCGCCGCAAGTTCCTGCGTTCCGAAGCCACCGAGTTCGGCCACTGCGTCGACGCCATGGAGCGCATCGCCCTGGCCCATCCGCAGATCGCCTTCCGCCTGTTCCACCACGACCGCGCGCAGCGCCAATGGCTGCCGGCCGAGCCGCCGCAGCGCATCCGCGACGTGCTGGGCGCGGAATTCGCCGAGCACGGCCTGCTGCTGTCGCACAGCGTCGGCACGGTCAGCCTGGCCGGCATGATCACCCGCCCCACCGCGGCCCGCGCCCGCGCCGACCGCCAATACCTGTACGTCAACGGCCGCTACGTGCGCGACCGCACCGTCAGCCACGCGCTGCGCGCCGCCTATGCCGACGTGCTGCATGGCGACCGCCAGCCGGCCTACGTGCTGTTCCTGGACATCGACCCGGCCGCGGTCGACGTCAACGTGCATCCGGCCAAGCACGAGGTGCGCTTCCGCGACAGCGGCGCCGTGCACCGCTTCGTCAGCCACGCGGTCAGCCAGACGCTGGCGCAGACCGGCGGCTCGTCGGCGGTGGCGCCGACCACGGCCGCGCGCGATGACGATGGGGGATTCGAGACCGTGGCGCCGTCCGCGCCCACGGCGCCCGGCGGCTTGCCCGCCTCCGCGCCGGCCGACACGCCCCGCCCCGGCTACACCGGCGCCAGCCCGGGCGCCGCGCCCGCCTACGGCCTGCGGCCCTCGCCGACGCCGCAGCGCCCGCATACGCAAGTGCCGTTCCGCCTGCACGCCGAGCCGGCCGGGATTCCCGCCGCCGACTGGCAGTCGCTGTATCGCCCGCTGACCGAAGACACCGCCGCGCGCGTCGAGCCGCTGCGCGACGTGGCGGCGCCGGCGCCGCAGGCCGCGCCCGCGCCGACGCTGCCGGCCGACGAGGAGCATCCGCTCGGCATGGCGCTCGGCCAGCTGCACGGCATCTACATCCTGGCGCAGAACCGCCGCGGCATGGTGCTGGTGGACATGCACGCCGCCCACGAACGGGTGGTCTACGAACAGCTCAAGCAGGCGCTGGACGCGCGCAGCCTGCCGCGCCAGGACCTGCTGGTGCCGGTGGTGTTCCACGCCCAGGAAAAGGACGTCGCGGTGGTCGAGGAATTCGAGGAACAGCTCGAAGACCTCGGCTTCCAGATGCGGCCGTCCGGCCCCACCTCGATCGCGGTGCGCTCGGTGCCCGCCATCCTGGCGCGCGGCGACATCGAGACGCTGGCCCGCGCCGTGCTGCGCGACCTGGCCGGCGTGGGCGTGTCGCGCCTCTTGACCGAACAGCGCAACGAACTGCTGTCGACCATGGCCTGCCACGGCTCGGTGCGCGCCAACCGCAAGCTCACGATCGAAGAGATGAACGGCCTGCTGCGGCAGATGGAAGCCACCGAGCGCGCCGACCAGTGCAACCACGGCCGGCCCACCTGGGTGCAATGGTCGGTGTCCGATCTGGACAAGCTGTTCCTGCGCGGGCAATAGGTCTTGCCCGTGCCCGCCGCCCCCCTCGTCATCTGCCTGGCCGGCCCCACCGCGGCCGGCAAGAGCGCGTCCACCCTGGCGCTGGCCGAACGCTGGCCGCTGGAGATCGTCAACGTCGATTCGGCCACCATCTACCGGGGCATGGACATCGGCACCGCCAAGCCGTCGCCGGCCGAGCAGGCCCTGGTGCCGCAGCACCTGCTGGACATCCTCGACCCGGCGCAGTCGTATTCGGCGGCCGAATTCCGCGCCGACGCCCTGCGCCTGATCGGCGAGATCACGGCGCGCGGCCGCATCCCGCTGCTGGCCGGCGGCACCATGATGTACTACAAGGCGCTGCGCGACGGGCTGGACGACCTGCCGCAGGCCGACCCGGCGCTGCGCGCCGAACTCGAAGCGCGCGCCGCCCGCGACGGCTGGCCGGCGCTGCACGCCGAACTGGCGCGGCTCGACCCTGTCACCGCCGCGCGCCTGGCGCCCAACGACAGCCAGCGGATCCAGCGGGCGCTGGAGATCTGCCAGTTGTCGGGCCAGCCCATGTCGGCGCTGCTCGGCCGCCAACGCGCCAGCGCCGGCGGCGACGACAGCCGCTACCTGACCATCAGCCTGGAACCCTCGGAGCGCGCCGCGCTGCACGCGCGCATCGAACAGCGCTTCGACGCGATGCTGGCCAACGGCCTGCTGGACGAGGTGCGCGGCCTGCATGCCCGCGCCGACCTGCACCCGGGCCTGCCCTCGGTGCGCTGCGTCGGCTACCGCCAGATGTGGGCCCATCTCGATGGCGAGATCAGCCTGGACGAAGCCCGCGAGCAAGGCATCGCCGCCACCCGCCAGCTGGCCAAGCGCCAGATCACCTGGCTGCGGGCCCAGCCCGAGCGCGTGATCGTCGACTGCCTGGCGGCCGACGCGGTGGCGCAGACCATCGATGCGGTGGCCACGGCGCTGGCCGACGCGTCCTGACGCACGGGGACGCCCGCCCCCGGACCTGACCTTTCGATGCAACCGGCCCCCCCGCGGCCCCTGATCACTGGAGATCGAACTGATGGACATCGACGAAGCGAACCGGTCCTTTGCCGCCATGCTGCGCAAGCAGAACAAGGCCCTGATCAGCGAAATCCAGCGGTTGCTGCAGGCGCGTCCGTTCACGCTCGACCAGGGCGTTTCCGCGGACACCGTGGACGCCATTCACATCGAATACGACTGGGAGTCGTTCGCGCCCGTCGCGATTCCATTGAACACGCGTTCCGGCTACTGCGGCCGGGGCCTGCGGCTGGCCTTGCCGTCCCCGTTGATTCCGCCAGAGGTCGACGCCGCGTTGACGGAGGCCATGGACAACGAGGACGATGATTTCGGCGATGAACTGCGCGACAAGATGACGGAGACCTACATCGCCTGGTTCCAGGCGGCCTGGCGAGACGCGCGCGCCGTCAACCGGGATATGCGCGGCTTTCTGTCCGTTCACGACACCCTGTGGCGCACGGATCTGGATACGGGGGAAGAATTCCGCGAGGACGAGGGGCGGGTCAAGTTCTTCTAGCCCCGTCGTGAAATGAAAAAACCCGCCACCAGGGCGGGTTTTTTCATTGCGCGGCCAGCCGGCTCAGACCACCACGGTCTGCGGCATGCCTTCGGTCTGGGCGACGATCTCGCCCAGCTTGCTGACCGTTTCGCCCTGCTCGCGCAGCGTGGCGGCGATGGCGTCGGCCTGGGCCGGATCCACCACCAGCACCATGCCGATGCCGCAGTTGAAGACGCGGTACATCTCGGTGTCCTCGACGCCGCCTTGCTGCTGCAGCCACTGGAACAGCTTGGGCATTTCCCAGCTGTCGCGCTGCAGGCGGGCCGACAGGCCGTCCTGGAGGATGCGCGGCACGTTGTCCAGCAGGCCGCCGCCGGTGATGTGGGCCAGGCCCTTGATGGCGGTGCCGTGCTTGGCCAGCGCGGCCAGCACCTGCTTGACGTAGATGCGGGTCGGGGCCATGACCACGTCGACCAGCGGCTGGCCGTGGAAGTCGTCGTCCGGCTTGGCGCCGGCGCGTTCCAGGATCTTGCGCAGCAGCGAGTAGCCGTTCGAGTGCGCGCCGCTGGACGCCAGGCCCAGCACCACGTCGCCGACCTTGATCGACTTGCCGTCGATGATGGCCGACTTCTCGACCGCGCCCACGGCGAACCCGGCCAGGTCGTATTCGCCATCGGGGTACATGCCCGGCATTTCGGCGGTTTCGCCGCCGATCAGGGCGCAGCCCGACAGTTCGCAGCCCTTGGCGATGCCGCCCACCACCGACGCCGCCGTGTCCACCGAAAGCTTGCCGCAACCGAAGTAATCCAGGAAGAACAGCGGCTCGGCGCCCTGCACCAGGATGTCGTTGACGCTCATCGCCACCAGGTCGATGCCGACGGTGTCGTGGCGGTTCCAGTCGAACGCCAGGCGCAGCTTGGTGCCGACGCCGTCGGTGCCGGAGACCAGCACCGGCTCCTTGTAGTTCTTGGGCACTTCGAACAGGCCGCCAAAGCCGCCGATACCGGCCAGCACCCCGGGGCGCATGGTGCGCGCCGCAAGCGGTTTGATACGGTCGACCAGGGCATCGCCCGCGTCGATGTCGACACCGGCGTCACGGTAGGTCAGGGGAGCTTTGGGTTGATTCGTCATGAGAAATGCCGTGGGATATGTAACAATTGCTGGGAATTGGGGTGGAACGCCCTGCATTTTACGATGTTGCGGCCCGGTCCAGGCCGGCGGCCGGCGAAAGCCGCCCGCGGCGGGCGGGACGGCCCCGGGCCGGCGCGGCGCCATTTTGGCGCAAACCCAAGCCAGGCAAAGGGCTTGGACGCGACACCGGCGCCCCGGGTGGTTTAAAGTGTAGGGTTGGCCGATAGCGATTTTGCCAGTTTCTGGCGGGCAACGCCGCCGCCGGCCATGGGCTCGCCCTAGCTATACCCGCCTGATCGATAAACCTCTCATGAACCGCCAGCTGCTGCTCGACGTTCTTCCCGCGCCAGCGCCCTCGCTGAACAACTACATCGCCGGTCCCAACGGAGAGGCGCTGGCGGCCGTGCGCACGCTCGCTCCCGGCCGTGCGCTGTATATCTGGGGCTCGGCCGGTTGCGGCCGCAGCCACCTGCTGCGCGCGCTGACCGCGCGCCCCGACGCCGTCTACATCGAAGCGGCCAACAGCGCCAACATCCTGCGCGTGCTGGCCGAGGCCGACTCCAAGTCGCCCATGCCCAAGTTCGTGGCGGTGGACGACGTGCACCTCATGGACGAGCACCGCCAGGCGGGCTTGTTCGCCCTGTACAACCGCTGGCGCGAATCGGCCGCCACCGGCCGCGCCTTCGCGCTGGCCGTGGCCGGCGACCGCTCGACGCTGTCGATGCCGCTGCGCGAAGACCTGCGCACCCGGCTGGGCTGGGACCTGGTGTTCCGCCTCGACCCGCTGTCCGACGCCGACAAGCTGGCGGCGCTGGCGGCCCAGGCGGCCGAACGCGGCCTGCACCTGGCGCCCGAAATCATCAACTGGATGTTGACGCACCACGAGCGCGACATCCGCAAGCTGGCGGCGTTGCTGGACGCGCTGGACCGCTATTCCCTGGCCACCGGCCGTCCCATCACCCTGCCCCTGCTGCGCGCCATGCTCGCAGACCCTGATTCACAACGCACATGACCTCCCGACGTCTCGCCCTGTTCGACCTGGATCACACCCTGCTGCCGCTCGACAGCGACTACCAATGGGCCGACTATCTGGCGCGCACCGGCCGCGCCGGCGATCCGGACGAGGCCCGCCGCCGCAACGACGACCTGATGGACCGCTACAACCGCGGCGAACTCACCGCCGAACAGGCCGCCGAGTTCATGCTGGGCCTGCTGGCGGCGCACGCGCCGTTCGAGCTTGCCGCCTGGCACGAGGACTTCATGGCCGAGGTCATCCGCCCGTCGATCACCCCCGCCGCGCGCGAGCTGGTCGAATCGCACCTGGAAGCCGGCGACCTGTGCGCCGTGGTCACCGCCACCAACAGCTTCGTCACCGCCCCCATCGCCCGCGCCTTCGGCATCCCCCACCTGGTGGCCACCGACGCCGAAGTCCAGCGCGGCCGCTACACCGGCCGCATCCTCGGCACCCCGAGCTTCAAGGAAGGCAAGGTGGTGCGCGTGAACGACTGGCTGGGCGCCATGGGATTAGGACTTGCGGATTTCTCCGAATCGTTTTTCTATAGCGATTCGGTCAATGATGTTCCACTGCTCGAAAAGGTGACCCGTCCGATCGCCGCCAACCCCAGCCCCACCCTGCGCGCCATCGCCCAGGAACGCGGCTGGCAAGTGATCGACCTGTTCGACCACGTCATAGATGCCAAGTCCTAAATGATCACCGAAACCATAAAAAAATTCGTCGGCCGACTGTTCGCGCCGGCAGCCCGGGGGCCCTTGCGCATCGGACGCGACAAGCACGGCATCGACCGCCGCAACGTCTCGCGCCATGCCATCAAGGTGTGCGAGGTGCTGCGCCAGCACGGCTATGACGCCTACATCGTCGGCGGCGCGGTGCGCGACCTGATCGTCGGGCTGGAGCCCAAGGATTTCGACGTCGCCACCAACGCCACACCCGAACAGATCCGCCCGCTGTTCCGCCGCGCCCGCATCATCGGCCGCCGCTTCCAGCTGGTGCACGTGGTGTTCGGCCAGGAGATCATCGAGACCTCCACCTTCCGCGCGCCCGCCTCGGAAGACCAGGAAACCGACGCCCACGGCCGCATCCTGCGCGACAACGTGTTCGGCACCCACGAGGAAGACGCGGCGCGCCGCGACTTCACCATGAACGCGCTGTACTACGACCCGCACAACGAGGAAGTGATCGACTTCCACAACGGCGTGGCCGATCTGAAGAAGCGCCAGATCCGCATCATCGGCGATCCCGCCAAGCGCTACCGCGAAGACCCCGTGCGCATGCTGCGCGCGGTGCGCTTCGCCGCCAAGCTCAACGGCACGATCGACCCGGCCACGCGCCAGCCGATCCGCACCATGGCCGACCTGATCGAGAACGTGCCGGCCTCGCGCCTGTTCGACGAGATGCTCAAGCTGCTGACCTGCGGCCACGCCATGGACTGCCTGCGCCAGCTGCGCGCCGACGGCCTGCACAACGGCCTGCTGCCGCTGCTGGACGTGGTGCTGGAGCAGCCGGGCGGCGAGCACTTCGTGGAACTGGCGCTGGAGCGCACCGACGCCCGCGTGCGCGCCGGCAAGACCATCAGCCCCAGCTTCCTGTTCGCCGCGCTGCTGTGGCAGCAGGTGGACGTGCGCTGGAAGCAGCTGCGCGCCCAGGGCGAGCACACCATCCCGGCGCTGTCGCAGGCCGCCGACTCGGTGCTCGACGAGCAGACCGAGAAGCTCGCGATCCAGCGCCGCTTCTCGTCGGACATGCGCGAGATCTGGTTCATGCAGCCGCGCTTCGAGCGCCGCATGGGCAAGACCATCTTCCGCATGATCGAACAGCCGCGCTTCCGCGCCGCCTGCGACTTCCTGCAGCTGCGCGCCGCCGCCGGCGAGTTCGACAGCGTGCTGGCGCAGTGGTGGATGGACCTGGCCAACGCCGACGACGCCACCCGCGCCGACATGATCGAGGAAATCTCGCGCCTGCCGCGCGACGCCAGCGAAGGCCCGGCGCCGGCCGCGCGCAAGCGCCGCCCGCGCCGCCGCCCGTCCTCGCGCGGCCCCGCCGCCGGCAATGGCGGCAACGCCGAATAAGGCCATGGCCGCCCCCGTGCGCGCCTACATCGGGCTGGGCGCCAACCTGGGCGACAGCGCGGCCACGTTGCGGGCCGTGCTGGCCGAACTGGCCGCCGCCGACGGCATCGCGGCGGTGACGGCCTCGCCCTTCTATCGCACGGCGCCGGTGGACGCCACCGGCCCGGACTTCGTCAACGCGGTCGCGGCCCTGGACACCACGCTGGCGCCGCTGGACCTGCTGGACCTGCTGCAGGCGCTGGAACTGCGCCATGGCCGCGAGCGGCCCTACCGCAACGCGCCGCGCACGCTCGACCTGGACCTGCTGCTGCATGGCGACGCCGCCATGGCGCACGAGCGCCTGGTCCTGCCGCATCCCCGCATGCAGCTGCGCGCCTTCGTGCTGCGCCCGCTGCGCGACCTGGCGCCGGCGCTGATGCTGGCCGGCCGCGGCCTCGACGCCTGGCTCGGCGACATCACCGACCAGCCGATCGAACGGCTGGACTGAACCGCGCCAGGCGGCGCGGTTCCCGCTTGCCTCCTGATTACCCCACGGATTGGCCCCGGCCGCGTCAGGCCTTGGGCGCGAACGCCAGCATGGCGCGTTCGACGTCGTCCACGCCGGGCAGTCCGGCCTCGTTGCCCAGGTGCTGGATCTTGTGCGCCGAGGCGGCGCGGGCAAAGGTGAAGTGTTCCTTCCAGGCCAGCTCGGGCCGGTTCACGTACGACCAGACATAGGCGCCGTGGAACACGTCTCCCGCGCCGGAGGTGTCGATGATGCGCGCGGCCGGCACGTCCAGCGACGGCAGCGTGTCGACCGCGCCGGTTTCGTCGTACCAGAGCATGCCGCGCTCGCCCAGCGTCACCGCGCCGATGCGGCAGCCGCGCTGCTTGAGCAGGTCCAGCAAGCCGCGCGGCGACAGGTCGAGCTGCTCGCACATGCGTTCGGCGCAGACCGCCACGTCGATGTGGCGCAGCAGTTCGTCGGTGTTCTCGCGCACGCCGCCGCCGTCCAGCGAGGTCAGGATGCCGGCCTGGCGGCAGGCGCGCGCGTAGTGCAGCGCGGCGTCGGGCTGATGGCCGTCCAGGTGCAGCGCGCGGTAGCCGCCGACGTCCAGGCGCGGGAAATCGTTCAGGTAGTCGGCGTCGCGCGCCCGCACGATGGCGCGCTTGCCATGGTTGGGCATGATGAACGACAGCGACGAGCGCCGCACCTGGCGCCCGTGCAGCGTGACGCCGTGCGCGGCCGCCATGTCGGTGTACATGTGGCCGAGCCAGTCCGGCGCCAGCGAGCAGATCAGGTCGGGCCTGGTGCCCAGCTTGCCGCAGGCGAACGCCGCGGTGACGGCATTGCCGCCGAACGACACGGCGTAGTCGCGCGCCACGCTTTTCTCGTCGCCGGTGGGCCATTCGTCGGCCAGCACGGTGACGTCGATATAGGTATGCCCGATAAAGAGCGCTTCGCTCATGAGTCCATCCGCGTCAGGGTTTGCCGGATTGTAGGCCGGGCGGCGGACGGCTCAGCCGGCGGCGTTTTCCCCGGCCTGCGCCAGCACCCGGCGGGCTCGGGTGATGACAGGCGCGTCGACCATCTTGCCGTCCAGCATGAAGGTGCCGGCGGCCTTGTCGCGGTGGGCCGCGACCACGCGGCGGGCCCAGGCCAGCTCGGCCGGATCGGGCGCGAAGGCGGCGTGGATCACCGGCACCTGCGCGGGATGGATGCACAGCATGCCGCCGAACCCCATCTGCTGGGCGCGCGCGGCGGCGGCGGACAGCCCCGCGTGGTCTTCGACCCCCGGGAACACGCCATCCAGCGCCGGCGCCAGCCCGGCGGCGCGGGTCTGCAGCAGCACCTGCACGCGGGCATGGTCGAGCACGGCTTCGGCGCCGGCGGTGTCCGGCGCCAGGCCCAGGTCCAGGCCGTAATCGAGGCTGCCGAACGCCAGCCGCGCCACGCCGGGCGTGCCGGCGACCTCGGCGGCGTTGAGGATGCCGCGCGCGGTTTCCAGGATGGGGATGACCGGCAGCCCGGTCTGCGCCACGTGGCGCACCTGCGCCAGGCTTTCGGCCTTGGGCAGCAGGATGCCGGCCACCGCGGGCTTGCCGCGGCAGGCTTTCAGGTCGTCGTCGTGCCACGAGGTGGAGGCGTCGTTGATGCGCACCCAGACCCGCGCCTGCGGCTGCGTGCCCAGGAAGTCGCAGAGCGCTTCGCGGGCCGAGGCCTTGGCCAGGTGCTCGACCGCGTCTTCCAGGTCGACGATGACGGCATCGGCGCCGCTGGCCAGGGCCTTGGGGATGCGTTCGGCACGGGAGGCCGGCACGAACAGCGCGGTACGAACGACGGAATGCATCACACCACCTCCGAAGCATGGAAGCGCGCCACCTGTTCGGGCGCGTATCCCAGTGATGCTAGCACCGCATCCGTGTTCTGGCCCACGGCGGGCACCGCCGCCATGCGCGGCGCGAAGGCGTTGCTGCTGGCCGGCGGCAGCAGCGCCGGCAGCGCGCCGGCCGGGCTGTCGACCTGGCTCCAGCGGTCGCGCGCCCGCAACTGCGGGTGGGCCCAGACCCCGGCCATGTCGTTGACCCGGGCGTTGGCGATCTGCGCGTCTTCCAGCCGGTCGGTGACCTGCTGCACGCTGAGGTCGGCGAAGGCCGTGACGATCAGCGCGCGCAGGGCCTCGCGGTTGGCGGTGCGCAGCGAGTTGGTGGCGAAGCGCGGGTCCTCGGCCAGCTCGGCCTGGCGCAGCACCTGGGCGCAGAACACGCGCCATTCGCGTTCGTTCTGCAGGCCCAGCATGATGGTGTTGCCGTCGCCGGTGGGGAACGGGCCGTACGGATAGATCGAGGCATGGGCCGCGCCGGCGCGCACCGGCGGCGGGGCGCCCTCGAACGCGTAGTACATCGGGAAGCCCATCCACTCGACCATGCTCTCGAGCATGGAGACGTCCAGGCGGCTGCCCAGGCCGGTCTTCTGGCGCAGCAGCAGCGCGTTGAGGATGGCGGAATAGGCGTACATGCCGGCCGAGATGTCGGCGATGGAGCAGCCGGCCTTGACCGGGTCGTCGGCGGTGCCGGTGACCGACAGGAAGCCGCTTTCGCTCTGGATCAGCAGGTCGTAGGCCTTCTTGTCCTGGTAGGGGCCGCCTTCGCCGTAGCCGGAGATGTCGCAGACGATCAGGCGCGGGAAGCGGGCGTGCAGCGCCTCGAACGACAGCCCCAGGCGCGCGGCGGCGCCGGGCGCCAGATTCTGCACCAGCACGTCGGCCTGTTGCAGCAGGCGATCCATGATGTCGCCGGCCTCGTCGCGCTTGAGGTCCAGCGTCAGGCTTTCCTTGGAACGGTTGGTCCAGACGAAGTGCGACGACAGGCCGCGCACGCGCTCGTCGTAGCCGCGGGCGAAGTCGCCCGCGCCAGGACGTTCGATCTTGATGACGCGCGCGCCCATGTCCGCCAGCTGGCGGGTGCAGAACGGGGCGGCGATGGCGTGTTCGAGGCTGACGACGGTGATGCCGTCCAGCGGGCGGGGGGCTGGCGTGCTCATGCGGTGAACCTCAGTTCGGCCTGGTGGGCCAGCGTGCCGTCCTGCTCGGCCCAGAGCCGGGCCAGGCCCGGTTCCTCGACGCGGCCGGCGACCTGGAAGGGCGTGGGCGAAATCAGCGGCCGCAGGCCGCGGTAGGACAGGTGCGTGGGGCGGGCGCCGGGATGGGCGCGCAGGAACGCGGCAACCATCTCGGTGGCGATCAGCGGGCCGTGCACCACCAGGCCCGGATAGCCTTCGGTGCCGGTGACGTAGGGATGGTCGTAATGGATGCGGTGGCCGTTGAAGGTCACGGCCGAATAGCGGAACAGCAGCACCGACGACGGCTCGATGGCGTCGCGCCACTGCGCCTGCGGCGCCGGCTCGGTGCCGGTGAGCTTGGGCGGCGTGGGCTGGCGGTAGACGATGTCCTGCTCTTCCAGGATGGCCACTTCGCCGTCCTGGCGATATTCGTGGCGCACCGTCACGAACAGCAGCGCGCCGGTGCGGCCGGCCTTTTCCTTGACGTCGGCCACCACCGATACCCGTTCGGCCGGCACGCCCACGCGCAGCGGGCGGCGGAACTCGACCCGGCCGCCGGCCCACATGCGGTTGCGGTCCTGCGCGGGCGGCAGGAAGCCGCCGCGGGCCGGGTGCCCATCCGTCCCCAAGCCATCGGCCGCGACCGTGCTGATGAAGAACGCCCACTGCCACAGCGGCGGCAGGGGGTCGCCCACGGCCGGCGCCGGGCCGCCCAGCGTGGCGGCGATGCGCGCCGCGTGTCCGGGATCCAGCGCGTCCGCCTGGCGCTCGCCGCTGCCGATCCAGCCGGCCGGGTCTGTCGATGTCATGCCGATATTCCTCTGGTAGATGTCCTGGCGGCTAGCATCCCGCATGCCGCGCGCGCTGTGAATTCATTTTTCCTCAAGGCCGGGTTTGGGGCGCCTGAATCGTGCGCCCCGGGCCGGCCGCCGTAATATAGGCGCCATGCACTTCGACCTCGCCGACCTCCGCCTGTTTATCCACATCGCCGAATCCCCCAGCCTGACGCAGGCCGCCAAGCGGGCGCACCTGTCGCTGGCCGCCGTCAGCGTGCGGATCAAGGCGCTGGAGAACCAGCTCAACACCCGTCTGTTGTACCGCGACAGCCGCGGCGTGGAAATCACCCCGGCCGGCCAGCGGCTGTTGCAGCACGCGCGGGTCATCATGCGCCAGGTCGACCACCTGAAGCACGACTTCCAGGAACAGGCCGACGGCGATGCCGGCCACATCCGCATCTTCGCCAACACCACGGCCGTCACCGAATTCATGCCGGACATCCTGGCACAGTTCCTGGCGGGCCATCCCGGCGTCACGGTCGACCTGCAGGAACGGCTGACGCGCGACATCGTGCGCGGCGTGCTGGACGGCACCACCGACCTGGGCATCGTCGCCGGCCCGGTCGACGCCCCCGAATTGCAGACCATCCACTTCAGCACCGACCGCCTGGTGCTGGTGGTGCCCAACGGCCATCCGCTGCAGGACCAGGACAAGGTCAAGCTGGCCGACGCCGTGCGCTATCCGTTCATCACCATGCACGAGGGCTCGACCCTGGTGGCGTTCCTGCGCGACCAGCTCGAGCGCATCGGCCAGCGCCTGCCGCAACGCATCCAGCTGTACAGCTTCGATTCCATCTGCCGGATGGTGCAGGCGGGCGTCGGCGTCGGCGTGATTCCCGACTCGGCCGCGCGCCGCTACGGCGCGGAAATGAAGCTGCGGGTGGTGGAGCTGGACGAGCCCTGGGTGGTGCGCGAGCGCAAGCTGCTGGTGCGCGACATCGACGCCCTGCCCGGCTGCGCGCGTGAACTGATCGAGCAGATCCGGCAGCCGGCGGCCGCCTGACGCGCAGACGGCTCCCGCCACGCCCCGCGCCCATGCGGTATGCCTGGGCCGGTCCACGCGACAAGACGCCACGCGCCAGCCCTAGCGCCCGCCGAACGCCGGCGCGCGCTTCTGCGCGAAGGCGCGCATGCCTTCCAGGTAATCGTCGGTGTAGCCCAGCTCGCGCTGCAAGGCGCATTCCAGGTCGAACTGCTGCGCCAGCGTGTTGCCGCTGGACGCATGCAGCGCCTGCTTGGTGGCGGCGTAGGCGCGGGTCGGCCCGGCCGCCAGGGTGGCGCGGACGTCGGCCAGCGTCGCGGCCAGGTCCGCGTCCGGCACCACGCGCCAGATCAGGCCCCAGGCCTCGGCCTGCCGCGCGCTGACGGCCTCGCCGAACAGGGCCGCGCCCATGGCCCGCGCCGAACCCACCAGGCGCGGCAGGAACCAGGTGCCGCCCGCGTCCGGCAACAGGCCGATCTTGCTGAAGGCCTGGATGAAACGCGCCGACTCCACCGCGAACACCACGTCGCAGGCCAGCACCAGGCTGGCGCCGGCGCCGGCCGCGACGCCGTTCATGACGCACACCACCGGCGCCGGCAGCGCGCGCAGCCGCATGATGAGCGGCTTGTACAGTTTTTCCAGGTTCTCGCTCAGGTCACGCCGCGAACCGTCTTCGGCCGGCTTGCGCTCGCCCAGGTCCTGGCCGGCGCAGAAGCCGCGGCCGGCGCCGGTCAGGATCACGCCGCGCAAGCCGGCGTGCGCCTCCAGCGAGTCCAGCGCCCGCGCCAGCTCGGCGTGCATGACGGCGGTGAAGCTGTTCAGGCGCTCGGGGCGGTTGAGCGTGATGACGCCGACGCCCTGCTCCAGCGTGAACGTGATCTCGGTGTAGCGGTCATGGCTCATGCCAGTTCCTCCAGCACCGCCAGTTGCTCGGCGCTGTCGCCCAGCAGCAGGTCCGCGACCGTCAGGCGCTTGAAGTAGTCGCCGACCTCCAGCTCGTCCGTCATGCCCATGCCGCCGTGCAATTGCACCGCCATCTGCGCCACCAGCCGGCCGGCGCGCGCCGTTTCGAGCTTGGCCGAGGCCAGCATGCGGCGGCGCTGCGCCGCGTCGGGTTCGGTCAGCGCGGCCACCGCCACGTAGGCCATCGACAGCGCCAGCTCCCTGGCCACCAGCATCTCGGCCAGGCGATGCTGCAGGGCCTGGAACGACGCCAGCGGCTGGCCGAACTGTTTGCGCGTCTTGAGATAGTCGACGGTGATCTCCAGCAGCCGCTCCATCGCGCCCGCCGCCTGGGCGCACAGCGCCGCCGTGCCCCATTGCAGCGCCTGCGCCAGGGCCGCGTCGGCCGCCGCGCCCTGCGCCAGCAGCGCGTCGGCGCCCAGCGATACCGCGTCGAAATCCAGCCGGGCGCAGCGCGCGCCGTCCAGCGTCGGCGTGTCGGTGACGCGTACCCCAGTGACATCCGCCGGCACCGCCAGCAGCAGCGTGGCGCCGTCGTCGGCCCGCGCGCTCACCAGCCAGGCGTGGGCGGCGGCGCCATGCCACACCAGGTGCTTGGCGCCGTCCAGCCGCCAGCCGCTGCCGGCGCGCATCGCGCGGCAGCCCTGGGGATCGGCCTGGTAGCGGCGTCCGGGCTCCTGGTAGGCCACGCTGACCACGCGTTCACCCGAGGCGATGCCCGGCAGCCAGCGGTCACGCGCCGCCTCGCCGCAGGCGCCGATCAGGGCCGCGCCCATCACCGCGCAGGGGATCACCGGCTCGGCCACCAGTCCGCGCCCCAGCTCCAGGTGCACCGGCAACAGGCTGGCCGGCACCTCGCCGAAACCGCCTGCTTCCTGCGGGATGTTCAGGCCCAGCACGCCCAGCTCGGCCAGCGCGCCCCAGGCCGCCTCATCGAGCCGGCCCGCGGCCTCGCGGGCGCGGCGCTGCGGCCGGGTCCATGCCTGGTCCACCAGGCGGCGCAGGCTGTCGGCCAGCATGCGCTGTTCTTCGGTATAGAGGAAATCCATGCGTCGTGTTCCTTGCGGATGCGGGCCGGGCCTACAGGCCCAGCACCAGGCGGGCGATGATGCCCTTCTGCACTTCGGTGGTGCCGCCGTAGATCGAGGTCTTGCGCATGTCGGCATAGCCGGCGCCCGAGGCCGCCGCCATCTCGGGGCCGGGGCCGTGATACGCGGCCTCGGCCAGCATCCACTCGGGGTCGTACGGCCAGGCGTCGGGGCCGGCGACTTCCATCTGCAGCATGGCCAGGTCCTGCTGGATCTCGGAGCCGCGGATCTTCAGCACCGAGGCTTCCGGACCGGGCGTGCCGCCGTTGCTGGCCGCGACGCGCAGCAGCAGCATTTCCAGCGCCATGATGTCGACCTCGATGCGCGAGATGCGGTCGCGCATGCGGCTGTCGGCCAGCAGCGGCCGGCCGCGCGCGGTGGCCTGGGCGGCCATGTCCTTGAGGATGCCGAGTTCGCGATGGCAATGGCCCAGGCCGGCGATGCCGGTGCGTTCGTGGCCCAGCAGGTACTTGGCGTAGGTCCAGCCCTGGTTCTCCTCGCCGATGAGGTTGGCGGCCGGCACGCGCACGTTCTCCAGCCACACTTCGTTGACGTCGTGGCCGCCGTCCAGCGTGCGGATCGGGCGCACCGTCACGCCCGGCGCGCGCATGTCCAGCAGCAGCATCGAAATGCCGCGCTGGGCGCGCGCCTCGGGGTCGGTGCGCGCCAGGCAGAACATCCAGTCGGCGTATTGCGCCAGCGTGGTCCAGGTCTTCTGGCCGTTGACCACGTATTCGTCGCCATCGCGCACCGCGCGGGTCTTGAGCGAGGCCAGGTCCGAGCCCGAGCCGGGCTCGGAATAGCCCTGGCACCACCAGTCCTGCACCCGCGGCATGCGCGGCAGGAAGCGCGCCTGCTGTTCGGCGCTGCCATACTTCATCAGCACCGGGCCGATCATGGACAGGCCGAACGGCAGCAGGCGCGGCGCGCCGGCCTTGAAGCATTCGACTTCGAAGATCAATCGCTCCAGTGCGTTCCAGCCGGTGCCGCCATGCTCGACCGGCCAGTTCGGCGCGCCCCAGCCCTGGTCGGCCAGGATGTTGTGCCAGCGCACGTAGTCGTCGCGCTCCAGGCGCTGGTGCCGGCGCACCTTGTCGCGGATGTCCCGCGGCAGCCGGTCGGCGGCGAACGCGCGCACCATTTCGCGGAACCGGATCTCTTCCGGCGTCCAGGTCAGATTCATGGCCTACCTCCTTGGATGGCTATCTAGCCATGGCGACCGCGCGCCGGACAATCTGCGGTTGCGGAAGACCGGCTTTTGCCTCGGTGTAGGGCACGGGCACTACGGGCCGGCAAAAGGCCTGCTTCAGCAATGAAGAATGGCACCGGCCGGCGCCAGCCCCGACACTGGCGGCTCATCCCTCCGGAACCGTATGCAATGACCGCAACCGACCCACGCGCCGCCGAAGGCGTCGAGGCGCAATACCGCCAGGCGCTCGACCAGGGGCGCTTCCAGATCCAGCACTGCGACGCCTGCGACCGCGCGGTGTTCTATCCGCGCATGCTCTGCCCGCATTGCGGCGCCGCAGCGCTGTCGTGGCAGACGCCCGATGGCCGCGGCACCGTCTATTCCACCACCGTGGTGCGGCGCAAGCCCGAGGCGGGCGGCGACTACAACGTGGCGCTGGTCGACCTGGCCGAAGGCGTGCGCCTGATGAGCCGGGTCGAGGGCGTGGCGCCCGACGCCGTGCGCATCGGCATGGCGGTGCGGGCCCAGGTGGCCGTGACCGAAGGCCGCGGACTGCTGGTCTTCGTGCCGAACAAGGAGGCGCAATGACGCTGAACGATCTGCGCGGCGCCGTCGCGGTGGCGGGGGTCGGCCATGCCGGCCTGGGCCAGGCCAACGGCTACACCGAAATGGAAATCCTGGTGCAGGCGGCGCAGCGCGCCGTGGCCGACGCCGGCCTGACCATGCGCGACATCGACGGGCTCTGCACCGCCAGCGTGGCCGCGCCGATGTGGGCGATGCCGGTCATCGAACACCTGGGCATCCGCCCCAGCTTCATCGACAGCACCATGCTGGGCGGCTCCAGCTTCGTGGCGCACCTGCTGCCGGCGCTGCACGCGCTGGCCTCGGGCCAGTGCAACGCGGTGCTGGTCTGCTATGGCAGCACCCAGCGCACGTCGACGCTGAGCCGCGCCGAGATCGGCCGCGTGCGCAAGCAGTTCGATCCGCAGCCCTACGAGACGCCGTACGACCCGTTGAGCCCGCTGTCGTCGTATGCGCTGGCCGCGGCGCGCCACATGCACCAGTACGGCACCCGCCGCGAACACCTGGCGCAGGTCGCGCTGGCCGCCAACCAGTGGGCCCAGCTCAACCCCGAGGCGCAGCTGCGCGAACCGGCCACCCTGGAACAGATCCTGGCGGCGCGCATGGTGTCCGACCCCTTGAGCGTGCGCGATTGCTGCCTGGTCACCGACGGCGCCGGGGCCTATGTGCTGGTGCGCGCCGAGCGCGCCCGCGACCTGCCGCGCCCGCCGGTCTACGTGCTGGGCAACGCCACCGCCGTGTGGAACCGGCAGATCTCGTCAATGGAAGACCTGACCGTTACCGCCGCCAGCGAATCGGGCCGCCGCGCCTACGCCATGGCGGGCGTCTCGGCCCAGGACATCGACGTGGTCGAGCTGTACGACGCCTTCACCATCAACACCCTGCTGTTCCTGGAAGACCTGGGCTTCTGCGCCAAGGGCGAGAGCAAGGACTTCATCGCCGACGGCGCCATCGCGCCCGGCGGGCGGCTGCCGGTCAACACCAATGGCGGCGGCCTGTGCTGCGTGCATCCGGGCATGTATGGCGTCTTCATCATGATCGAGGCCGTGCGGCAGTTGCGCGGCGAGGCCGGCGCGCGCCAGGTGGCCGGCGCCGACCTGGCGCTGGTGCACGGCAACGGCGGCACGCTGTCCAGCCAGGCCACCGCCATCCTCGGCACCGCCGCCACGCTTTGACTCCAACCGCAGCAACCATGTCGCACGCAGAACCGCTCACCCGCATCCACCAAGTGCTGGCCCGCCAGGCCGGCGAGCAGCCCGACGCCATCTGCCTGTACGAGGAAGGCGGCGGCATCCTGACCTATGCGCAACTGTGGCAACGCGCCCAGGACGCGGCGCGCTGGCTGGCGGCCGCGGGGGTCGAGCCAGGCCATCGCGTGATGATGGTCGGCGAGAATTGCGCCGCCATGATCGCCGCGCTGTTCGGCTGCAGTCTTCTCGGCGCCTGGCCGGTGGGTGTGAACGCGCGGCTGTCGGCGCGTGAGATCGCCGCCATCGGCGCCCATGCCCAGCCGCAGGTGACGCTGTACACCAGCGGCGTCTCGTCCGCCGCCGCCGCCCATGCCGACGCGGCCGGCGCGCAAGCGGCCGATGCCGACGCCTGGGGCCCGGGCCTGCGGGCGCGGCGCGCGGACACGCCGACGCCACCCGAGCGTGGCGACATCGCCGCCGAAGTCGCCACTGTGATCTACACGTCCGGCACCACCGGCGCGCCCAAGGGCGTCATGGTGCCGCACCGCGGCCTGCTGCACTTCGCCGGCGTCTCGGCCGCGTCGCGCCGCCTGACGCCGCGCGACATCGGCTACGCCGCCCTGCCGCTGTCGCATATCTTCGGCATCGCCACCGTGCTGATGGCCACGCTGCACGCCGGCGCCAGCCTGGTGCTGCGCAGCCGCTTCGATCCCGAGGACGCCTTCAAGGCGCTGGCCCATCCGGGCGTCAGCATCCTGCAGGGCGTGCCGACCATGTTCAACCGCATGCTGGCGGCCGCGCCGCCGCGCGGCGAATTGCGTGCGCCCGCGCTGCGCTATGTCTACACCGGCGGCGCGGCGCTCGACCCCACGCTCAAGCGCGACGCCGAGCGCTACTTCGGCGTGCCGATGCACCACGGCTACGGCATCACCGAATACGCCGGGTCCATGTTCATCACCGACATCGACACCCCGCCGGCCGATTGCAGCGCCGGCTACGCGGTGGACGGCGTCGAACTGCGCATCGGCGACGCCGACGCGCCGCGCCCGGGCAAGCGCGGCGACATCCTGATCCGCGGCCCCGGCGTGATGCTGGGCTACTACCGCGACGCGGCGCAGACGGCGCAGGCGCTGCTGCCCGGAGGCTGGCTCGCCACCGGCGACATCGGCTACCTGGACGACCGCGGCGCGCTGTACATCGCCGGCCGCTCCAAGGATCTGATCATCCGCTCCGGCTTCAACGTCTACCCGATCGAGGTGGAGGCGGTCATCAACGCCTTCCCCGGCGTGCGCCTGTCGGCGGTGGTCGGCCGTCCCACCGAGGACCACAACGAGGAAGTTATCGCCTTCGTCGAGCCCCTGGCCGGCGCGCGACTGGACACCCACCTGCTGATGCTGCACCTGCGCGCCCAGCTGGCGCCGTACAAGCGGCCCGCGCAGATCCACTGCATCGACACGATTCCCACCACCGTCAGCGGCAAGATCCTCAAGCAACCGCTGAAAGAAAGGCTGGCGTAGGCGCGGCCCCGCTGTTCCGCTCCGCGACCGGCTCATTCCACAAGGAGACATGAGCGTGAACATCAAGACCCTGCTCGCCGCGGCCGCCGCCGTGGCGGCCATGACGGCCGGCGCCAGCGCCGCCGCCGACAGCGCCTACCCCGACCGCCCCATCCGCCTGCTGGTGGGCTACGCCCCCGGCGGCCCGGTGGACACCACCGCGCGCGTCTTCGCCAAGTACCTGGGCGACAAGCTGGGCCAGGCGGTCGTGGTCGAGAACCGCGCCGGCGCCAGCGGCATGATCGCCTCCGACGCCACCGCCAAGGCCCCGCCCGACGGCTACCTGCTGGGCTTTGCCGCCAGCCCCACGCTGACCATGTCGCCATTGGTCCAGCGCAGCACCCTGTTCGATCCGCGCAAGGACTTCTCGCTGATCGGCCTGGTGGTCGACTACGCCAACGTGCTGCTGATCGGCCCGCAGGCCCCCGCGAAGAATGTGGGCGAGCTGGTCGACTACGCCCGCGCCCACCCCGACGCCGTGTCCTTCGGCTCGGCCGGCATCGGCGCCTCCAACCACCTGTCGGCCGAACTGCTGAAGAAGCAGGCCGGCGTGCCGATGCTGCACGTGCCGTATCGCGGCAACTCGCCGGCGATGATGGACGTGGTCAGCGGCAAGATCACCTTCATGTTCGACATCACCAGCACCGCCATCCCGTTCATCAAGAGCGGCAAGGCGCGCGCGCTGGCGGTCACCTCGCGCACCCGCAACCCCGAGCTGCCGGACGTGCCCACCATGATCGAGGCCGGCATGAAGGACTACGAGGTAGTCGGCTGGTACGCACTGGTCGGCCCGCGCAAGCTGCCCGACGCCGTGCAGGCGCGCCTGACCCGGGCGCTGTCCGAGGTGTCGAAGGACCCCGCTTTCCGCCGCGCCATGACCGACGGCGGCTACACCATCAACACCGGCGACGCCGCCGCCCTGCAGCAACGCATCGACCGCGAATACGCCTTGTGGGCCGATGTGATCCAGAGCGCCAACATCCAGGCCAACTGACCCCGACGGGAACCCGCCTATGAAGCCATCCGCATTGCGCACGCAGACCCGACTGCCCATCATCGGCGCCCCCATGTTCCTGGTCTCCGGCCCGGACCTGGTGGCGGCGCAATGCGGCGCCGGCATCATCGGCACCTTCCCGTCGCTCAACGCCCGGCCGCAGGAACAGCTGCACGAGTGGATCACGCGCATCGAGGACAGGCTGTCTCGCGCGCGCCAAGCCGATCCGCAGGCGCGGATCGCGCCCTATGGCGTCAACCTCATCGTCCACCCCAGCAACGCCCGCTGGCAGGGCGACCTGGCCATCTGCGCCGAGCGCCGCGTGCCGCTGCTCATCACCTCGCTGCACCCGCCCGAGGCCGTGGTCCGCGCCGTCCACGCCTACGGCGGCCAGGTCTATCACGACGTCACCACCGTGCGCCACGCCCGCCGCGCCCTGGACGCCGGCGTCGACGGCCTCATCCTGGTCGCCGCCGGCGCCGGCGGCCACGCCGGCCAGCTCAACCCCATCGCCCTCGTCAACGAGATCCGCGCCTTCCACGACGGCCCGCTGGCCCTGTCCGGCTGCATCAGCCACGGCAAGGACATCCTCGCCGCCCAGGCCCTGGGCTGCGACTTCGCCTACATGGGCACCCGCTTCATCGCCACCCGCGAATCCCTCGCCAACGACGCCTACCGCGAAATGATCCTGCGCGCCCAGGCCGCCGACGTCACCTACACACCCCACTTCTCCGGCGTCCCCGCCAACTACCTCACCGAAAGCATCCGCGCCGCCGGCCTGGACCCCACCCGGCTCCCCGACTACGACGCCCCGCCTCCCAACCTCGACAAGAGCACCCGGCCCAAAGCCTGGAAAGACATCTGGAGCGCCGGCCAAGGCGTCGGCGCCACCCAGGAAATCCTGTCGGTGGCCGAACTGGTGACCCAGCTGGAAACGGAATACCAGGAAGCAAAGAGGGCGCTGCTGCGCTAACACCGAGCCCCCCAAGCGCGCAGCGTCATCCGGAGCCGCAAGACACCGCGTAAGCCGGAAGACGGCCGCCCGCGCGGCCGTCTTCCGGCGGGCCCCGCAAACCCTTCCGCACCGCGCCGACGGTGACAAGCTTGCCAAGCGCCACCCTCCCCAACACCCGCCATTGAGTCACGGCGCGAGCGCATGGCGGGGCGTGTAGATGCACCCGAGGGAATCCGAAGGAGTCGCCGCAGGCGAGGACGAGATTCTATGGTCCGGATCAAGCTGTTTTCAGGTTCAACCTCCCGGGATCGAAGGCTTGCCCGGTGC
>NZ_CYTU01000062.1:0-29574 GCF_001299375.1 Achromobacter sp. 2789STDY5608621 | reverse complement strand
CTGCGGGGGCGGCCGGCGCGCGTGGCGCGCCGGCCGGGCGCCGTCAGGCGCTTTCGAAGATGCGGGTCAGGACGAACTCGCGGTGGCCCAGGGCCTCGGCCGCGGTCCAGCGGCCGTTGGCGGTGGCGAGCATGCATTCGAGCAGCTTGTCGCCGGCCTGGTTCAGGTCGATCTCGCGTTGCAGCAGGGCGCTGGTGTCGACGTCGATGTGTTCCGACATGGTCCGCACCGTGCGCGGATTGGCGCAGATCTTGATGACCGGCAGGATCGGGTTGCCGATGACGTTGCCCTGGCCGGTGGGGAAGAAGTGCACCGCGTAGCCCGAGGCCGCGCACAGCGTCACCATCTCGGCCGCGGCCGAGGACGAGTCCATGAACCACAGGCCCGGCCCGTCGGGGATCTCGGCCTTGTCGATCACGCCGTCGACGCGGCACTGCTTGCCGATCTTCTGGATGTTGCCCAGCGCCTTTTCCTCGATGGTGGTCAGGCCGCCGGCGATGTTGCCCTTGGTCGGCTGCGATTCGGACAGGTCGCTGGTCTTCCAGCGGTCGATCATGGCCTGGTAGCGGTCGAACATGAACATGAAGCGTTCGCGCACGGCGTCGTTGGCGCAGCGCTCGGCCACGATGTGTTCGCCGCCGGTCAGTTCCGAGGTCTCGCCGAACACCAGGGTCGAGCCCAGCGCGTAGAGCTTGTCGAAGGCGTTGCCCACGGTCGGGTTGGCGCCGCAGCCCGAGGTGGTGTCGGACTCGCCGCACTTGGTCGAGACCCACAGGTCCGAGATCGGACACGTGCTGCGCGTGAGCGCGGTGGCGTAGTGCACGAATTCCTTGGCGCAGCGCGAGGCGCGCATGATGGTGTCGTGGTCGCCGTGCAGCTCGATGCTGAAGCCCATGACCGGCTTGCCGGTGGCGGCGATGCCGTCGACCACGCGCTTGGTCCAGCCTTCCTCGATGCCGATCACCACCACCGCCGCCACGTTCGGGTTGCAGCCGGTGCCGATGAGGGTGCGGAAGTGCAGTTCCAGGTCTTCGCCGAACTGCAGGCGGCCGTAGGGGTGGGGCAGGGCCAGGGTGCCCTTGATGTTGTTGGCGACGGCCTCGGCCGCGGCGTTGGAGATGTCGTCCACGGGCAGCACGATGACGTGGTTGCGCACGCCGACCCGGCCGTTGTCGCGGCGGTAGCCCTGGAAGGTGGTCTGAGCATTGATGACGGACATGATGGTTTCCTGTGTGGGCGAGGGGAGGCGGCTTACCAGCGCTTGGTCTTGATGTTGTGCACGTGGGCGTGCTGGCCGGCCTGGATCGGCGCGACCACGCGGCCGATGTCCACGCCGTACTTGAAGACCGTGTCGCCCACGGCCATGTCCTTGATCGCGACCTTGTGGCCGATGGGGATGTCCTGCGAGGCCCGCACGTGGACGATCTTGTCCTCGTCCATGATCCAGGCATTGAGCTCCGTTCCGGCGGTCAGGCCCTCCACCACGGCGACCGCCACCGTGTCCTTGGCATCGTGCAATACGGCGTGAATCATCGTCTTCCTCTCCTGGGTGAGCGCGCGGCGGAGTGCCGCGGGCGCTTCGGATCACAACGTCCGGCAAATCTTAGGGCGGGCTTTTTCGCATGTCAACTAAATCATATATATGAATTGTATGACTTGAGCCGAGGCGGTCCTCGCCGCTACACTGGAGGCCCTGATTTATTGCGATGCACCCATGAACACCAGCCTGTCATCGACTGTGCCTTTGGGCAGTCCCTTGTACGAGCAGGTCAAGCAGGCCGTGCTTGCCGCGCTGGCGCAAGGCGAATGGAAGCAGGGCGAGGCGATTCCGCCGGAAAAGAACCTGGCCGAGCGCTTCGGCGTGTCGATCGGCACGTTGCGCAAGGCCATCGACGAACTGGCCGCCGAGAACATCCTGGTGCGCCATCAGGGCCGCGGCACCTATGTCGCGGTGCACACGCGCAACCGCCATTTCTTCAAGTTCTTCCGCATCCTGCGCCAGGACGGCCACAAGTCGTATCCGGCCACCGAGCTGTTGCGCTTTCGCCGCGTCAAGGCCTCGGCCGAGGCGCGCGACAAGCTCGGCCTGCCGGCCGGCGCCTACGTGTTCGAGTTCCTCAACATGCTGTCGCTGAACGGCGACGTGGTCATGGTCGACGACATCTGCCTGCCGGAATCGCGCTTTCCGGGCATGACCGAGGCGCACCTGCGCGAACGCGCCAGCACGCTGTACGCGCTGTACCAGGACGTGTTCGGCGTCAACGTCATCGCCACCGATGAACGCCTGCGCACCTGCCTGGCCGACCGTTCCCATGCGCGCTGGCTGGGCGTGGCCGAGGGCGGGCCGTTGCTGGAGATCCGCCGCCTGGCGTATTCCTACAACCGCCAGCCGGTCGAATGGCGCATCTCGCGCGTCAACACCGAACGCTACGAATACCTGGGGCATGAACCCTGGGAGGCGGGGGCCTGAGCCGCCGCCCGGCCCGCGTATCGGACGCGGGCGCTTGCGGCCCCCCGCGCAAGCAGTGCTAGAATTCCTGCCGCACTACCCAATTTTCGGCGCCGATTTGCCTGATCCGCTTGCGGGCGCCTTCCAATAAATCCAGCTAAAGAGGTCCGTATGACCACTCCTGCCCAACATTCGGCCGGTGATTCGGCCAGCGCCGCGCTCGCGACCCTGCCCGCCGCCGCCATCTCTCAGTCCGACGCCGCTGATCCCGGTTCCGTCGGACTGGTCGCTCCCGTCTTCCTGCGTTTCGACGAGCCGCTGGCCTTGCTCAGCGGCCAGTCGCTGGCTTCCTACGAGCTGGCGGTCGAAACCTACGGCACGCTCAACGCCGCGCGCAGCAACGCCGTGCTGATCTGCCACGCCCTGAACGCCTCGCACCACGTGGCGGGCCAGGCGGCCGACAGCCCCAGCGATGTCGGCTGGTGGGACAACATGGTGGGCCCCGGCAAGCCGGTGGATACCGATGTGTTCTTCGTCATCGGCGTCAACAACCTGGGCTCGTGCTTCGGCTCGACCGGGCCGGCCAGCATCAATCCCGAGACCGGCAAGCCCTGGGGCGCCGCGTTCCCGGTGCTGACGGTGGAAGACTGGGTGCAGGCGCAGGCGCGGGTCGCGGACCACTTCGGCATCGAACGCTTCGCCGCCGTGATGGGCGGCTCGCTGGGCGGCATGCAGGCCCTGAGCTGGGCCATCACGCTGCCCGAGCGCGTGGCCAATTGCGTGGTCATCGCCAGCACGCCGCGCCTGTCGGCGCAGAACATCGGCTTCAACGAGGTGGCGCGGCGCGCCATCATCACCGACCCGGATTTCCACGGCGGCGACTATTACGCGCAGGAAACCGTGCCGCGCCGCGGCCTGTCGGTGGCGCGCATGATCGGCCACATCACCTATCTGTCCGACGATGACATGGCCGAGAAATTCGGCCGCGCCCAGCGCGCGCCGGCGGCCGATGGCGCCTACCACTACGGCTACGACGTCGAGTTCGAGGTCGAGTCGTACCTGCGCTACCAGGGCGAGAAGTTCACCCGTTATTTCGACGCCAACACCTACCTGCTGATCACCCGCGCGCTGGATTATTTCGATCCGGCCCGCAAGACCGGCGGCGACCTGGCGCGCGCGCTGGCGCCGGCCAAGTCCGACTTCCTGCTGGTGTCGTTCACCACCGACTGGCGCTTCCCGCCGGAGCGCTCGCGCGAGATCGTGCGCGCCCTGCTCAAGAACGCCAGCCCGGTGACCTACGCCGAGATCGACGCGCCGCACGGGCACGATGCCTTCCTGCTGGAAGACGCGCGCTACCATGCGGTGGTGCGCGGCTACTACGAGCGCATCGCCCGCGAACTGCAGCTGACCGGCGCCGCCCAGACCGAAGGACGCTCCGCATGACTCCTGTGACTCCCCGTCCCGCCCTGACCGCGCTGCGGCCCGACCTGGCGCGCATCGCCAGCTGGATCGAGCCCGGCAGCCGCGTGCTGGACCTGGGTTGCGGCGACGGCGCCCTGCTGGCGCACCTGCGCGATCAGCGCCAGGTGCGCGGCGCGGGCGTCGAAGTGGACGACACCTGCGTCATCGCCTGCGTGCGGCGCGGCGTCGAGGTGATCCAGCAGAACCTGGAAGACGGCCTGGCGCTGTTCGACGACAAGCAGTTCGACACCGTGGTGCTGTCGCAGACGCTGCAGTCGATGCACCGCACCGAGCACATCCTGCGCGAAATGGCGCGGGTGGCGCGCCATGGCGTGGTGTCGTTCCCCAACTTCGGCTATTGGCCGCACGGCTGGGCCATCCTGCGCGGGCGCATGCCGGTGACGGGCCAGATGCCCTACCAGTGGTACAACACGCCCAACATCCACCTGTGCACGCTGCGCGACTTCGAGCAGTTGGCCGGCGAGCTGGGCCTGCGCATCCTGGAACGCGCCACCTTCAACGAAGGGCGCGAGATCAAGGCCTTCCCGAGCTGGCGCAGCACCCTGGCGGTGTACCGCTTCGCCTCGCCCTGACATTCTGCAACGCGGGCTGACGGCCCGGGCGCCAGCGCCTAAAATGCCGCAAGCCCGCCGCGCACGCCCGTGCGCCGCGGCGGCTCGTTCCAGGAGACCGTCATTACCGCTGTATCCAACGTCTACACCAGTCCCCGCGTCGCGCCCCTGCTGGTCCTGGGGTTCGCCAGCGGATTGCCGCTGGCACTGACCAGCGGCACCTTGCAGGCCTGGGCCACCGTGGCCGGCGTGCCGTTGCAGCAGATCGGCTTCCTGACCCTGGTGGGCACGGCCTACACCCTCAAGTTCCTGTGGGCGCCGCTGGTGGACCGCTATGCGCCGCCGCTGCTGGGCCGGCGCCGCGGCTGGATGCTGGTGACGCAGGTGCTGCTGGGGCTGGCGATCATGGTCATGGGCACGCTGTCGCCGTCTTCGGCCTTGCAGACGCTGTCCCTGCTGGCGGTGCTGGTGGCTTTCCTGTCGGCCACCCAGGACATCGCTTTCGACGCCTATTGCACCGACGTGCTGCGCAAGGAAGAGCGCGGCGCCGGCGCGGCCATCAAGGTCATGGGCTACCGGGTGGCGATGATCGTTTCCGGCGGCCTGGCGCTGATCCTGGCCGACCAGTGGATCGGCTGGGGCAATACCTATGCGGTGATGGGCGGCCTGATGCTGCTGTGCGCGCTGGCGACGCTGTGGGCGCCCGAGCCGGAGCACGTGGCCAAGCCGCCGCGCAGCCTGGGCGAGGCCGTGTCGGCGCCCTTGCAGGAGTTCTTCACCCGGCGCGGCGCGCTGGCGGTGCTGCTGCTGATCGTGCTGTACAAGCTGGGCGACGCCTTTGCCGGCGCGCTCTCGACCACCTTCCTGATCCGCGGCGCGGGCTACACGCCCACCGAGGTCGGCGCGGTCAACAAGGTCATGGGCATGGCCGCGACCGTGGTCGGCGCGCTGGCCGGCGGGCTCATCATGTCGCGCTGGACCCTGTACCGGTCGCTGATGGTGTTCGGCCTGCTGCAGGCGGTGTCCAACCTTGGTTACTGGCTGATCGCCGTGAGCCCCAAGAGCATCTGGCTGATGGGCGCGGCGGTGGGGCTGGAAAACCTGTGCGGCGGCCTGGGCACGGCGGCCTTCGTCGGGCTCTTGATGGCCCTGTGCCGCCAGCGCTTCTCGGCCACGCAGTTCGCGCTGCTGTCGGCCTTGTCGGCCGTGGGCCGGACCTATCTGGCCGGGCCATTGACGCCGCCATTGGTCGAACACCTGGGCTGGCCCGGGTTCTTCCTGGTGACGGTGGTCATCGCGCTGCCGGGCCTGTTGCTGCTGTATCTGCTGCGCGGCCGCATCGAGGCCATGATGCAGGACGGCGACGCCTGACGCCAGGCCCGTGCGGGTCCGGCGCCAGGGCGGCGCGTTACGCCTCGTCGGTCAGGCGCACGATCAGCACGTCGCTGGGCAGCGCTTCCAGCAGGCGCTCGGCGACGCTGCCGATGGCGGTGCGCAGCAGGCCGGTGCGGCCATGGGTGCCGGTGACGACCAGGTCGGAACGGTGGTTGAACGAGTATTCCGACAGCACCGTTTCCGGCTGGCCGCATTCCAGCACCACCTTGGGCGGCGTCACGTCGGCCAGTTCCGGCGTCTCGGCGATGAACTCGCGCGAACTCTGCTCGGCCGCGTGGTAGAAGCTGCGGGTGACGGCGTCGTCCGGCACGTTCTTGCCCTGGAACGGCACGTCGTAGGCGTGGAACAGCGTCAGGTCGGCGTTGGGCACCAGCTGCAGCGCGGCGCGCAGCGCCTGGCGCGAGCCGGCCGAGAAGTCGGTGGCCACCAGCACGTCGCGGTACGGCTTGCGCGGCCGGTTCTTGACCACCAGCACCGGCTGGCGCGCTTGCCGCGCCAGCTTCTCGACCGTGGTGCCGAGCAGCAGCCGGCCCAGGGTCTCGTCGCGGGCGATGCCGGCGATGATCAGCGAGCAGCCGAAGCTGTCGGCGGTTTCCATGATGCGCATCAGCGGATCGCCCGTGACCACCACGACTTCGGTGGCGACGCCGGCGTTGGCCAGGTCTTCGGCCAGTTCGCGCTCGGCCACGGCCTTGTGGTCCGCGGCCAGCCGGCGCCAGACCGGGGTGGTCAGGCGCGCCGATACGCCGTGGTTTTCCATGACGTGCAGCACGACCAGCTTGGTGTCGAGTTCCTTGGCCAGTTGCAGCGCGCGATCCAGGGCGCGATCGCCCCGCGCGCTGAGGTCCGTGGCCAGAAGGATGGGGCCAGGTTGTTGCGACATACGTTTCTCCCGAGATGGGGCCGGGCCGGTGACTCCCGCTAGCCCGCCGTCCGGCCGTTATCGCCCTTGCGGGCACACTCCCATTGTCCCGCCGGGGCGCGAACCGGGGCTTGACCGATGTCAACGCGCTTCCAGCGTAAGGGAGGCGCGGCCGTCCGGCAATGCGCCGGCCGCCGCCCGCGTCAATACAATGGGGCCTGCCGCCGACCGTTCCCCGCGACCGTTCCCCGATTTTCGGGCGGCCTTTGCCCCATTTCCGCCCGCTCCATGTTCTACGATCTTTCGCCCGCCCTGCTGCACACGCTCTACCTGGTCGCCATCGTGGCCGAAGCCATGACCGCCGCGCTGTCGGCCGGCCGGCGCGACATGGACTGGATGGGGGTGTGCATCATCGCCTGCGTCACCGCGCTGGGCGGGGGCTCGCTGCGCGACGTGCTGCTGGGGCACTACCCGCTGACCTGGGTGGTGCATCCCGAGTATCTGTGGATGACGGCGGGCGCGGCCCTGCTGACCGCGCTGATCGCCCCGGTGATGCGGCGCCTGCGCAGCGTGTTCCTGCTGGCCGACGCCCTGGGCCTGGTGGCGTTCACGGTCATCGGCTGCCAGGTGGCGCAGCTGATGCAATTGCCGATCACGGTGGTGCTGATCAGCGGCATGATCACCGGCTGCGCCGGCGGCGTGCTGCGCGACGTGCTCTGCAACGAGGTGCCGCTGCTGTTCCGCAAGGAGCTGTACGCCAGCGTGTCGGTGGTGACCGGGGCGCTCTACCTGGGCGTGCAGGCCCTGGGGCTGCCGGCCAACGCCGCCGTGCCGATCGCGCTGGCGGTCGGGCTGGCGCTGCGCCTGCTGGCCCTGCGCTTCAACTGGCAGATGCCGAAGTTCGTGTACCGCGACGATTGGCACTGAGGCCCTCTCGCAGCCCGCATTCCTGCAACAATTTTCCTATTTGTGTTTCAATAAATTTCTAGTATCTTGTCGCTGTCGCAATACTTTGCATCACGCAGTACAAGGGGAGCCGATTGGACGTCAAAGCGCCCGCCACGATTCCGTATTTCCTTCAGGAACAGATTCGTGAATTGATAGTGGATGGCACTATCAGGCCCGGGCAGCCATTGCGGGAACAGGAACTGGAGCAGCGTTTCGGCACCAGCCGCAGTCCCATCCGGGAAGCGCTGCGTCTGCTGGAACTGAGCGGCCTGGTGACGCACGTCCAACGCAAAGGCTTTCGGGTCACCCTGTATTCCGAAACCCAGATCCGCCACCTGTACAAGTTGCGCGCGGAGCTGGAAGCCTACTGCATCCGCCAGGTCGCCGAGATCGACGACATCTCGCCCCTGGTGGCCGAGTTGCGCAGCTATGACGAGGCGATCGCGGCCGCCATGGCCAAGGGCGACGTGCGCGCCTATATCTCGGCGCTGCGCGAGTTCTACCTGGCCAGCGCCCGCTTCACCGGCAATTCGCCGCTGGCGGACGTGCTAACCAAGCTGTACGAGCAGGTCGAGCCGCTGCGCTACCTGCTGGCCAGGCAGACCATGGCCTCGAACAACCTGCAGGCCTACACCCAGGGCATCACGCAGGCGCTGGACCAGCGCGATTTCGACCGCGCCGCCGAGCTGACGCGCAATTACGTGGTCGATGTGCTGCCGGGCATCCTGCGGGCCTACCACGAGGCGTCGCTGCAGGACGCCGAAGAGTCCGCGCCGCGCTACGGGCGCGCATAAGCCCGCGACCGTCAGGCGTGCGCGGACGGCGTGCGCACGGCGATGCCGGCCCGCTCCAGCGCTTCGCGGATGGCGCGGGCGAATACCAGCGCATTGGGCTGGTCGCCGTGGATACAGAGCGTGTCGGCCTGCACCGGCACGTCCCTACCGTCGACTGAGCGCACCTTGCCTTCCCGCACCATCCGCACGACCTGCGCCACCGCCTGGTCGACGTTCTCGATCATGGCGCCGGCGCGGGTGCGCGGCGTGAGCGAGCCGTCGTCCTGGTAGGAACGGTCGGCGAAGACCTCGTTGGCCGCGGCCAGCCCGATGGCGCGCGCGGCGTCGATCAGCTTGCTGCCGGCCAGCCCGTACAGCACCAGCGAGGCATCCACGTCCTTGACCGCCTGGCAGATCGCGCGCGCCAGGCCTTCGTCCTTGGCGGCCATGTTGTAGAGCGCGCCATGCGCCTTGACGTGGTGCAGCCGCGCGCCTTGCGAGGCGGCCACGCCGGCCAGCGCGCCGATCTGGTAGACGGTGATGTCGTAGGCTTCGTCCGGCGTGATCGGAATCGCGCGGCGGCCGAAGCCGACCAGGTCCTGCAGGCTGGGGTGCGCGCCCAGCGCCACGCCCTGCTTGAGGGCGGCGGCCACGGTCTTGCGCATGGTGGCGGGGTCGCCGCCATGGAAGCCGCAGGCGATATTGGCCGAGCTGACGAAGGCCAGCACCGCGGCGTCGTTGCCCATGCTCCAGGCGCCATAGCTTTCGCCCATGTCGCAGTTCAGGTCGATGCTTGTGCTCATGATGGGGTTCCTGTCTGGGTTAGGGCCGTTCACCCCAGCAGCGCGCGCAGCGGCGCCAGCGCGTCCAGCAATTGGGTGAAGGCGCGTTCGCGCTCGCCGTCCAGGCGTTGCGCGTCCTCGAGTTCGATCAGGGAAAAGCGCAGCGTGCGCCCTGGCGCGTATTGCGCCAGCAAGGGCAGGTCGACGGTGGCGATCTGCGCGATCTTGGGATAGCCGCCGGTGGTCTGCCGGTCGGCCATGAGAATGATGGCCTCGCCGCCCGAGGGCACCTGCACGGTGCCGAAGCAGGCCGCTTCCGATAGCATCTGGCGCGGCTGGCTCATGGACAGCGCCGGACCCTGCAGGCGGTAGCCCATGCGGTCGGACTGCGGACTGATGCGGAATTCCGAGCCGCCGAAGGCATGGCGGGTGGCCTCGGAGAATTCCTGCCATTGCATGCCGGGCAGGAAGCGGATGGTGTCGCGCTGCTTGTTGCCGAGCGCGCCGGGCAGGTAGATGCGCAGGTCCCACAGGGCCTTTTGCAATGCGTCGAGGTCGCGGCCGTCGAGCGCCTGGCGCAGGCCGACCTGGTCGCCCCTGGCCAGCGCGCGGCCCTCGAAGCCGCCGAAGCCGCTGCGCAGGTAAGTGGTCTCGCTGCCCATCACCGGCGTCAGCGCAAAGCCGCCGTGCACCGCCAGGTAGCCGCGCACGCCATTGGCCGGCCGCGCGCCGAAGGCCAGCGTGTCGCCGGCGCGGGCGACCAGCGGCCGGTGTTGGGGGATATCCTGGCCATTGAGCGTGGCGCCCAGGTCGGCGCCCGCCAGCGCGAAGCAGGCCGGCGCGTCGAAGCGCAGCGTGGGACCGGTCAGGGTCATCTCGAGCGTGGCGGGGTCGCCGGTGTTGCCGGCGAGCGCGTTGGCCAGGCGGTGGGCGCGTTCGTCCATGGCGCCGGCGGCCGGGATGCCCTGGTGCTGGTAGCCCTCGCGGCCGCGGTTCTGGAAGCTGGACAGCATGCCCGGCTTGATGACGGCAACGCTCACGGCCGGGCCTCCCGCAGGCGCTCGAATTCGTCGGGGGTGATCGGCACGAAGCGCACCGAGTCGCCCGGTTGCAGGTACGCGGCAGGGTCGCGCGCGGGGTCGAACATGGTCAGCGGCGTGGTGCCGATGATGTGCCAGCCGCCGGGCAGGCGGTTGGGGTAGATCACGGTCTGGCGGTTGGCGATGGCCACCGCGCCGGCCGGCACCGCGGTGCGCGGCGAGGCGCGACGCGGCAGATTCAGTTTTTCGTCGTGCACGCCCAGGTAGGCATGGCCGGGAGCGAAGCCCAGCATGAACACCATGCTGCGCGGGCCGCTGTGCAGCGCGATGATGTCGTCGGGGGTGAGGCCGGCGGCCTTGGCCACGTCCAGCAGGTCGGGGCCGTAGTCGCCGCCGTAGCAGACGGGCACGTCGATTTCGCGGCCGGCGGCGTTGTCGGCCGCGATGCCGTCGGCCAGCAGCGCCTCGATGCGTTCGGCCAGGCCGGCGTAGGTCGGGCCGTTGCCCAGGCCGTCGGGCCGGTAATGCACCGCCACCGCCACGAACGACGGCACCACGTCGGTCACGCCCGGCAGGCCGGCGTCGCGCAGCTTGCGCGCCGCCGCCAGACAGGTGCGGCCGATGGCGGCGTCGATCTGGTCACCAAAAGAGACGATGAGGCAGCGGTCGCCCTGGGGCTGGATGCGCCAGGCGGTTTCGGCCGGAGAAGATATGTCTGATATAGCGTTCAACGGCACGAAACCTGTAGAGACGGATTACTTGGCGAACAACGAATCCAGGTTCTTGAACGCCTTGAATTCCAGCGCGTTGCCCGACGGATCCAGGAAGAACATGGTGGCCTGTTCGCCGACTTCGCCCTTGAAGCGGATGTAGGGCTCGATGACGAACTCGGTGCCGGCATCGGTCAGGCGCTTGGCCATGGCTTCCCATTGTTCCATGGAAAGCACCGCGCCGAAATGGCGCACGGGCACATTATGCGAATCGACCGCGCTGGTGGCCTTGTGGCCGCATTCGCTGGGGGCCAGGTGGGCGACGATCTGGTGGCCGTAGAAGTTGAAGTCGATCCATTCGGGCGAGCTGCGGCCCTCCGGACAGCCCAGCTTTTCGCCGTAGAAGGCGCGGGCTTCGGCCAGGTCGCGGACCGGGAAGGCCAGGTGGAACGGCGGCAGGTTGGTTTGAGCGGTCATGAAAAGCTCCGGATAAGGCGGAAAAGGTAATTCAGAATGCGGACCGTCACCATCGGGTCGTGTCCTGAGTTGCTAGTTTATGAATTGTTTTTTTGATTGAAAAACGATATTTTTTGTGTCTTAGCATCGAAAATATTGATCGTGATCAAAGAATTCAAGACCTTCATCGCCGTGGCGCGCGACGGCACCTTCACCGGCGCCGGGGCCCAGCTGGGCCTGACCCAGTCGGCCGTCAGCGCCCAGATCAAGCGCCTGGAGGACTACCTGGGCGTGGCGCTGTTCGACCGCAGCGCGCGCGCCGCGGTGTTGAACGACCATGGCCGCGAGATGCTGCCGCAGGCCGAGGAGCTGGTGGCCATGGCCGAGCGCATGGCGTCCTCGGCGGGGGCGGGCCACGTCAGCGGATCGTTGCGCATCGGCGCCATCGCCTCGGTGCAGCAGGACCTGCTGGTGCGGGCGCTGGGCGAGTTCCGCGCCGGCTATCCCGACGTGCGGGTGCGGATCGTGCCGGGGGTGTCGCTGTCGCTGCTGGGGCAGGTCGACGCCGGCGAGGTCGACATGGCGCTGCTGATCCGGCCGCCGTTCACGCTGCCGCCGGAGCTGGGCTGGCAGCCTCTGCTGCGCGAGGAAGTGGTGCTGGCGATGCCGGCCGCGATGGCGCCCGCGCCGTGGCGCGAGGTGCTGGCCGCGCAACCCTTCATCCGCTACGACCGCGCGTCCTTCGGCGGGCGCGTGGTGGACCTGTTCCTGAAGAAGCAGCGCATCACGGTGCACGAGGCGGTGGAGCTCGACGAGATCGAGGCCATCGCCAACATGGTGCGTCATGGGCTGGGCGTGGCGCTGTTGCCGCGATTGCGCGGCCTCGACCTGGACGGGCTGCGGCTGGTGTCGCTGGGCGAGGCGGCGTTCCATCGCGAGATTGGCATCATCGGGCGGCTGCCGTTCGACGCCGGCAGCGTCGGCGGCAAGATGGCGGAATGCCTGGCGCGGGCGGCCGGGACCACGCTGGCGCCCTGAGCGCCGCCATGGCAGTACAGTGTCGGGGACTCGATCGACATCCGACCGAAGACTGACGCCCACGCAGGACACCATGGCAGCGACCGCATTGGAACAACAACTGGCCTTCCTCCGGGAAATCGACCGGCTCAAGACCGTCATCCGGCAATCGCCGCTGCTGGACCGCAGCCGCAAGGAGAATTCCGCCGAGCATTCCTGGCATCTGGCGCTGTACGCGCTGGTGCTGAGCGAATACGCCAGCGGCCCGGTGGATACCCAGCGGGTCATGCGGATGCTGCTGCTGCACGACGTGGTCGAGATCGACGTCGGCGATTTCCCGATCCATGGCGGCTCGTCGGCGGCGTGGCAGGCCGAGCAGGAGCACAAGGCGGCCGCACGGCTGTTCGGTCTGCTGCCCTCGCCGCAGGGCGATGAGTTCCTGGCGCTGTGGCGGGAATTCGAGCAGGCCGAGAGCGAGGACGCGCGCTTCGCCAAGGCGCTGGACCGCTTCCAGCCGCTGCTGATCAACGTGTTCACGGGCGGCGGCACCTGGACCGAGAACGGCGTGTCGCACGAGCAGGTGCTGGCCCGCTACGGCCCGGTGATCCAGCGCGGGGCGCCGCAATTGTGGGAAGTCTGCGAGCGCTGGGTGGCGGCGCATTTCGGGGGAAGTGCGCCGGCGGCGTCCGACGCGGCGGATTGAGCCGGCGGTCGAGGCCCTGGGCCGGGTGTCGCTATTGCCCGGCGCGCCGGCGCCAGAGATAGAGGCCGCTTGCCAGGATCACGATCATGACCAGGTCGAGCGCGGCCCAGATCAGCTTGAGCGGCAGGCCGGCGGTGTCGCCATAGTGCAGCGGCCGCGAGAACTGCAGCGCGCGCAGATACCAGGGCATGTCCAGGACCGCGGTCAGCTTGCCCGTGGGGGCATCGACCAGGACGGCGTCGAACAGGTGCGCGCCGAGAGCGGTGTCGCCTTTGGCCCACAGCAGATAGTGGCGAGGCAGGCCCAGGCTGGCATCGGGAAAGCGCAGCGATTCGACCTGCCTGCCCGGCACGGCGGCCCGCGCGGCGGCATAGGCCTGCTGCACCGAGGCCCAGGCCGTGGCGCTGGCCGGGGGGGTATCGATCCGGGGCGAAATCGCGGCCTGGACCTCGGTCGACAGCCAATGGCGGAAGAAGGGAACCGCCAGTTCGTGCAGGGCGCCGGTCAGGCCCATCATCAGCGCCCAGACCACGGTGACGATGCCCAGCAGGTTGTGCAGGTCCAGCCATTTCAGGCGGCGCGCGCGGTGGGCGCGGACGGTGCCGAAGGGCAGTTTTTTCATGTACGGGTGATACAGCGCCACGCCCGATATCACCGCCAGCGAGAACAGCAGGGCCATGGCGCCCAGGAACAACTGGCCGGGCAAACCGGCGTAGAGATCGATGTGCAGGCGCGTCATGAGCGTCACGATGCGGCTGCCCAGCCCCTCGTCCGAGTCGGTGATGGCGGCTCGCGGGGTGCCGTCGCGCGCATCGAACTCCAGGCGCAGCGACGGCGTCCCGGCGGCGGCCTGTGGCCCGGGGGCGAGCCCGAGCGTGACGCGGGGCGGATCGCGCAACACTTCCACGTCGACGACCCGGTGCGCGCGATGGCGCGCCCGCGCCGCATCGATGATGGCGTCGAGCGATGGCGCCGGCGTGCCCGGCGCGAGCGTGGGCCAGGGCGGCGAGGGGTCGAGCCAGGTCACGATCTCTTCATCGAAGATCAATGGCAGGCCCGAGAGGCAGACCACCAGCAGGAACAGCGTGCAGGCCAGGCTGGACCATTTGTGGATCCGATACCAGGCCTTGCCGCGCCCCGCCGGCGCGCGCCGCGATGGGGACGCCGGCGGTTGCGCGCCGGGCGTGGCGCGGGCTTGCGGCCGCACTAGAATTCCGCGGTCACGGACAGCAGCAGGGTGCGCGGCGCGGCAACCGTCAGTCCTTCGCGCGCGGCCGATTGCCAGTAGTGCTTGTTGAACACGTTTTCCACCGTCGCCCGCAACGTCACCGGCGTGCGGTTGATGTTCATGGCGTAGCGTGCGCCCACGTCGAAACGGGTCCAGCCGGGCAGTTGCTGGGTGTTGGCCGCGTCCACGTACTGGGTGCTGGTGCGCAGCATGCGTGCGGTCAGGGTCAGGCCCTGCACGAACGGCGTGTCCCATTCCGCCGCCGCGTTGAACTGCCAGCGCGGCACCGCCGGCGCGGTGCGGCCGTCGTTCAGGCCGCCTTCGGTCTTGGTCAGCACGCCATTGGTGTACGCCACGCCGCCCAGCAGGCGCACGCGCGGCATCAGTTCTCCCTGCAGCAGGAATTCGACGCCGCGGTTGCGCTGCCGGCCGTCGGCCTGGTAGCGCAGGGTATCGGGGTCGACGTAGGCGCTGGGTTGCTCGATCTGGAACGCGCTCAAGGTCGCCGCGACCGTGCCGAAGTCGTACTTGGCGCCGATCTCGTACTGCTTGGAGACGTCGGGCTTGAAGGTCTCGCCGGCGTTCACGGCTTCCGCTGGCGCCGTGCCGCCCTGGCTCAGGCCTTCGATGTAGTTGCCGTACAGCGACAGGCGCTGGGTCGGTTTGACCACGAGCGCGATGGCCGGCGTGACGGCCGACTTGCCGTAGTCCGAGGTGCGGTCGCCGGTGGCCGGGTTGTAGTTGACCGACTGGACGCGCTGCTGGCGCAGGCCGGCGGTCAACTGCACCGCGCCGTCCATCACGGACAGCGTATCGGCCAGCGCCACGCTGTACAGCCGCGTTTCGCTCGTCTTGCCCAGGTCGGTGGGCCTGGCGATGTTCGGCTTGGCCAGGTCGACGGGATCGTACAGGTCCGAGAACACCGTGGACGAGCGCACCCGCGCCGATGAATAGTCGATGTCGAGGAAGCTGGCGGACAGCGTCGGTTCGTGCCTGACCGGGCCGGTATCGAAGCGGCCGCGGATGCCGACCTCGCCGGTCTTGCTGAGCAGCCGTTCGTTGAGGCGGGCGGGCACGGATCCGATGCGGCCGGCCGAGTCGAGCATCAGCCAGGTGGTCTGCAGGCTCTCGAAGTCGTGCTTGCGGGCGCCCAGCGCGCCATAGATGGTCCAGTCATCGGAAAGGTCGTACTCGGCGCGCACGTCGCCGCTCCATTCCTTGGCCTTCCAATAGGTCCAGTCGGGGAAGAAGTTGCGCTTCGGATCCGGCGCGTGGCCGATTTCCTGACCGCCGCCAGGCGGGAACAGCAGGCCGCTGCGGGCATCGGTCACGCGGTTCTGGTAGTTGATGTCGCCGTCGATGCGAAAGCGGTTGCCGCGATAGTCCAGGCCGAGCGAGACGGCGCCCAGGTCTTCGCCGGCGCCGGAGATGTTCATGTCGCCGCCGCTGCGCAGCACGTTCAGCCGCACGCCGGTGCGATCGTCCTCGCCGAAGCGGCGGGCGATATCCGCCTGCGCGCCGAACTGGTTGTTCTCGATGTACGACAGCGTCATGCGGTTGAGCGGTTCATCGCCCGCGCGCTTGGGCACCAGGTTGATGGATCCGCCGATCGAGCCGAACGGGGCCATGCCATTGAGCAGCGCATTGGGGCCACGCAGCACCTCGACGCGTTCGATGCCGATCAATGACGTGGCGTTGCGCGGCGAGATGCCGTACAGGCCGTTGTAGGCGACGTCGTAGTTGAACAGCGTGAAGCCGCGGACATTGAATTCGTCGCGGCCCGCGCCGCGCGAATAGGTGTTGCGGACCGAGGGATCGTTGACCAGCACGTCGCCGATGTTCTGCGCCTGCTGGTCTTCGATCAGCTTGGCCGTGTACGACGTCGCGCTGAACGGGGTGTCCAGGAAGTCGCGGTTGCCCAGCAGGCCGACGCGCGCGCCGCGCGCCACCTCGCCGCCCGCGTACGCTTCAGGCAGCACCGAGGCGCTGGCGCCGCTCACCACCACGGCGGGCAGGGTGGTGGCGGATGTCGCCGGGGCGGGCCGCAGCGCGTAGCCGCCCTCGGCCCGGCGCACGGCTTCCAGGCCGGTGTTGGCGAGCAGGACGCGGAACGCGCTGTCGACGCTGTGGGCGCCGCGCACGCCGGGGCTGGTCTTGCCGGCGGTCATGTCGGCCGGCACGCTGAGCAGGATGTTGGCTTGTTCGGCAAAGCGGCTAAGGGCGCCCGCCAGCGGGCCCGCGGGCACGTCATAGGCATGGGTGGCGCTGACGGCGCGGGCCGCGTCCTGGGCATGGGCCGCCGGGGCCAGCGCGGTCATCAGGAGCGCGCCGAGCACGGTCTTGCGCAACACGCGCTGCAGGGCAACGGGCCGGGGCGATGAGGGAATGGACGGCCCGGGGCGGGCGGGGTGTTGCGGGCGGCGCATGGAGCGGTCTTCCTTGGAGCAGGGATGGGCAAGGAGAGGGCCGCGGCTTGCGCGCGCGGGGCGTCGTCTGGCTGTCCGGGGCGGGCCGGGCGGCCGGGACGCGGCACGGGTTTGCGTGGTCCTCTTTCCCTGTTAATCGGACGAGCAGCGGAAAAGCGAACCCCGGCGCGAATTTTTTTTCGAGGACCTTATTTCGGTTCGAGCGTCACCCACCATGGCAAGGTGCGCTGGATGCGGACCGGCAATTCGCGCTCCAGCATCGCCAGCGTGCGCGGCAGGTCGTTGGCCGGATAGCGGCCCACCACGCGCAGGCCGGCGATGCGGGGATCCACGCCCGTGTAGCCGACGTGATAGCGCCCCAGTTCCGCCACGAGATCGCCCAGCGACAGGTTTTCGGCCAGGATCACGCCGCGGGACCAGGCCTCGCGGGCCGGATCGGCCGGCACGGCCTCGGCGATCGCGTCGGCGCGGTAGCGCGTCTGTTCGCCGCTGTGTACCAGCGCTTCCTGCCCGGAGAGGGTGTGGATCCGTACCTGGCCCTCGTAGACCGCCAGCAGGATGTCGTCGTCGGCCTGCCTGACCGTGAAGCGGGTGCCGAGGGCCTGCAGCCGGCCGAAGCGGGTGTCGACGAAGAACGGGCGCTGCCGCGAGTCCTTGGCGGTGTCGATCAGGATCTCGCCGCCGGCCAGCGCCACCAGGCGCTGCGTCGGGTCCAGGCGTACGTTGATGGCGCTGCGGGTGTTGAGCCAGACGCGGGTGTCATCGGCCAGGACCAGTTGGCGTTGCTCGCCGATACCGGTGGCGTAGTCGGAGCGCCAGGCGGTCACGACCGAGGGCAGCGGCGTGAAGCGCCAACCCAGCCAGCCCAGCACGCCGACGCCGCCCAGGGCGAGGATGCGGCCTGCCGCCCGGCGGCGGGCGGAAGGCCGCCGCGAGGCGATCTGCACGGCTTGCTCGGCGGCGTCGCGCTCGCCGTCCAGGCGAAGCACGGCGAAGCGGCGGCTCACGGCCTCGACGTGCGCCCAGGCGCTGCGGTGTTCGGGCCGGGCGTCGAGCCAATGCTGCCAGGCGAGGCGTTGTTGCGCGCTGGCATCGGCATTCTGCAGGCGCGCGTACCATTCGGCCGCGACCTTCAGGCTTTCATAATCCGCCCGGACCGGAAGGGGCGAGGCGGGCTGGATCGCTGCCGCCATGGCTAGTTCAACCCGGCGTCGATCAGCGCCAGATGCAGCATGGCCTGGGCCAGGTACTTCTGCACCATCCGCGGCGACACGTTCATCTGGTCGGCGATCTCGCGGGTGGACAGCCCGTGTATCTGTGCCTGGATAAAGGCCATGCGGGCTTTGTCCGGCAGGCGGCCGAGCCACTCGCCGACCTCCAGCAGGGTCTCGATGACCAGCGCCTGGTGCTCCGGCGACGGCGCATAGGCTTGGGGCTGCGCGGCCAGGCTGTCCAGCCAGGCCTGTTCCACCTGTCGGCGGCGCCAGAGATCGGTGCACAGGCCCTGCGCCATGGTGCGCAGGTAGGCGCGAGCGGCGCCGGCGCTGGCGAAGCCATCGGGCGCGGGCCGGACGATCAGGCGCAGGAAGGCGTCGTGCGCCAGGTCGGCGGCATCCGCCGCATTGCCGAGGCGGCGCCGCAGCCATCCCAGCAGCCAGCCGTGATGATCGCTGTAAAGAGCGTGCAGGTCTTGCTGCACGGGGAGATCGGCGGCGGACATCGGACGGACCCAGGCGCGGGAGGGACGCCTATTTCAATATGGATAGGAATGGTTATCGTTTATAACTGAAGTCCGATAGGTCGCGCAATGCCGGCAGACCCTGGCTTGCCTGACGCAGCCGCCACGACCCAGGAAAAAAGGCCCGCGCAAGGCGGGCCTTTTTTCCTGGCTTGAACCGGTTTACAGCCGGTCGCAGCGCACCGTGATCGGGTGATCGCGCAGCGTCGTCATGACCAGGTCGTCGACCTGGCCTTCGACGTCGGTGATCACGTAGCCGATCTGGCCCTTGGTCTGCAGCGTCTGGCTGACGATGTTCAGGCCGTGCTGCGCCATCAGGTTGTCCAGCGTGCCGAGCGCGCCCGGGGCGTTGCGGTGCACGTGCAGGATGCGGGTGGCGCCGGCCGGCTCCAGGTAGGGCAGCTCGGGGAAGTTGACCGCGCCCTTGGTGGTGCCGGCCTGCAGGAAGCGCACCAGCTTCTCGGCCACTTCGCGGCCGATGTTCTCTTGCGATTCCTGCGTGCTGCCGCCGATGTGCGGGGTCAGGATGACGTTGGGCAGGCCGATCAGCGGGCTGGCCAGCGGCTCGTCGGCGCCCTTGGGTTCGGTGGGGAACACGTCGAGCGCGGCGCCCGCCAGGTGGCCGGACTTGAGCGCGGCATGCAGGGCGTCGATGTCGACCACGGTGCCGCGCGAGGCATTGATGAGGATGGCGCCGCGGCGCATGCGCCCGATCGTCTCCGCATTCATGATGTTCTCGGTGGACTTGCCCCCGGGCACGTGCAGGGTGACGACGTCGGCCTGTTCCAGCAGGTCGTTGAGCGAGCCGGCCGGGCGGGCGTTGCCCAGCGGCAGCTTGGCTTCGACGTCATGGTAGATGACGCGCATGCCGAGGCCTTCGGCCAGGGTGCTGATCTGCGAGCCGATGTTGCCGTAGCCGACGATGCCGAGCGTCTTGCCGCGGGTCTCGAAGGCGCCGGCGGCGCTCTTGTCCCAGTGGCCGAGATGGACGCGGGCGTTCTTCTCGGGGATGCGGCGCAACAGCAGGATGGCTTCGCCCAGCACCAGCTCGGCGACCGAGCGGGTGTTGGAGAACGGCGCGTTGAACACCGGGATGCCGCGTTGCATGGCGGTGTCGAGGTCGACCTGGTTGGTGCCGATGCAGAAGCAGCCGACGACGCGCAGGTCGGGGCTGCCGGACAGCAGGGCGGCATCCAGGTGGGTACGAGAACGGATGCCCGCGACATGGGCGCCGCGCAGGGCGTCCTGCAGCTGCGACGGCGGCAGGGCCGCGGCGTGCGTGACGATGTCGGTGTAGCCGGCGGCTTCGAAGACGGCGCGGGCGCTCGGGTGGATGTTCTCGAACAGGACGATGTGTGCCATGACTGCCAGGGGTCGGGGTGGGAAATGCGTTTTATTTATTGTGGCGCATTTTTGCTGCGGTGCAAGAGGTACCCATAGCCATGGTGGGGATGAATTGTTTCAGGCGGGTGGCCGGGGAGGACCCCGGCCCTGTGTTTCAACGATACGCCTGGAACACCTTGGCGCCGCCGCGCTTGTCCACCAGCAGGACATCATGCGGGGTCTTGCGGCCGCCGTATTCGGGGCCGTCCATGCCGGGCGAGCCCAGCGGCATGCCGGGGGCGGCCAGGCCGGCGGCGTCGGGCTTTTCCAGCAGCAGGCGGCGCACGTCGCTGGCGGGCACGTGGCCCTCGATGGCGTAGCCGTCCACCACGGCCGTGTGGCAGGAGCCATAGTCGGCCATGCCGGCGTTGCGGCGCACCGGGCCGGTGTCCTGCACGTCATGGGTGGTGACCTCGAAGCCGTTGTCGCGCATGTGCTTGACCCAGTCTTCGCAACAGCCGCAGGTGGGCGTCTTCCAGACCTGGACCTTGGGCGCGGACTGGGCTTGCGCGAGGAGCGGCGCATACAGGGGCAGGGATAGCGCGGCCGCCAGGAGCAGGCGGGCGGGGGTGAGGGTTTTTTTCATGGGTCTCCGCGAGAAAGGATCAGAACCAGAAGCGCACGCCCGCCAGCACGGCGGCCTGCGAGCGGCCTTGGCCGGCGGCGGACGCATAGTCCGCGGTGCGGCCGAACTTACGTTCGAAGGATACCCCGATGTAGGGCGCGAATTCGCGCGTGACCTCGTAGCGCAGGCGCAGCGACAGCGAGCCCTTGGACAGGCCCGAGCCGATGCCGCGTTCGGGGTCGTTGCGGCCATAGGCGCTGGCCTCGAGTTCGGGGGTGAATATCAGACGCTGGGTAAGCAGCAGGTCGTACTCGGCCTTCATGGCCAGCGCGGTGCGGCCGGACGGGCCGGCGTAGGCGGTGGTCTCGAACTCGATGTTGTAGGGCAGCACGCCCTCGATGCCGAGCGCCGCCCAGTTGCGCTTGGGGCCGGCGCCGACGTCGCGGCGCGCGCCCAGCTGCAGGTCCCAGAAGGGCGAGATGGCATGGCTCCAGAAGGCCTCCACCTTGCCGTCCGAGCCGCCGCCGCTTTCGCGTTCGCCTTCGCTCTTGAGCATCAGCCGGTCGGTGGCGGTGCCCCACCAGAAGCGGCCGTCCCACTCCAGCGCGTTCTGGCCGTCGCGGTTGCGCGACCAGCCGAACTTGTCGAACAGCAGCCGCGACGAGGCCGCGTTGTCCATCATGTGCGGGTGGATCCCGTAACTGTCGTAGCCGCGCTGGCCGGCGCCGTCGCTGGACGGCAGGCTGCCGACGGGCGGGGCGGCGGCGGGCGCGCCATGGTCCATGCCGGGCATGGACGAATGATCCATGGCGGGCGGCATTGCCGGCTGGGGCTTGGCGGCGCCGTGGTCCATGCCGGGCATGGACGAGTGATCCATGGCCGGCGGCGTTGCCGGCTGCGGCTTGGCGGCGCCATGATCCATGCCTGGCATCGAACCGTGGTCCATGCCGGCGTGGTCGCTCATGGCCTGGCCGTGGGTCGGCTGGCCGGCCGCGCCCGCCAGCAGGGCGGCGGCCAGCGCGGCGCGGCGCGACAAGGGAAAGAAAATGCGCATGTTCCGTTTTCTCATCGCCTACTCCACCACGACCGCCCTGAACATGCCGGCCTCCATGTGGTACAGCAGGTGGCAGTGGTAGGCCCAGTTGCCGCGGGCATCGGCGCTGACGCGGTAGCTCAGGCGCTGCGCGGGGTTGAGCGACAGGGTGTGCTTGCGCACCAGGAAGGCGCCGTCGGGCGATTCCAGGTCGCTCCACAGGCCGTGCAGGTGGATGGGGTGGGTCATCATGGTGTCGTTGACCAGCACGAAGCGCACCCGCTCGCCATGGCGCAGCACGATGGGCCTGGCGTCGGAGAACTTCACGCCGTTGAACGACCACATGTAGCGTTCCATGTTGCCGGTCAGGTGCAGTTCGATCTCGCGGGTCGGCGCGCGGTTGTCGTCGGGTTCGCGGATCGAGCGCAGGTCGGCGTAGGTCAGCACGCGGCGGCCGTTGTCGCGCAGGCCGATGCCGGGATCGTCCAGGCGGGTGGACACCACGTCGGGCAGCATCGAGTTGCCGGGGCCGCGTTCCTCGGGATAGGGGTGCCTGACCTCGACGATGCCGCCCTGGCCGGCGCCGCTGCCGTGGGCGCCGCCGTGGTCCATGCCGGGCATTGCGCCGTGGTTCATGCCGGCCATCGCGCCGGCCGCCGCCGGGGCGGCGCCGTGATCCATGCCGCTCATGCCCGCCATGTCGTGACCGCCTCCGCCCATGTCGTGCTTCATGCCCATATCCATCATGCCGAGCAGTTGCGCGCGATCGACGGCCGGCACTTCGGCCTGCATGCCGGGGCGTGGCGCCAGGGTGGCGCGGGCATAGCCGGAACGGTCCATCGCCTGCGAGAAGATGGTGTAGGCGCGGTCTTCGGCGGGCTCGACGATCACGTCGTAGGTCTCGGCCACGGCGATGCGGAATTCCTCCACATCGACCGGCCGCACGTCCTGGCCGTCGGCCGCCACCACCGTCATCTTCAGGCCCGGGATGCGCACGTCGAAGTACGTCATGGCCGAGCCGTTGATGAAGCGCAGGCGCACGCGCTCGCCCGGCTTGAACAGGCCGGTCCAGTTGCCGGCCGGCGTCGCGCCGTTGGTCAGGAAGGTGTAGGTGGCGCCCGACACGTCCGCCAGGTCGGACGGGTTCATGCGCATCTGTTCCCACATCAGGCGCTCGGACAGCGCCGCGCGCCAGCCCTTCTCGCCGGCATCGCGGATCAGGCTCTCGACGCTGGGCTGGTTGCGGTTGTAGTAGTCGGGCATGGCCTTGAGCTTGTCGAAGAGCCGCATCGGGTCTTCGTCCGTCCAGTCCGACAGCAGCACGGTGTAGTCGCGGTCCGCGGCGATGGGGTCGCGCCGCTTCGGGTCGATGACGATGGCGCCGTACAGGCCCGTCTGCTCCTGGAAACCCGAATGGCTGTGATACCAGTAGGTGCCGCTCTGGCGCACGTCGAAGCGGTAAGTGAAGGTCTGGCCCGGATCGATGCCCGCAAAGCTCAGGCCCGGCACCCCGTCCATGTCGGTGGGCAGCAGGATGCCGTGCCAGTGGATCGAGGTCTGTTCGCGCAGGCGGTTGGTGACGTGCAGCGTCACCGTGTCGCCCTCGCGCCAGCGCAGCAGCGGCGCCGGGACCTGGCCGTTGACGGTGGTGGCGATGCGGGCGGCGCCGGTGAAGTTCACCGGGGTCTCGCCGATCTCCAGGTGGAATTCGGTGCCGCGCAGTTCGGCGGGCAGGGCGGGGGCCGCGGGTTGGCCGACGGCGGCGCGCCAGCCGCCCAGCGCCGCGAGCGCGCCGCCGGCGGCCAGCCCCTGCACGAAGCGGCGGCGGGCGGGAATGGGGAAGGCTGTCATGACGGATCCGCGGCGGCGCTACTGCACCGACACCGCGCCCTTCATGCCGGCGGCGTAGTGGCCGGGTTCCAGGCAGCCGAAGGACACGGTGCCGGCGCGGTCGAACTTCCAGACGATCTGGCCGCTCTTGCCGCCGTCCAGCGAGACGGCGTTGGCCTCTTCGTGGCGCATGCCGGGGTCTTTCATCATCATGGCGTAGTGGGCCTGCAGGTCGGCGTCGGTGCCCAGCACCATCTCGTGGCGGATGCGGCCCGAGTTGCGCACGTTGAAGCGCACCGTTTCGCCGGCCTTGACCTGCACCTGGGCGGGCGTGAAGCGCATGGCGTCGGTCATGTCGATGTCGATGGCGCGGGTGACGCGGGCGGCGTCGCCGGGCGTGCCGATGGGGGCGGAGGCCGCCGGCATGGCGTGGCCGGCGTGTTCGCCGTGGGTGCCGGCCGCGAACGCGGAGCCGGCGCCGAGCAGGGCGGCCAGGAGCGCCTGTGCCGTGGTTCGGGTGATACGGAGCAAAGTGCCTTGCATGCTGATCCCTTCGTGGGAGTTGACCATGCGGGCACTGTAGAAAAACCGGGGTGACCCGGTTCTGTCGGCTGGATTACTTCTTTGTAATGTTGGCGGACGGCGTCCCGGGCAGGGCGCCGCGCAGGGTGATGCCGACCACCGTGCCGGCGGCGCCGGAGGTGGCGTCCACGTCGCCGCCGTGCATGCGGGCGATGGCGCGCACGATCGCCAGGCCCAGGCCGTGGCCCTCGCTGCGCGGCGCGCGCGCCTGGCCAGAGCGGAAGAAGCGGTCGAAGATGCGCGGCAGGTCGGCGGCCGGGATCGGCGCGCCGGGGTTGCGCACCTCGACCCGCGCGCCAGCCGGCAGCGGCTGGCAGGCCAGCACGATCTCGCCGCCGCGCGGCGTGGCCTTGATGGCGTTGGAGATCAGGTTCGCGAGCGCCCGCCGCACCAGCCCGGGATTGGCGGCGATGAGGGCGTCGCCGTCGCAGCGCAGCGTGACGCCGCTGTCTTCCAGCGCCGCCTCGTAGAAGTCGGCGACGCGCCGGGCCTCGGCGGCCAGCGAGACCGGAGCCAGGTCGGCGGCGCGTTCGCCGCGGTCGGCGCGGGCCAGGAACAGCATGTCGTTGACCAGCGTCTTCAGGTCTTCCAGCGTTTCCAGGTTGGATTCGAGCGCGTCGCGCAGCTCGGCCGCGTCGCGGCCGCTGGACAGGGTCACCTGGGTGCCGTTGATCAGCGTGGCCAGCGGCGTGCGCAGCTCGTGCGCGACGTCGGCGTTGAAGCCTTCCATCTGCTGGTAGGCGGCCTGCAGCCGTTCCAGCGTGCGGTTGAACGACAGCACCAGCTCGTGCAGCTCGCGGTCGGTGTCGCGCAGCGGCAGGCGCACGGCCAGATTGTCGGGCTGGATGCGGGCGGCCTGTTCCGACAGCCGGCGGGTGGGCGCCATGCTGCGGCGCACCGCCCAGGCCGCCAGCACCACCGTGGCGCCGACCCACAGCGCGCAGATCAGCGCCAGCGCGGTGCCGTAGGCGTACAGGAACTGCGAGCTGGTGCGGGTGCTGACCGCCACCGTCAGGTGCGCGCCCGGCAGGATGCGGTCGTCGACCGCGACGCGCAGGCCGCGCATGCGGCTGCCGTCGGCCAGCTGCAGCAGCACCTGCCGGTCCGGCAGCGTCTGCAGGGTTTCGGGCGCGTCGCCGCCGTAGACGGGGTGCCCTTGCGCGTCGACGATCCAGATGCCCAGCTGGCTCTGGCCGGTGCGCATGTCGTCGAACGTGGCGGCCAGGTCGTGCAGGCCGCGCGCGTTGTTCTGCATGTCGATCAGGTGGTTGATGAGTTCCAGCTTGCCGCTGACCTCGGTGATCTCCTGGCGTTCGACTTCGCGCTTGAGGGCCCAGAACAGGGTGGCGCCCGCGACGCTGGAGACCAGCAGGGCGATGACGCCCAGCAGCAGGGTCAGGCGCGCCTGCATCGAGCGCACGCGCGGCGGTTTCATTCGCGCGCGGGCTCCGGCCGCGATTCGAGCACGTAGCCCATGCCGCGCACGGTGTGCAGCAGCTTGGCCTCGAACGGGTCGTCCAGCTTGCTGCGCAGGCGCCGCACGGCCACGTCGATGACGTTGGTGTCGCTGTCGAAGTTCATGTCCCAGACCTGTTCGGCCAGGGTGGTGCGCGACAGCACCTGGCCCTGGCGCCGCAGCAGCAGGGCCAGCAGGTTGAATTCCTTGGCGGTCAGGTCCAGGCGGCGGCCGCCGCGAGCGACCTTGCGGCGCGCCAGGTCCAGCTCCAGGTCGGCCAGGCGGAACACGGTGGGTTCCTGCGAGCGGCCGCGCCGCAGCAGGGCCTGCACGCGCGCCAGCAGTTCGGAGAAGGCGAAGGGCTTGACCAGGTAGTCGTCGGCGCCGCCTTCGAGGCCGCGCACGCGGTCCTCGACGGCGTCGCGCGCGGTCAGCATCAGGATCGGGGTGTCCTTGTTGGCGCGCACGGCGGCCAGGATGCCGAAGCCGTCCACGCCGGGCAGCATCACGTCCAGCACGATCAGGTCGTAGGCGCCTTCCAGCGCCAGGTGCAGGCCGTTGACGCCGTCGCGCGCCAGGTCGACGACGTGGCTCTGTTCCGACAACCCTTTCTTGAGGTAGTCGGCCAGCTTGGGTTCGTCTTCGATGACCAGGATGCGCATGGCCGGAAATTTACCATCCGCGCCGCGATCGCGGCGCGGATGGCGTGCATCGCGTGAGGCCTGTTCAGGCGGACGGGTCGACGGCGATGCGGTCCGGCGGGAAGCGCAGCGCGAACAGGCTGCCCTTGCCGGGTTCGCTGGTGATGAACAGCTCGGCATCGTGGCGCATGGCGATGTGCTTGGTGATCGCCAGCCCCAGGCCGGTGCCGCCGACGGCGCGCGAGCGGCCGCGGTCGACGCGGTAGAAGCGTTCGGTCAGGCGCGGGATGTGGCGGGCCGGGATGCCGATGCCGGTGTCCTGCACGCTGTAGCGGCCGCCGCCGTCGGGTTCGCGTTCCCAGCGCACGGTGATGGTGCCGCCGTCGGGGGTGTAGCGCACGGCGTTGGTCAGCAGGTTCGACAGGGCCGAGGTCAGTTCGGTCTCGGCGCCGAGCACGTCGAGCGATTCGTCGATGTGCCATTCGAGCACGTGGCGTCCGCCCGACAGGGCCTCGATCTGCTGGCGCGCCTTCTGCAGCAGCGCGCCCATGTTGACCGCGCGCGGGTCGCTGCCTGGCGACGATTCCAGCGTCGACAGCGTCAGCAGGTCCTCGACGATGGCCTGCATGCGCTGGGCCTGCTCGTGCATCATGTCCAGGTACTGCGCGCGCTGCTCGGGCGGCAGGGCGTCGGCGGGCATGTCGCGCAGCGTTTCCAGGAAGCCGGCCAGCACCGTCAGCGGCGTGCGCAGTTCGTGCGAGACGTTGGCGACGAAATCGCGGCGGGTGGTCTCCAGGCGCTCGATCTGGGTGACGTCGCGGGTGATGAGCAGGCGCTGGTTGCTGGCGTAGGCCGTCAGCTGCATCATCATCAGCCGTTCCTGGCCGTTCTGGCCCAGGCGCACCAGGATCGGGTCGGGCCAGGAGGCGCGGTGGGCGTATTCGACGAATTCCGGCGCCCGCAGCAGGTTCAGCAGGTTGTGGCCGCGGTCGGCCGGCAGGCGCAGGCCCAGGTGCTGGCGCGCCATGCGGTTGCACCAGTCGATCTGGAAGTCTTCATTGAGGGTGACCGCGCCGTCCGGCAGCGCCTGGGCGGCCGCCAGCATGCCCTGCATGGTGTCGCGGGTCTCGGTCAGCTCGCGGGCGCGGGCCCGGGTGTAGCGGTAGAGGGGGGCGAGGATGTCGTCCCAGGGGCCCACCGAGGCGGGCGGCGAGGTGTCGGGGTGCCTGGCCCAGTGGGACACCAGGTGCAGGCGCCAGCTGCGCCACAGCAGCATGGTGACCAGCGCGGCGCTGAACAGCACCCAGCCGGCCGGATCGCCCATGAGCCATTGCGCCAACAGCGCGACCGCCGCCCACAGGGCGACCAGGATAAGAGTGCGCAGCCAGATCATCGTGCGGGAGTTTTACCGCGCCGGGACCTGTGCCGTAAACCGGTAGCCGCTGCCGCGCACCGTTTCCACGTGGGCGTCGTGGCCGCTGGGTTCCAGCGCCTTGCGCAGGCGGCGGATGTGCACGTCGACCGTGCGTTCCTCGACGAAGACATGATCGCCCCAGACCTGGTCCAGCAGTTGCGAGCGCGAGAACACGCGTTCCGGGTGGGTCATGAAGAAGTGCAGCAGGCGGAATTCGGTGGGGCCGATCTGCAGCGACTGGCTGTTGCCCGACAGGCGGTGCGTGACGGGGTCCAGCTTGAGGCCGCCGACGTCGATCACGTCGTCGGTCAGCTGCGGCGCGCGGCGGCGCAGCACGGCCTTGATGCGGGCCATCAGCTCCTTGGGCGAGAAGGGCTTGGTGATGTAGTCGTCGGCGCCGGCTTCGAGGCCGTCGACCTTGTCCTGCTCGGAACCCTTGGCGGTCAGCATGATGACCGGGACGGCGCGGGTGCGCTCGTCGTTGCGCAGCTTGCGCGCCATGGCCAGGCCGGAGGTGCCGGGCAGCATCCAGTCCAGCAGGATCAGGTCGGGCAGTTCGGCGCGGATCAGCGTCTGGGCCTGGTCGGCGTCGAAGGCGCGCAGCACTTTGTGGCCGGCGAAGGACAGGTTGACGGCGATCAGTTCCTGGATTGCGGGTTCGTCTTCGACGACGAGGATGGTGCTGGACATGGCGAATAGGGCACGCTTCGGAGCGCCGGCGCGGCGCGAACATTGCGATAGTATGGCCGCAATATTTCAGGTATGTGACCAAAGCGTGCGTTCCCGGCCCCGCCGGCGGCATCCGGCAGTCTCCGATAGGCTACCATTGGACGATATATCGGGAATTCACCATGCAAAACCCCTCCGAATCGCAACATTCCGCGGATTCCGCCTCCCAATCGACGCATTTCGGCTTCCAATCGGTGCCGGAACACGACAAGGCCCGCAAAGTCGCCGAAGTCTTCCATTCCGTGGCCCAGCGCTACGACATCATGAATGATTTCATGTCGGCCGGCCTGCACCGCGTCTGGAAGGCCTTCACCATCGGCCGCGCGGCCATCCGCCCCGGCATGAAGGTGCTGGACATCGCCGGCGGCACCGGCGACCTGGCCCGCGCCTTCGCCAAGCGCGCCGGCCCCACCGGCGAGGTCTGGCTGACCGACATCAATGATTCCATGCTGCGGGTCGGCCGCGACCGCCTGGCCGACGCCGGCCAACTGGTGCCCACGGCCGTCTGTGACGCCGAGCGCCTGCCGTTCCCGACGGGCTATTTCGACCGCGTCAGCGTGGCCTTCGGCCTGCGCAACATGACCCACAAGGACCGCGCGCTGGCCGAAATGACCCGCGTGCTCAAGCCGGGCGGCAAGCTGCTGGTGCTGGAATTCTCCCGCATCGCCAAACCGCTGGCGCCGGCCTACGACTGGTATTCCTTCAACGTGCTGCCCTGGCTGGGCAAGACCGTGGCCAAGGACGAAGCCAGCTACCGCTACCTGGCGGAATCCATCCGCATGCACCCCGACCAGGAAACCCTGGCGGACATGCTGCGCACCGCCGGCCTGGAGCGGGTGCAGTACTTCAACCTGACGGCCGGCATCGCCGCCCTGCATGAGGGTGTGCGCCTGGGCTGAACGTCCCGGGGTCCGATACGGCTTTTCTTCGCCCCGGGGGAACTTGTGGGGCGACGGCTTGTCCGTTATTCTTACGTCATTCAGATTATTGTAAGAAAGTCGCGCTGAACGGCCGCACGATCCGTGCGGCTTTCCGCTGCTCGGGGCAGCGGGAAGCGCGGGTACGAGGGAGCAAATCCATGACCAAATTCTGTTTCTCGCGGTTTGTCGCCGCGGCGCTCATCGCCATTTCCGGCGCAGCGTTGGTGACGGCGTCGTTTGACGCCGAAGCCCGCCGCGCAGGCGGCGGCAGCAGCGTCGGCCGCCAATCCTCCAATGTGACCCAGCAGCGCCAGGCCACCACGCCGCCGGCCGCCGCCAACAACACCGCGGGCGCTACCGCCGCGCCGGCCGCCGCCGGCGCCGCCACGGCCGGCGCCGCGGGCGCGGCCGCCAAGAGCGGCGCGTCGCGCTGACTCGGCCCGATCGCCGGCATCGCCGCC
>NZ_CYTU01000061.1:0-29719 GCF_001299375.1 Achromobacter sp. 2789STDY5608621 | reverse complement strand
GCGCCGCCGGACAGCGGGTCGCCGCTTAGAAGCGGTGACGCACGCCCACGATACCGACCGTGCTCTTCACACCGTCGATGAACGCGAAGTTCGTGGCATACGAACCCAGCGCGTACAGGTTGGTGCGCTTGGACAGGTTGTAGGTGTAGCCCAGGCTGAAGATGTTCATGGTGGCGTCGTCGCCGGTCAGCTTGGTGTTGTTGGCGTCGGCACGCTGCCACGAGGCCAGGATGCTGCCAGCGCCGCCGACCGGGGCCGACAGGCCGACCAGGTACGAATTCGACTTGAAATCCGTCGCGACGGTGTTGCTGCCGAAGCTCTTGGCAACCGGGCTGCCGCTGCCAAAGGCATTGAGAGACTGGCCGGTGAACCAGCCGTCACGCGTCTGGCCGTAGGCCAGTGCCAGTTTGACGACTTCGAAGTCGTACGAACCGCCAATGATCCACTGCTTCGGGTTCTGCTCCGTGCCAAGCTGGTTGGCCGGGTTCAGCTGGTCGTACGTCAGGGCCAGGTTCAGCGGGCCGTTGGCGTAACGCAGACCCACGGTGATGGCGCGGGTGTTGTTGGCGGTACGGAAGCCGGTTTGCGACGGGTTGCTCTTGCGCGTGCCGTCGGCGTTGAACTGGGCAGCGCCATCCTTGGTGTCATCGGCGCTGAACGAATAGCCCAGGCCGAACTGGAAACCGCTGAACGACGGGGTCTGGTACATGACCATGTTGTCGTAGCGGACCGTGTTGGCGGCGCCGAAGGCCGCGCCCACGTTGGCCTGGCCGTAGCTGGCGCCGAACGGATCGATCGCGGCGATGTACTTCGAGGCGATGTTGGTCTGGCGGCCGAACTCCAGCAGGCCCCACGAATCGCTCTTCAGGCCGACGGTGGCTTGACGGCCGAACAGACGGCCGCTCTGACCCGACTGGCCGGTGGCCGAGTTGAAGCCGCTTTCCAGCGTGAACACGGCGCTCAGGCCGTCGCCCAGGTCTTCGGCGCCACGCAGGCCCCAGCGCGAACCGCTGGACACGCCGTTGGCCATGCCGACCTTCGATTCCTTGTAGCCGTCGTTACCCTTGATGCGCTGGAAGCCCACGCCGGTGTCGATCAAGCCATACAGCGTCACCGAGGTTTCAGCGTGCGCGACGCCCGACAGGGCGGCGAACAGGGCGGTGACGATCAGAGTCTTTTTCATTACAGATTCCCGTTGATTGAACAGACATGCGCATGCGAGTCGGCAAGCAGCACGGGCAGCAACTCGGCACATGACGGGACGAAGTCTAAAAACGCTGTATGTCAGTTTTTCGGACATCAACGCAAACAAGCGCCGATTTGAAAAATCAGCCGCTTTTGTGGCGCGGGACGCACACATGAAAGCACCTCACGGCAAGCGCGCAGCGCTGTCATGCCCTCATGCTATTTATGAGGAATCACGCAACGACGACAGGCATACCCCCCTTTCGTCGATGGGGGGGTTCGCACTGAATTCGGTATTCGGAAAATCCGAATTATTCATCGGTTTTCGCGTATTGAACCTCGCAGACGGCGATGCTGAAATGAGCGCGGCGGGTCCACCGCCTCCCACGCTTACAGGACATCATCTTGCCCACCGCGCTGCCCTCTTCCGCCCTCTCCCCATCCCCCACCCGGGACCGCGCCGTGCTGCTCGTCGCCTCCGCGGGTTGCGCGATGACGGTGCTGGACGCCAATGTCGTCGGCGTGGTCCTGCCGGCCATTGCCCGCGATTTGAACGCCTCGTTCGCCGACATCGAGTGGGTGATCAGCGCTTACGTCCTGTGCTTCGCGGCGATGCTGCTGCCTGCCGGCTCGATTGCCGACCGGTACGGCCGCAAGCGTGTGTTCAAACTGGGCATCCTGGCATTTGCCGCGACCTCGCTGTTCTGTGGCCTGGCCCCCTCGGCCACGGTGCTGTACCTGGCGCGGGCCGGCCAGGGCCTGAGCGCGGCCTTTCTCCTGGCGCCCGCGCTGGCCGTCATCGGCAATGCGTTCCACCAGCCCGAGGCGCGTAATCGCGCCTGGGCCGCCTGGGGCGGCGTGATGGGCCTGACGATGGTGCTGGCGCCGTTGCTGGGCGGCCTGATCGGCAGCCTGCTGGGCTGGCGCTGGGCCTTCAATATCAACCTGCCGATTTGCGTCATCCTCTATCTGGCGGCTTGCGGCTGCATCGATGAATCGCGGGAGCCGGACAACCGCCCGCTGGACACGGTCGGCATCCTGTTTTTCACCGGCTCCATGTTCTCCGCCACCTGGCTGCTGATCGTGGGTCCGGCCATCGGCTGGCGCAGCCCGACGGTGGCCATCGTCGCAGTCCTCGGCCTGCTGTGCCTGAGCGCGTTCCTGCGTTCGCAATCGCGCAATCCCCATCCGCTGGTGGAACTGGGACTGTTCCGCAGCAAGCCGTTCGTCGGCGCCGTCATCGCGATGTTCGCCTACGCCTCGACGGCGCAGGTGATGGCATCGGTGCTTCCCATGTACCTGCAGAACGCGCGCGGACAGACCGTACTGACGGCGGGCGCCAGCATGCTGCCCTTCGCGCTGGCGATGCTGGTGTTTCCCCACGTCGGCCGCAGACTGTCGGCGCGCCTGGATTCCCGCGGCGTGCTCAGCATCGGCCTCGCGGTGGTGGCGATCGGCAACCTGCTCATGATCCTGGCGACCCGGCAGGCCAGCGGCTATCCACTGATCGGCAGCATGGCCATCCTGGGCATGGGTGGCGGCCTGCTCAACGGCGAGACGCAGAAGGCCATCATGAGCACCCTGCCCCATGGCCGCGCCGGCATGGCGTCGGGCATCAGCACCACGTCCCGCTTCACCGGCATCCTGCTGGGGTTCTCCGGCTTCGGCGCGGTGCTGGCGAGCAGCATTCATCACTACGCCGAGGCCGCGACGCAGCGCGCCGGCCTGCACGTGGCCGCCAGCTATTACGACCAGGTCATCGCCGGCGACCTCGACCGGGCAATGGCGGCTTACTCCCCCGCGGTGGCCGCGGTACTGATGCCCATCGCCCGCGACAGCTACGCCGTCGGCTTCGCCAGCGCCTTCGCCCTGGCCGCGGCCATGGCCGCGGCTTGCGCGTTGGCGGTCCAGCTGTTGATGCGCGACGCCCGCCCCGCGCGCTGAGCGCACGGTGTCGTGCCGTGTGGCTCGGTGTCATGCCCCCTCGTGCCATATCGTCGTGCCAGGCCAGGTTGTGCCGGCCCCGGCTGGCGATATGATGGCGTCACTTCCACCAACGCGGCAGGGGCCAGCGCATGGAGATCCGCCATCTGAAGGCCTTTGTGACGCTCGCCGGCACGCTGCACTTCGCCCAGGCGGCGGAACAGCTCGACCTGTCCGCGCCCACGCTGACCGCCCACATCCAGGAATTGGAGCGCGCGCTGCAGGTCCGCCTGTTCAACCGCACCAAGCGGTCCGTCGCGCTGACCTCGGCCGGCGAAGTCTTCCTGATCGAAGCGCGCAACACGCTCGAACAACTCGAGCGCACCCTCAACGTCGGCCTGCGCGCCGGGCGCGGCGAGCTGGGCCGGGTCGAAATCGGCTATGTGGGCTCGGCGGTGTTCTTTGGCGTCCTGCAGGACCAATGCCGGCGTTTCCACGCGGCCTGGCCCGACGTTCTGGTGCAGACCCGCGAAATGCCCACGGACCAACTGGCGAGCGCGCTCGAGGACGGCCGCATCGACATCGCCTTCGTGCGCATGCCGATCGTCCTGCCGCCCTCGATCTCCAGCCACATGCTGATCCGCGACCGGTTCTGTGTCGCGCTGCCCGCCGACCATCCGCTCGCGTCGGCGTCGGGCGCCATCACTGCGCGTTCACTGGCCAGGGAAGCCTTCATCGTGCCCGAGCAGATCCTGGGCCTGCTGGAAGTGGCGCGGCGCGGGAAATTCACGCCCGATGTGGTGGCGGCCCCCGGTAGCCTGCTGACCGTGCTGACGCATGTCTCGCTCGGCATGGGCGTGGCCGTCGTGCCAAGCGTCCTGGTCGAGGTCATGAAACTGCCGAACGTCGTCTTCCGGGAACTGGCGGGCGCCGCCATCGATTCGGAGGTGGCCGCGCTCCACCGGCGGCATGAGCGCGCGCCAGCCGTGCGCCACTTCATCGAGCAGATCAAACGGACCACGGCCCGGGCATGACCCTGCGCGCGGCGCCGCCATGGCGAGACGCAAGCAACGGACCATACCGTCGGCACGGGGAAAAACGGGAGAAAGGAAAATCCGCCAGCAGGCGCCTGGTGACCGCATGTGCATGCGGCTGATTGGATGACCGGTTATTGAACCAGCCTGACCCGGCGCCATTCTTGACCGCGGTGCTTTTCGACGCGGCGCTTTTTTGGCGGTTTTTTGACGGGTCTTGTTTTGATATTGGCGCGCCCGACAGGAATCGAATCTGTACACGCGCCAATTAGTGCCAATTAGCGCCACTTTTCCCAGAAGTTAGGTGGGGTTTAACGGCACCAAGTGGCACTAATTGGTGCAAACGGTCCGAAAAATGGACACGCTCGGTCGCGTCCGGATAGCCGCTTCGGCCGGGCCACGCATCCCTGCAACAACCCTCGCAGTATGCAGATCGCCTCCCGGCCTGCAAGGCATTCCCTAGGAATCCGACCCCATGACGAACACCCTTCAATCGGGCAGGCCGGCGCCTGGCCGCCACGAACCTCGTTTTGAATACCCGTCCACCGCCCGGGCTGCTCGCCAAGCAGCAAGAAATTGGTTTCAGTCGGACACCCTCCTGAGCGCTCTCCAGTTTCGTGACCAGGAATTTGAAGCCCATTGCGTGGGGCGAATCGACACCCCTTTGGAACGCAGAATCCGGCGGGATGCATTTCACCAGGCTTTCGCGAAGGCCATTGGCCAGATTGTCGTCGAGGAGGGCAGGTATCGTGCGGCGGCTGCTTGAACGCCTGGTGTCCTTCCGTCTGAGCGACGCCGCCTACCGGCGATATGAGCGGGAGGCTGCGGACGCGGGGTTGACCCTCTCCAAGTACCTGCGAAGCCGGCTCGAGGCAGAGGACTCCGTAGCAGACCATGTTGAACAGCTCCGTTTGGCCTTAGTGGACAACGGTGCCGGCGCCGGCGTGGACGCGAATTTGCTGCCGATCCTCGTAGAACTGCTTCTCCTGGCCCGGCGCCACAGCTCGCCTGGCGACATGCGTACCGTCCACGCGGAACTCGAACGCCAAGGCATGCATGCCTGGGCGCCCAGCCCGCTTTAACCCGGCTTCGCCAGGCCTTTCGACGAGGCTCTCGGTTCTAGAGCGCAGCGCACTTTCCTACCGATCGCCCTCTCGAACTCAGGGTCAGATCGCACCCCATCCCACTGGAGTTTCCCCCATGCAAGCACCTCTCTTGGCGGCCGCTGTCGCGGCCGCCTGCCTGCTTTCGGCCTGCGGCTTTGTGCCGCCCGCGCCGCCGATGCCGCCCGATACGAAGCGTGTTGCCATCAATCATGGCGATCCGCGCAAGTCTGCCGCCATGCAACAGACATCCACTTCGCGCCCCGAATCGATACCAATTGCGCTCGCGCCACCGCCGCCGGCTTCGGGGCCAACGCCGACTCCGGGGGAGTCCGACGCCATCGCAACGAATGCCACCGACACCACCAACCGCGCCGAGCCGCTACCGATTCCTGTACCGGCAGCGCCTTCTGCCGCAGTTGGGCCGCAGCCCACGCCAGCACAACCGGCTTCCACGGATAGTGCAACGGTAGACACGCCCGGCCAGGCCATTACCCCACAGCCCGAGTCCCGCATCATCGCAACCAACACCGTTCCGATGCCGCCGGCACTGAGGGATCTGCCCGCCACGGCTCCGGCTCCCGCATCGGCCCCGGATGCACCGGCAAGCGGACCCAGGCCTACAGTTGCCCCGCCCTCAGCCCCCGAGCCGATCCCCGAACCCATTCCCGTGGTGGCCAAGGAAATCTGGCGCATCGGCCCCGACGACGGCACTGTGCGCCAGGCGCTCGCACGATGGGCAGCTAAGGCAAACTGGACGTTCGGCCCGGACCAGTGGGAACTGAACTTTGATCTGCCGATTCAAGCTCCCGCCGAGTTCGAGGCGGAGTCGTTCCAAGAGGCGACGCAGGCGTTGTCCCAGGCGATCGCGATGACAGAATCGCCCGTACGGCCCTGCTTCTATGCCAACAGGGTGCTGCGCATGGTGCCCTTCACACGCAGCTGCAACCGCTCTCCCGCCACGCAATCGTAGCCGTGGCGTCGACCAGGAAAACCAATGAATCCTTACCGCACTGTACTGGCGACGGTCATGCTAGCCGCGCTGGCCGGCTGCTCGGCCCTGCAGGCCACTGACCGCGTCGAATCCCGCGCCGCGCTGCGCCAGGCCGACGGCACCATCGCGTTGGACCACTTCAAGCTCAAAGCCGGCGACATCGACCGCGCCAAGGGTCAAGTCGTCGAACTGCCCTGGATCGCCGGCCGGCCCCAACCCTTGGCCCGCGAAGTCACACTCCCGCCGGCGCTCAGGGCGAACGTCAATACGACGTTGCTCTTTGAGGACAACTCCGCCGATCTGAAGACTCTGGCCGACAGGATCCAGATGGCCACCGGAATCCTGACGCAGGTGACCGCCGATGCCTTGCTGCCCGCGGAATACTTCTTGCCGCGCCTGGCGGGCGATCTGGGCACGGTGAACCCTGCAAGCCTTGGCTCGACCGCCGCGGACACCCTCGTCCCCGCTCTTATCCCCGGTGCAGCGGTGGAACGCATCGCTGGACCGACGCTGCCCCAAGGTGTGGCACGCACCAAGATGGCGCCGTTGCCGGCCGGCCAAGCGCCCCTTGCTTCGGTCCTGGACGCGATCTCGCTTCGTCTGGGCGTGTACTGGCGGTACGACGACAAGATCGGCGCGCTGCGCTTCTACCGGACCGAAACCAAGAGCTACGTCGTACGCACTCCCACGCAGGCTGCCGAGGAGAACCTGCAGCGCGACATCAAGTCGACCAATTCGATGTTGGCCGACAAAGCCAGCGCGGGCGCGAAGGATGAAGCCCGGGAACTGGCCGCCGTGGTCAGCAAGGTCAGCCAGTTTCTAAGTCGCGCCGGCGTGATCAAGGCCGCAGACGGTGCTTCGAACACGATTGTGGTGACGGACACCAAGGACGCTCAAGACCGGATCAGCGAATTCCTCGACGCTGAAAATCGTCAAATGACTCGCCGCGTTCGCCTGGTCTTCGAAGAGATCACGGTGCAAAGCGATCGTCTAAATCAAGGTGGTGTGGATTGGAAGATCCTCTTCAACAGCCTTGGACGTGAAAACACCGCCTCGGCGGCCGGCGTTGCGCCGTTGCTTGATGCGGCCAAAGCTGCAGGCAGCGTGGGCGCACGGGTTGGAAGCGGCCCCTTCGCTGGGTCGAACCTTGCGCTTTCGGCGCTCTCGCAGCTGGGCTCGATCATCGATCACAAGAGCATTCCGCTCCTGATGCAAAACCGGCGACCGAGCAAGTACGACACGCGCCGCACCTTCGACTACATCAAGGATCTGCAGCAGACCCAGAGCACGTCCGACACCTCGTCCCCCACGGTCACCGTTACGCAGGACTCGAAGACTGTCGGCACGTTTCTCACCGTCGTGCCGGATGCGCAAGATGACGGGCAGGTTCTCTTGACCATTGCGTACGACGACAGCCGGCTCATCGAGATGAAGAAGGAGCCAGTCGGATCCCGCGACGATCAATCGTTTGTCCAGCAGACCGATATCGGCGGGCAAGGCCGGGTGCAGCAGGTGATGGTGCGCCCGGGCGAGCAGGTAGTCATCGGCGGCTATCAACAATCGGCAGACAGCTCGACCAGGCGGCGCCTCGATGACAAGGCACCGATGATTGCCGGCGGATCCGACTCATCGCAGGAAAAACAGATGCTAACGGTCGTCCTGGTGACGGCCATCCCTGAAGAAGGATTCTGACGTGGCACGACGTGAGAAGACCCCGCGGCGGCTGAGTTACCGGCTAGTCGCCATTCCCGGCACATCGAACCAGCTCGTCCTGGGCATGCGGTGGCAGACTATCCTCGGCGAGGATCTGCCAAAGGAAGCGCTGCGCCTGGCGCGCAAGGTGAAGGCCACACACTTTGTACACAGCGATGCCCGCAGCCCTTCCGTCGGGCTTCTCATCGCCAAAGGCAAGGAGCGCCTAGCAAAGACACGCGCGAGCCTGTTCTCGGCGGCGTCCGCATTTGCACAGATGCACCGCCACGGCACCCACATTGTTGCACTCAGTCTGCCAGACAAATCTGTATGGATTGCCGTCACCGTCGCCGGCGTGGTTCAGGCGGGCGGCGACACTGTTATTCCAGACGCCCAAGCGGCGCAACGTGCACTCGATGAAGCACTGGCGCGCTACGGCGAGGCGCAGGTGCACGGAGACTACCTCACGCAATCACTGCCGTTCTCCCTGCAACAGCTCGCCGCTCACACCAACCAGCAGTCGTCCCTGCGCAGGGCAGGATTCAGTCTCGCGATGGTCTCGCCCTTCTGGTGGACCATTCTGGGCCTGTTTCTGGTGTACAAGGTCTGGGACATCGGCATGAGCTATTGGGAGGAGCGGCAAGCACGCATTGCACAGGAAATGCTCGCCGCGCAGCCCGATGTTGACCCCGCGACGCTCTGGAAGAAGGCCATTACGGCGTGGGCAAAGACGGCTCAGACGCTCGGCGAGCCCGGGCTGGCCCCGTTGCTGCAGCAACTGGAGTCCGTGCCGACCGCGCCCGGTCGCTGGAAGCTCGTCGAGGTTGACTGCCAACCCAAGGTTCGCAGCTGCGTAGCGAAGTACAAGCGCACGCGGCTTGCGGACAATCGCACGCTGCACGCAGCCTTGCCGTCGACCTGGAAGATCGCTCATGTCGATCTGGAGAAGGCGAACGCCACATGGACCATCCCAGCGGCGGTGGCAGCTCAGCCCATGGTGCTGGCGGACTTGCCCGACGCAAATGCGATGCGGCAGCTTTGGGAACCGTCCTGGCAGGCGCTGAGCCCGGCACTCGGGGATTTGACGCTCTCACCGCCGGGCCCGGTGCCGATCACGGTGCCGAACATCAAGCTCGCGAACGGGTTGGAACAACCCGTGATCAGGCCCAAGGAAATCAAGCTTCCGGCAACCCGAGCAATCGTCATCAACGCGCCCCTGCGCTCCCTGTACGGCTTGGCGCTTCCCCGTACCTCAGAAGTCACGCAGTTGCAGATGCGCTTTACGCCGGACACCACACCAGGGCTCACGACGAGCGCCTTCGTCACAACGCTCAAAGGAACCATCTATGTTGAATCTCCCTGAACCCAAACGGCGACGTGGGCTCGGCTGGGCCGCCGCTGGCGCAGCGCTCGCGATCGCCGCCCCTCTTTCGGTGTGGGCGCAGATCCCTGTGGTCGGTGCCGGAGTCGACTTCGCCAGCCTGAACCAGGTTATTACCCATACCGTTCAAGAGCTCCTGGAGCTTGACGCCCAGCGCGCACTCGATGAGGAAAAGCGCAAGGCTCAATCCGAAAATGGCGAAGGCGGGCACGTTATCACTTCCGGCCGCTCGCCAGCTGCCCAGGCCACCAAGCCCGACCCTGACGCAGCGCCCGGTGTCGCCCCGCCTCGGCTTCTCGCCATCACAGGCGTCGGCGGGCAGCTGACGGTTCTGGTCGACCAGGCCGGCCGCCGGGCGCATTACCGTGCCGGCCACGCCGAGCCGGTCGCCGGCGCCGACCTCGGACTGCGCCTGCAAGCCGTTTCTCAACCCTGCGCAAGCTTCGTTGACCAGTCCCAGGACGTAGTCACCTATTGCCTTAATCGGGGAACACCATGATCTCAAGCTTCCTTCATTGGGTGCGACGGCTCAACCGCACGGTGCATGTCAGCCTGCGCGAACAGGAGGAGATGCCCGTCCTGGACATGCACGCATCGATGCCGGCTGCCCGCACCAGTGACGCCTACCCGCACATCGATTCCTTCGAAGACATTGCCCAGATGCAGCCGGCGTTCAGGACGCTCAAGGTTGATTGGTGCGGATCGACATCGGCGGTCACCGCATGTGTCGCCGAGCTCGATGGACCGCGCTATGTCGTATTCGTCAAACCGCGCGAACTGGACACGGACATCTTTCGCGCCGTCGAACAACGCGCCATCGACGCCGCCAAGGGCCCGGTCCAGATATACACGATCAACCCGGTCATTCTGCTGACCCTCGTCAGAGAGCGTATGCAGGCCGAAGACGTGATACAGCGGAGCTCCCGGATCAGAGGCCAGAAGGAGAAGTCGGCGGTACGCCAGGGGTTCTACGACATCGTGTCCTGGGCGGTACGCAACGATGCGAGCGATCTGCATCTGAATATCGACACCACGGCCGCGAAATCGCGCATCAGCGCCACAATCGACGGCCAGTACACCACGCCTGAACATCTGGCGATGCCCACGCAGCAACTCCTCGACATGGCCAGCGTTGCCTGGCTGGATGTCAGCGGCGGGAACGGCCTATTCCTTGACATGGCGAACGAGCAACAGGGGCGGCTGTACGAGGTGGTGGACGAGCGCAGCTACATGCTTCGCTGGGGTTCATTCATTGCAGACAAGGGTCCGTCCATCACGCTGCGCTTGCTCGACGTGGACTCCAAGGTGCAAAGGGTGGACATGTCAGCCCTCGGATATCTCCCCTCGCAAATCGCCCAGTTCGAGCGGGCGATGCGCAGCATGGGCGGCGCCATCGCCATGGGCGGCATCCCTGGCTCCGGAAAGACGGTGAGCATTGCCCAATTGATTGTGCGTCTGCCGAGAACGCGCAAGGTCATGTCTATCGAGGATCCCGTCGAACTCATCCTCGAGGCCGTGCTCCAAGCCAGCGTTTCGCGCTCTCTGGATGGCTCCGACCGCGACACGATGAAATCAAAGCTCATGGCGCTCAAGCGAGCGGCCGCGAGTGATGTCTTTCTCGGTGAGATTCGCGATGTGCTCACGGGCGCCGCATTTCAAGACATCGTGCTCTCGGGCAGCAACCTTTACTGCACGACGCACGTGGGAAGTGCGCTTGCCATTCCCCAGCGCTTTGCCTCCAGCGAAATCGGAATACCGCGCAGCACGCTGGGAACCCCTGGCGTTCTGAAGCTGCTCGTTCACCAGGCCCTGATGCCCAAACTGTGCAGCTGCGCCCTTCCCGCCGTGGCTCTCCTTGACGGTGCCCAGGATCGAATGGGCGTCAAACGAGATCGCGGTACATGGCAACAGTATTTGGCGGACATCGAAGCCCTATACGACTTCGGCAGCGATTCGCTCAAGATCCGAAACCCGGAAGGCTGCGAACACTGCCGCAAGAAGGGGATCCCGGAACTCTTCGGCTACGCGAGTCGCACCGCAGTAGCTGAACTCTTCGAGCCCTCTAGTGATCCCGATGCGCTTCGAGCCGTCGCAAACGGCGACGAGATCCGCCTGAGAGCGATCTTCGCCAGCCAGCGCACCGCCCGGTACGACGACCCCGATATGGAGGGCAAGTCCACCATGGAATGCGCCGTCTACAAGATGAGCCAGGGAATGATCGACCCCCGGGACATCGAGCCTCATTTCTCGGCGTTCGCGACCCTTCTACGCCAAAGGAAAAAGGGATGAAGATTCCCTTCTACTTCACGCGGGTCGGCCAGGCCGCCAGCAAGTTCAAGCGTGTCCGTGCGGACTGGTACGAATACTTGGCGGACATTACGGAGGACACTCAGGGTCGACGGACGTTTCTCAGCATTCTTGAAGCTGACGCGCAGCGCTACGGCAAGAGCGCCCGTGGCGTCCTGTCGGCTTACTGGGCGCACCGGATTGTGGAGACGGGCGAGCTTGGCAGGACGCTTCACCGGACACTTCCGCCGCGAGAGGTCGCGGAATTCGTTTCGCTGCAAACCCAAGGGCAAGCGGTCTTCGCGGGCGGGCTGCGCGACATGGCCGCCGTCGTGCGTGTGACGGCCAAGCTTAGGTCAATCCTCGTCGGAACGTTGGCGGTGGCCGCCCTAATGCTGCTGCTGGTATGGGCAATGGTGATGCTCGCGGTCCCCTACCTCACCGCGCCTATGCTGCAAGACGCCATGCCAGACATACGGTTTGAGCTGCTCACTCCATCCACCCAGGCATTCTTCGACATGGCGCAGTGGATTCGGGACAAGGGTATTCGACTGTGGTCGGTATCTATCGCCCTCGGCGTTGCCGTCTATCTCTCGTTCCCCTATATGGACAACCCGCTGCGCCGCTGGCTCGACAAGTGGGGACCGTATCGGCTTTACCGGGACGTTCAAGCGATTGCGGTGGTGAGCACGGCGGCGACTGCCGTAAAACCCCGCGCGGGCAAGGTCATGCAGATCCGTCAAGCGATAGAGCTGCAGTTACCCGGGGCGTCACGTTGGCTTAGCCGTCGGCTTCAGGCTATTCAGAATCGACTCGACGACGGAAAAAAGGGCGCAGCGATATTTGACGTTGGCCTGCTGGATCGCGAGATCTACTGGTATCTCGAAGACCTCACAAACACACTTGGCCCGGACGTGGGCTTGCAGAAGACCCGCGCACGCATGGAGACCACCATCCTCAAGCGCGTTGAAGACCGCGCAAAGGTCCTGCGATGGGCGGCGCTCATTTGCGCCGTCCTCGTCATGGCTGGCCTCTTCTTTTGGCACCAAAGCGTGATCATGGACATGCGCAACGCCTTGATGATCGACGCAATATAGCAACTAGCCACCACGATGGCTCGTGGTGAAAACTCATTCGAACAATCGGATTTCAGATGCAAAAGCACAACATCGCAACCCAGCGCGCCATCCAGCGCGCCACATCTGCGGACCTTCGCCGTCAAGGCGGTTGGACGCTGGCCGAGGTGGGCGTGGTCATCACCATCGTAATCATCCTCGCTATCGTGGGATTTCCCTCGGTGAAGGGCTTTTTTGTTCAAGGTCGGGTCCCTGCGGCGGCTGGCGAGCTGCAGCGGTTCATGTCCACCGCACGAATCATGAGCGAAGGCGACTCGGCCACGCCTTACTCGGCGATCGACAACGCCCAGAACCTGGCGCCGTCGCTGCGGGACTCCACCGTTTTCAAGGTAACCGGAAACACGGTTGCACACCGCCTCGGCGGTACCGGCGTGGGCTCGAACGGGACTATCACTATCGCCCCGGCCGCGCTGGGTGGCGGCGCGGTGGGAAGCGCTTTCTCGCTGACGCTCACGAACGTCAACCATCGCGCCTGCCCCGTTCTCGCCTCCACCTTGAACGGCATTTCGGAGATGATCAGCGTGAACGGCACGGTCGCAAAAACCTTGGGCGCCAACAGTGAGTCGGGGACGTTCAACGCCGTCACCGCCCAAAACCTCTGCGTCAATGGCGACAACAACACCTTCGTCTTCGCCACGCGCTGATTCCCTGGGACTGCGTGAGGGGCGTGCCACCAGCACGCCCGGACGGGCTCTCAACGGAGGCGAACAAATGCAATTAATTCAATTACCGCTGCCCTACCGCGCGCGCACACAGGCAGGCTTCACTCTCGTCGAGATCACGGTCGCCCTACTGCTCGTCATGTTGCTGGCGGTATTCGCGGCGAAGGAAGTCCGACGCAAGGCGGACGAAGGGGCCGCTGAAGCGACCGGCCGTTACCTGATGCAAATCCGGGGCGCGGTGGTCGATCTGCAGTTAAAGCACGAGGCGTGGCTGCGCGGCGAAGACCTCACGGGTCTGCCCGCTGGCTCGTATCCCACGCCGCCAGCCCTCGTCTGGGCCAGCGTGGGAGGCGCGCAAGTCGCGCGGGGCGGGTTGTCCGACCTCACGGCACTAGGGTTGCTGCCAGCGACGATCCCGCGATACCCGAGCCTGGGAGACGTAGCGCGGTTCATTCTGGTCCGACAGGGTACCTGCCCAGGCGCTGATTGCCGTACCAGCGCCTTCGTCTACGCCTGCCATCCCATTAACGCAGCGCGCAGCCTCCGACAAAATGCCGAATGCACACCGCCTGCCGCCAACCGTAGCGTTTTCGACCAAACCCTCTTGAGCAAGGTAGTCCTCGCCGCTGAAGGCTACGGTGGCCACGATGCCCACGGGTCCGCAAATGTACGGGGGCCGTTGATGGACATTCCGCGTGCCTGGTTTGATTTCGGCACGCAACCGGGGCATGCAGTCATCGCTGCAAGTCTGGATGCCACCCCCTTTGCACAGTTCGTGCGGCATGGCGAGACCCGGCCCGTCACGCTGCACAACACGCTGACCGTGGGGGAGACGATCCAGAGCAACAAAGGGCTGCTACTCAACACATCGGTCACGCCTGGTGCGGCCTGCACTGTGGAGGGACTTTACGCATCGACAGCAAACAAGATGCTCGCCGTTTGTACGGGAGGCGTATGGTTTACCCAGACCGGCCATGTCATCACGGGCGTATACAGCGATCTGCCGAACGAGGCGTCAGTGCCCCCGCTCCAATGTCCGGCCGGCTTGAGCCCTTGGCGCCAGGTCGCTCTTCAAGGCGTCGATGCTACCGCTCGCGGTGGCGACGTCAGCATCGCGGGATCAATCGGCGGCAGCATATCGGGCTCCGGCTACGTCAACGCCGCCGGCGCCGTCACCGTCGGCGGTGCGTTCAACGGCACATTCCAGAATGCCGGCTCAAGTTATATACGTGTCGCGCAGCGCGCTTCGATCGCGGCCGACCGTGTTTCCATCTCGCCGGCGGATCCTTCCGCCCGCGCCACGGTCATCCAAGGGTGCAAGCAGTAGTCGAGATTCCCGACTCGCCACCGCCCCTTTCTGCTGTACGTTCATTGGAGAAAGATATGTTCCTCCCCTATTCGAGGGGTACGGGCAAGCTTTGGCTCGCCCTCCTCCTGCTCCTGCCCAGCGCCGGCAATACCACTTCGGCGAACCAGGCCAACGTTGACCTGACCACGAACCTAAACACCCTCGCGGTCCAAATCGGTCAGTCTCCGCCTCTGCCCGCTGGCGGCTGCTGGTCCGGGTACGCCTGGCATACAACCTACGGTGGATGCCGCCGCGCTGACCAGCAATCCGAGACTGCCCAGTGCCCGGCCGGGTATACGGGGAGCCAGGTCCGGTATCGCACGGCGTACATCCTGCAATCGAACCCCAACGACGTGGCATATACGGGCTGGGGAGCGTGGCAGAGCAGTTGTCAGGTGGTGGCGCCGACGTCCGTCAATTTCGAAGTGCTTAAGCGGCCTGGCGGAGTGGACTGCCGCTTTCCCGAGTTCCTCGTTCGCGCCACTTATCCGAACGGATCCCCCGCGAGCGGCATCGGTCTCACCTGGTCGGTTGTGGGCGACGGCGCCATCGACGTCGGGGCAACAACTACGAATGGCAACGGCGAAGCCAGCGCCCGAGGCACGGTCTTTCCGAACATGCAACTGAGAGTCCGCGTCAGTTGGCACGCTTCGGCGGTCGAGATCGTGGGGGTTTGCATCGGCGGGACCTAACGACCGCTGGCGCCACCAGAGCAGGTCCGCCCTTCGTTACCCCCTTCACTAATTTCCTCGGAGGCAGTTTTCATGCAATCTCCACTGCGCCTCGTCGCGCTCTTCGTCTTGACCGTCATTCCAGGCCTGCTTCCTGTTTCCGCCACCGGCATTCCGGGCATGGACATCAAGCCCGACGTCTTGACCGGCGATACCCGCCTGGCGTGCGAAGCAATTCTCTGCCTTTCCAGCGGCTCCCGTCCCAGCGAATGCTCTCCTTCGCTGTCCCACTACTTCGGCATCAAAAAGAAGAAGCTGTCGGACACGCTCAACGCACGCCTCGACTTCCTCGAGCTTTGTCCGGCCTCGGAGGATTCCCCCGCCATGAAGAGCCTGGTGCGGGCGATCTCGAAAGGCGCCGGCCGGTGCGACGCACAATCGCTGAACACCGCGCTCGGATCGTGGTGGGGCGCGAGCGATGGCGGCTATGCCGTGATCAGCGACAAAAGGCCCACGTACTGCAGTGCCTACGCCTCTCACGAATACACCGATTTCGCCGGCGATCTTCCCCGTTATGTCGGCAAGCCGGAAGAGCTTGGTTACTGGGTGGAGGCCCGCGACTACGAGCGCGAACTGGCCAAGTACGAGAAGGCGTTGGCCGAGCGCAAAGCCCGGGAGAAGGATGGCTACGGATATGGATACCAGGGAGACTGACCCATGGACTTTCCGACCCTGGCGCGCCAGTGCGCCCCTGACGTCCATATCAGCACGCTGGCCGCCGTGGTCCGGCACGAGTCCGCGTTCGATCCGCTCGTTATCGGCGTGAACGCCAAGCCCCACCGCAGCATCCGCCCCAGCTCCAAGCAGGAGGCCGTGCGCGAAGTGCGAGATCTCATCGCCAAGGGCGTTGACTTCGACGTGGGGTACGGCCAGATCAACGTCAGAAACTGGAAGTGGCTGGGCGTGACGCCAGAAACGATTTTCGACCCGTGCACGAACTTGGCCTCCGCCCAGCGCGTGCTCGTCGACTGCTACAAGCGCGCCGCGTCCATTCACGGACCCGGTCAGAACGCCTTGTACGCAGCCTTCAGTTGCTACAACACCGGCAACTTTACGAGGGGCTTTTCCAACGGCTACGTCGGCAAGGTGCTGGCCGGCGCGGGGCTGCCGGTGCCGGCGATTGCGCAAGCACCACCACGACAGAAAGACCCACGCGCTGTCCGGAACCAACGGAACGCACAGCCTGCAGCTGATAAGAAGAGTGCCCCCCCGCAGGACGCCTTCGGCCGCGCCCGGCCTGACGCCTTTTCGGCGTCCCGTCCAGACGCATTCTCCCGTGACGACGCTGCCGTGTTCGGTCATCGCGTTCCAATAACCCAACCAACCCGCTAGCTGTGGAGTTGGATCGATGGTCGATATGTTGTGGTTTTCTTTCGGCGCAGCCGTCGCGACGTGGATGGGCTGGATTTGGCGATCCTGGCTTCGCGGCAAGGAACGTCGCAGACGCTCTGCTGCAGAGCAAGTCCTCAAGAGGCACGGGCTGACTCCTCAGTTGTACCTTGCCACTATTGGCGAATACGACACAGATCTGCGCGCAGCTCTCGACGTCTTCGCGCTCAGCGGACACGTCATCACTGACGCCCAAGGTAACGTCATCGGAAAGCTCTGCCCGAGACTCGTCAAAGGACCGCATCTCCGCTTGGTCGTGTCCAACGACTAGCGATGGCCGGTCGTTGCCAAACCCGAAGCCCTACCGCTCCCCCCAGAAGTCGGCGCGTTTAGCAGCTAAACCCCGCGCCCCGGCTTCTCCACACCCACTTTTTCAATATCTTCTGCCCTGTGCCTAGTCGCACGGGTGGCGTCCATATCTGGAGTCTGCAATGCGAATTGCCCCCACTTCCACCGCCCAGTCCTTCCGTCCGTGCCGCTTCAAGCCGGTGGCCGCTCCCCGGCCAACGGCACCGCCCATCCTGGTGTTGGGCTATTTGGCGCTCGCCGTACTGCTGTTCCTGCACCCCGACCCCGCCTTCGCCCAGCTCGAGAAAGGCACGAACGCGCTGCAGAGCTTCAAGGACTGGCTCTGGCTCATTATCCCGATCTGCGCCACCATCGTCGGCGCGCTGATTGGATTGGCGTACTCCTCCGACCTGGTGCGGAAAGACACCGCCATCCAGTGGGGTGTAGGCGTCGTGTTCGCCGGCGCCGTGGTCGGCGGCTTCATCAAGTACTTTTGGGGCTGACCATGCCGACGCCAGGCAACGCCCCGGCGGCGGCACCGGCGGCATCGCCCCACGTTGAACCGTCCAGCGTCCCGCCGAACCGCTACCCTCTCTTCAAGGGCGCCACGCGCGCAGCCACCATCAAGGGTGGCGTCCCCACCCGCGCCTTCGTCGCATTGGTGCTGCTCACTCTCTTTGTCGCCATGTTCACGCTCTGGGGGTGGGCGCTCGCACCGATCCTCTACCCCGTCGTTGCCGTCCTCAGCCGCAACGATGATCGCGCCTTCTGGATCTGGGAACTATGGGTCAAGACCAAGTTCTTCGCACCAAACAAGCGCTTCTGGGGTGCGATCTCGCTCACGCCCTCGCCCTATAGCCAACGCCGGCCCTGGTGCCGGCTGCTCTCTGCCCACCGCCCATGACCCAACTATCGCCCGCGCTGCCCGCCCATGAGCCGGCAGTCAGCCAGTATGTCCCATACTCGCATCATGTCACCGACGCCATCGTTGCCACCCGCGACTGGGAATACCTCAGCGTCTGGCGCATCGATGGGCGCACCTTCCAGGGCTATTCCGAGGAGGAACATTGCCTTTGGATCGAAGAGATCAACAACGTCCTGCGCGGCTGGCCGGCCGGATTCGGCCTGTGGTCTCACCTTGTGCGCCGCTGCGTCTCGGAATACCCCGCGAGCGAGTATCCGGATGCATTCTCGCGCGCCCACGATGCCGCTTACCGAAGCGCATTCGACGGCAAGCCTCCGATGATTAATGAGATGTACCTGACCATCCTGATGCGCGCCCAGGTGGACCCAGCTCTGCGTCTACTCTCGAACTTTGAACGGCGCACTGCCAGCCAGGCCTTGGCCTGGCAAAACCAAGCCATCAGCCACCTGGAGGAGATCAACAAGACGCTGGCCGGCACCCTCAAGCGCTATTCGCCTGAACTGCTCAAGATCGTCGAACGCACGGTCGAAACCGAAGGAGACATCACGGAAGAACGGGCCCTAAACGCACCCGATCGGAAGGCGTTCTTCTCGGAGCCTGCCGAGTTCTTCGGATTCCTGCTCAATGGCAAAATTTCTCCTGTTCCCGTCACCGATGCTCGGCTGTACAACTATCTTCCCACCAGCCGCCAGTTCTTCTCCACGCACGGCGAACAAGCTGAGATGCGCGGCCCCGATTGGACCCGACGCTACGTGATGCTCGAGGTGCGCGAGTATTCCAACAACACCAAGCCGGGACACCTGAACAGCTTACTCAACTTGCCATTCGAATTCGTGCTGTCGCAGTCGTTCGGCTCCATGCCCAAGGCGGAAGGTCTCAAGGCCTTGACCCGACAGATCAAGTGGCTGGAGGACTCTGGCGACTACTCGGCCAGCCAGATTGTGGACCTCAAGAGAGCACGCGATGACCTGTCCTCGGGCAAGTTCGTCATGGGTGATCATCACGCCACCCTGCAGGTGTTTGGCGAGAACAGCGAGCACGCGCTGCGCGCAGCGGCTGAGATCAGCGGCACGCTCGCAAGCAGTGAGATCGTCGCACGTCTGGTTGACCGGGCGCTCATTGCAGGTTGGGCTGCGCAGCTGCCAGGCAACTGGAAGTGGCGCCCGCGCCCCTGCCCGATCACGTCGCTGAACTTTCTTTGTTTCTCGTCGATGCACAACTACCTCTACGGCAAGCCCGCAGGCAACCCCTGGGGACCGGCCGTGACGATGCTCAAGACGACGGGGGGTACACCGTATTACATGAACTTCCACGCGTCATTGGAAGAGACCGACGACACCGGTAAACGGCGCTTGGGCAATACATCGCTCATCGGGAAGTCCGGCACCGGGAAGACCGTGATGCTGGGCCACTTGATCTCGCAAGCGCGCAAATTCGGCTATACCGGGGCAGTCTTTGACAAGGATCGAGGCATGCAGGTGGCAATCCTACAGATGGGCGGCAGGTACTTTCCAATGCACATGGGTACGCCCACCGGCTGGAACTACCTGCAACTCGAGCCGACGGCGAAGAACATTGCCTTCATGGTCACAATGACCAAGCAGTTGGCCGTCGACGGCGAGCAGGCTGCGACCATGAGCGAGCAAAAACAGATCGAGGCCGCCGTCCAGAAGCTCGTAAGCTTCTTGCCGCGGTCTCAAAGACGTCTATCCACGCTCCTTCAGTTTTTGCCGGCCGCCCCTTCTGAAGGTGCCACGCTCAGCCTGCGCGAGCGCCTGCAGCGCTGGTGCGTGGGCTATGCCAACGGCTGGCTCCTGGACAACGAGACAGATCAGCTTGATCTGTCGGTCACGAACCTTTTCGGATTTGATCTGACCGAGTTTCTTGACTACGACGAGATCCGGGATGCGGCCATAACCTATCTCCTCTACCGCACAGAACAGATGGTCGATGGCCGACGCTTTGCATACTTCTTCGATGAAGTGCAGCACCCCCTTAGGGTGCCGTATTTCCAGTGGTTCATGCAAAACGTGAGCCGCACTATCCGCAAGAAGAATGGTGTCTTCGTCTACGCCACCCAAGAGCCAGAAGCCGTCAGCGAAATCCCCGTGGGGCGCTCCATGATCCAGCAGTCGGCTACGCAGATGTATCTACCTAATCCCGAAGCCACGGCAGCCACTTACATAGACCAGTTCAAGCTCACGCCTGCCGAATTCAAGCTGGTAAAGGAGCTGGGCGAATTTAGTCGCCAGTTTGTCGTCAAGCAAGGTGGCTCGAGTGTCACTGCCACATTGGATCTTTCGACGTGCCCCGATTCGATCCTCGTTTTCTCCGGGTCGGCCGACATGGCCGAACTCGCAGATCAAGCGATCGTAGCGCGTGGCGGCGACCCCGAACAGTGGTTGCCTCTTTACCTCTCTCTCGCCCGCGAGGCGACAAGGAATTGAACATGCCTACCCTGAAATCCTCCCTGCGAAGCGCAAGCGTCCTTATCCTCTGCGGCACCCTGGCCACGACGGCGCCGGCGCATGCGAGCGGCATCCCTGTCGTTGATGGCGCGTCCATCGCCGATCGGGCCATCAAGCATGCCGAAACTATCGCAAAGTCCGCGGAACAGATCGCCGTGCTGAAGGACCAACTTGACAGTCAGCGCCGTCAGCTCGAATCTCTAACGGGCGTTCGCAATCTGGGCGACATCCTCAATAACCCTGCGATCAGGGAGGCTCTGCCCGAGGATGCGCGCCAGGTGCTGCGCAAAGCAAACGTAGGAGGCGGCGACTTTGGAGAAGTCCTGAAGCGGATCGAGCGTGAAGAGCGTTTGACCGGCAACTACGAGACCGACCGGAAGAACTTGGACACCCGCGCAGAGAATCTGACGTTGCGCAGCCAAGCTCTCATGGAACAAACGCAGAAGGCGATGACCGCGCGCATGACGCAGGTCAGCAAGCTGCAGGCCCAAATCAATCAGACAGAGGATCCGAAGGCCATTGCCGATCTGCAGGCGCGTCTACTGGTTGAGCAGGCCAATATCCAGGTCGACCAAAGCCGCGCCGATGGTCTTCAACGCCAGTTGCAAGCCGAACAGGCCCTGATGGAAGCGCAGGCCGACAAACTGGCCGCGAGTGCGTTTAGCATCGACGCGATCCGCGCGCCGCTGCCGGGAGTACGGTAATGGCCGCCCCGACGACTGGTGTCCAACTCTTTAGCCTAGGGTGGATCGCTGACTGGATCGACAAGTCGATCACCACGATGCTTACCGATGTCGTCACGCCGCTGGTGGCATCGGTCACCGAGAAGATAATGCCGGTCGTCGGGTTGGGATTGTCGATCGCGCTGATCTGGTACGGATGGCTCATCATGAACGGCACCATCCAGACGCCGATTCTGCAAGCCACCCGAAAGCTCGTGAGCATTGCTGTCATAGTAGGAATCGCTGGCGCTGGTGGGCTGTATCAGAGGCAGATCGCCGGCGTCATGCTCGACCTTCCCACTGATGTGGCCAAGATTTTCACTGGAACCATCAAGACACCAGCACAGATCATGGACGATGCGGCAAACAACGGCACCGAGATCAGCACCCGGCTACAGGAGCGCGCGCCTACCGGTTTGAAGAACATCGGAAAGGCCTTTGTCTTCATGCTGATTGCCCTGATCATCACGATCATTTCATCCATCATGAGCGCCATCGGCATGATCGTGCTTATCACCGTAAAACTCGGGATGGGGCTTGTGGTCGTTCTTGGCCCCTTATGCATCCTTGCGCTCCTGTTCGAAGTGACCAAGGATTTCTTCAAATATTGGCTTGCCCAGGCCGCCTATTACGCTATCTATGCGGGCCTCTTCATGGTGGTCTTTATGTTCATCATGGGTATGTTTGGAATGTTGCAGAAAGGGCTTCTGGACACGACGAATGCCGATCAGATAAACGTCTTTGGCATGCTGACCGCACTGATCTTTTTCATGATGTGCGCACAGCAAATGCTCGCGCAGGTCTCCATGATCGCTTCGAAAATAACGAATGGTGCTGGTAATGGGGTTTCCGTTCCTTTCCTGGGAAAGATCGGCTAACATATTTTTGCCATCTGGATTTCAGTGTGTTTGCACACAATGAAATCCGATTTTGGAGATGTGATGATTGACCGTCTGTATGGACCAAGCAGCGCTATCGTGAAGATGCTTGAAGGTCGTTTTGTGAAGATCGAAGCCCACGATGTGTCAGACTCGGAAAGTGCGGACTTGCTCTGGCTGGAGTCAACGCCAGAGGATGCCTTTTCGGAAGGAGATGTGCTCAAGATCAGCCCAGCCACCAACGACCAGGCCCTGTGGTTCGCCGCTTTGGACTCTGCATACAGGTTCGGCGGATGGCCTACCTCTTGGAGCATGACTGGCTCGTCGGACGAAATCGTCTCAGGGGTCCAGGAGGCACTCGACGCAATCGGGTAAGGCGTGCGGTTGAACACACTCAAATACGGATACCCCATTTTTTAGCCCGTCAGCTGCAACTAACCTAGTAGTAAGTTCTGCGAGAACATCTCATGAATCCGATCACTCCGCTGGGCAAGCCGTTGAGACAACAGCCAGTTCCGGGTGCCGATGTACCACTCAGCCTCACAGCTACGCGCCACGTCGAAGAGCCCGTCACCGCTCTGCAATGGGTGAGCGTGGCGCGCGCGACGTGGAACTGGATATTGCGTCCTCTGTGGTACATCTTCATAAAATGGCCACTGCAGTTGTTGGTGGTGCCTTCAAGCAGATCCACGTCGGATGACGACGAGCCTGATTGGCTCAAACGTCACAACGACGAAGTCAGCCAAAGAAGGGTTAGGGAAAGCAAGTGGTGAACCACACGCTTTTATCATCACCATCTTCCCGCTAAAAGGCACGGCACTCGCCGTGCCTTATTCATTGTGACGCGCACATCCGTGCCGCCGGCCCAACAGCCATAACCGTCCCACTCGCAGGCGCCACCTCGGCAGCGCCTCGGCGCCCGAACTGATTCCGGCGCTCGCCAGCTATCCACCTCCCCCACCTTTCTCCACGGAGAACCGATGAAGCTCGCCATACTGGCCGCGCTCGCCGCGGCTCGCCCCTTGTCGTTCGTAATCCCCCCACGCTCCACCAACATCCCGTTCGCGGGAGGCTCGCATGCCCACTGATGACCCGAAGCTTTCAATCCAACAAGAACTCGACCGCAAGCGGGGTTTGGAACGAGATCTCCTCACCGAGTTCCTCACCTCAAGGCGCAACGCCTGGCGCATGGCTACCGGCGCGATGTTGTTCGCCATCCTGGCCGCGGGCGCGCTGATTTCGATCCTTCCACTCAAGGAAGCCCCGCTGCCATACGTGGTGCGCGTGAACGACGCTACTGGCGAGATCGAGCATGTCACCCAGTTGGGCAATGGCAAGGAAGATTATGGCGAACGCATCGCACGGTTCTTCATTCACCAATATGTACTGGCCTGCGAAGGCTACGACTGGAACACCATTCAGAACAACTACGACCGCTGCGGCCTCTTTAGCGCGCCGGACGTCCAGCGAGCGTACTACGCCAAATTCCAGGACAACGCGAATACGGGATACGAAGCTCTGGACACCCGCTACGGCAAGCACACGCGAATCGTCGTTAACGTGCGCAGTATCTCGCTGGGCCCAAACCATAGCGCCACTGTGCGCTTCACGCGCCGTCTAGAGGGCTCTGATACCAATCAAAAGCCCGAGCAGCTGATCGCCACACTGGCCTATCGCTATGTGAACACTCCTCTAACCGAGAGCATCGGGCGCGACAACCCCTTGGGCTTTCAGGTCATCACCTACACCACAGATGTGGAAACGCTGAGGTAATCGCTATGAACAAAGAGCAAATCAACGAACTGGCCAGCCGTCTGGAGAACGCACGCGGTCTGACCAACACCGAACGCGCAGCGCTCCTTCGCGACCTAGAACGGTATGCGAAGACCGATCTTTACGGTGCGGCGCGTCTTGCCAAGGACCACCTCCACAAAGAAGCCGACCTGCGCTTGCCCACGATCATCATGGCCGCAGATCGCATCGGAAAGCATTTCGAGGAGCGCTTCCGCGAAGCGCGCCGGCCGGTGGAACTCTACGGCGAGCAGGACCGCCAGATCCGGCAGCCCGAAGATGGCCGCGAGTACCGCGGGCCCGTAGTGGGCACCACGCCAAACTGCCTGATCCAGCTGGATCGTGACACGGGCGACCTGATTGTGCATGCACGCGGTACGCTGAACCGCTCGTTCGAGCTGAACGGCAACGAGGAGTCGCTGGCCATTAGCTATCCCTTCAAAGCGGTCGGCGGTGTGGGGCTCGTTCGTGACGCGGACCACGACAAGCAAGCCGGAATGGAGACGCAGCACTTACACCAGCGCCATCGTGACCACAGCCACGGAATGGAACACAGCCGATGAGAACTCGCATTCACTGCGCCGGGGTGGCGGCGCTCGCTCTCGCCTTGTGCGTGGCTGCACCGCCGGCAGCGGCGCTCGACCGGCCGCAATCATCGCCCAAGGACCAGCGTATCCGGTGGACGGACTACGATCCTGCCGATGTCGTACAGATCGACACAACCCTCGGAGTGGCCACGCAGATCCAGCTGACTGACGACGAGGATTACGTTACACACGCCTTTGGCGATTCCGCAGCTTATGACTTCCAGCAGATCGGCAAGCACCTTCTGCTAAAGCCTATCGTGGAGCAAGCCGATACAAACCTCGTCTACATCACCACAAAGCGCAACTACTCATTCCTGCTGAAATACGCCAAGCAACGCAATGGCCGAGAAGTGTTCCGCGTCGTTCTGCGCTATCCGGAAACTGATCGCACAAAATCGGCGGCGCAGGCCGACCGGGAGCGGATCCAGCAGGACCTGGCCGCGGGCGAACTCGCCATCAACTGGCAGAACTACACCATGAGTGGCGACACGGATATCGGCCCCGAGGCGGCTTGGGACGACGGTGCGCAGACCTGGCTGCGTTTCGCTCCCGGTCAAGACCTGCCCACTGTGTACTTCGTCGATCCGGACGGAAATGAAGTCATCACCAACCGGCACATGGATGGTGATCGCACGATCGTCCTACAACGTACGGCCTCACGCTGGCATTTGCGCCTTGGCCAGAAGGTGTTGGCCATCCACAACGATGGACGCACCACGACACGCACTTTGCCTACTGGCACGGTCTCGCCAACCGTCGAACGGGTGCTGCGTGAGGAGCCATTACCATGAAATTCTTCAAGCGCAAACGCGACGCTTCGGAGCCGGTGGACGCCGTCGCTGAGATCGAGCGGCAGCAGGCCCGGATCGAGGCGCGGGGTAGACCGGACTTGCAGGGCGCGGTCAAACCGCGCGCGCCTGGCGCAAAAGCGTTCTTTATGTTGTTGCTGCTCATGGCACTCATGATCGCGGGGTCGCTGTTCTGGCGGTGGATGAACGCACCTGGTCAGCCCGACTCCCGCTCCCCCGCTGAGTTGCCGGCACGCATCGAGAGCATTCTGCCCGGCCTCAAACTGCGCAGTCACCCGGACCCCGCCTCCGCTTCCCCCCCGCCACCGCCGCCTGCCGATTCAGCGCCAGCAACGGGCGCCGTGCCAGAGCCGCCGCCTGGCCAGAGCAAGACTGACAAGTTCGTCATGGTGGATCCGGTGGCGCAGAGACGGCTATCCAGTGGACTGCAAGCTACAAAGAACGGGCAGCAGCAGCGCGCCAACACCGCAACGTCCGCCCCAAATGCCCGCGAAGCCGACAGTGGTCCCATGGCCGAGCGCCTCAGGCCCATGAAGCTCAATGCGGCACGAGCGAGCACGCTCGGCAACCGGGACATGCTCGTGACTCAAGGCACCATGATCGACTGCCTGCAGGACACGAGGTTTGTAAGTGCGCAGGCCGGCATGATCACCTGCTATGCCCCCCACGATGTCCGCTCGACCAGTGGACGTGTTGTGCTGATCGATGCCGGCACGAAGTTTGTTGGGTATCAGCAAGGTGTTCTGGCCCAGGGCCAGCCCCGCATCGGTGTAGTGTGGTCCCGGCTAGAAACGCCCAAGGGCGTCGTGATCCATCTGGATTCACCCGGCACAGGGCCTCTGGGCGAAGCCGGTCTGGACGGTCACATCGACACCCACTTTGCCGAGCGGTTCGGCGGCGCCATCCTGGTGAGCCTCATTGGTGACCTGGGACGCTGGGCTTCGTCTCGAGGTAGTAACGATAGCGGGTCGATTCGCTTTGACTCGACCGGAGATGCTGCCCAGAGCGCCGTCACCACCGTACTGGAGAACTCGATCAATATTCCGCCCACCCTGTACCGCAACCAAGGTGGCCGGATCGGGATCTACGTCGCCCGGGATCTGGATTTCAGTTCGGTCTACGACCTCCGCCCGCTGGCCCAATAGCCTGCTGGGTTGGTTCGTCATTTCTCCGACTCGCTTGTCCGAGTCTTCCGCGAGGGGGCCGGACCGGCCTCCTCATTTCACTCTCATGAACGACTTCCCCTCCACCACCGCCGGCCCGGCAGTGGCGAACGACATCGCGCTGCGTCAGATGATGCGGCCAATCTCCCGATACATGGCCGAAGACCTGGTCCGCGAAGTCACCATCCCCCGGCCGGGCCTCATCCTGGCGCGCCGTTGGGGGCAATGGCAACACAGTGAAGACGCATTGCTGACGTACGACTACCTTCAGGCGCTGGTATCCGCGATGGCGAGTTTTAACAGCGTCAACTTCTCGTCCATCATGTCGCTCCTGATGCCCGACGGTGAGCGCGCCCAGGTCGCCCAGCCGCCTGCTGTCATTGGCGGCACGCTGTCCATAAACATCCGCAAGCACGCCAACCTGGTCAAGACATTGACCGAACTGAGCGACGACGGAGCTTTCAACAGCTGGGTCAATGTCAGCCCCTCGCCGGCACCGCGCGACCTGCTCTCCGCACTGGATCGCGAGCTGCTGGATCATTTGGAGCGTCGCGACATGTTGAGCTTTCTGACTCAGGCCGTGCTCGGACGCAAGAACATCATCGTCTCCGGCAAAACCGGCTCTGGCAAAACCACTTTTGCTCGGAGCTTGATCGAGTGCGTGCCAACCACGGAACGCCTGCTCACTGTCGAGGATGTCCACGAGCTGATTCTGCCCAACCACGAAAACAAGGTACACATGATCTATGGTACCGGCGCCGGTCGCATCTCAGCGACGGACTGCATCGCGGCCGCCATGCGCAGCTCGCCTGATCGCATTTTCTTGTCGGAGCTGCGTGGACCTGAAGCATGGGACTATCTAAGCGCCCTGAACACAGGCCACCCGGGGTCGGTCACCACGACCCATGCAAACAGCGCCGCTGACACATACAGGCGCGTGGCGCTGCTGGTAAAGCAGTCCATTGCTGGAAACTCGTTGGATGTCCCGACGATTCTGCAGTATCTGCGTTCGACGCTGGATATCTCGCTCTATTTCGCGGACTACAAGCTCGTCGAGGTGTACTTCAACCCCGGCCCTACTACCGGGCTGTGATCTCCCCAGCCACGTCAGTTTCCTTTGCTGCAGTCGACACTGTCGTTGGCTGAGCGCCTACTTTTGCCGGAGACTTCCATGATCCAAGCGACCTCCCAGGGCGGCGCGCAGGAAGCGCGTACCCGCATGGCCTACAAAATCATGCAGCAGGTCTACCAAGACGGCCAGGCCAAAGGTCTGCCGCTCGACCAGATTCATCTGGCCATTCGCGATGCCTATCCCTGGGGCGAACGTCGCGCCTGGCCCTACAAGGCCTGGCTGCTCGCGCGCCGCGAATTCTACGAAAAGCACGGTCTTCCCCTGCGGCCGCGAACCTCCATAGCCGAGTCTGTGCAGGAGGGCCGCACGTGATCGGCCCGAGACGAACCAATTCATTACCCGGTAAAAACCTCCTGCTGTACAAGGGGCGACCATGAGTGTCGAAGCATGCAAATGGGCCAGAATGGCCGACGTCCAAAAGTCAACGTCCAAGCTTGTACTCTTGAGCCTGGCCCAACTCGTGCGCTATGACGCCCAGGATTGGACGGTATTCGCCTCCATTGAGTACCTCGCGAAAGTCACGCACTTGAACCGCAAGACCGTCATTGAGGCTCTGGCCAGGCTACGCCAGTTGGGGGCAATCCAGGATACCCTCATGCGCGCCGGCGAGAATCGCAGCAGCGTTGTCTATCGTTTGTGCCCGAACGCCGTCCCGCGCATCGACATGACCACGTCGGCGCATCAGGCGGACTTTCAACCCCCCGTTGTGGGCCGCCAGCCGGGGTTGGAATTCGACGCATCCTCGCCGCATTCTGGCCAGGCTTCGGGCGACAATACTGGCATGGCTGCCAATGCTGTCCACCCAGCCTTGTCAAGTGAGCCTGCAACCGCACCCTCGGTCGATGTCATGGCTGACCAGGATGGTGCGCTTGGAGCGAGCACCACGGCAGCCCACGCCGGCACGACGATGCCGGTTGCTGCCCCTGTCGCTCCCGAAGCACATCTGCCGCCGCCAGTCGTGCCCGCTATAGCCGCTGCATCCCTCACCGAGCCAACCTTGCTCAGCCCCCCGAACGCTGGATCCGCAGGACCTGCAACGTCTGCGCAAATGCAACGCGCATCCATGCATAGCCAGCGGCGCCGATCGTCTTCGGCCATATACGGCGGCGCAGGCGCCTCCCGCCTGCCCGCAGGCTGGAGCCTTCCAGCGAAGTGGCGGTTGTGGACACAACGCGAACGTCCGCACTGGCCCGCCGAGAAGATCGATGCCATGGCCACCACCTTCAGCGCGTATATGCGGTCGCGGCCGGGCGAAGCCGGCATGTCGGAAGACTGGTTTGAATCCTGGCGCCTTTGGGTCTTCCGCGAATGGGACAAGCAGTCTTCCTCGCGCAAATCATGGCAGAGTAGTTGGACGGGCATCGTGGCCAAGGGGAAGGAGCTCGGACTCGAGCAATCTCCCAACGAGCCGCCACCCGACTTCAAAGCCCGGGTATTTCGCGCCGCGGGTCTTGCGCCACCGCATTGACTGATTATCCACAGCCAGTGCCGATTTTCACGCTAGTTCCAAATTTGGGCTTAGCCCGAATCTGTTCCTCTCCCGTCCCAGTTTCGGCCTGTGCCAGTCCCGAAAACGGTGTTTTGCCAGTACCGAAAACGGGCCTCAATAGGTATATATAGGTTTTATAGGTTTGAAAGAGGGTCGCGCGCGGGACGTCCGCCGCGGATTGACCGCCGATCCGCCTACCCTCCGGTCGCTACGCTCCCTTCGCCCCGCCGCCTGCGGCGACGGCCTGAAACCCTTAGCTTTAGTCCCCCTTCCCGCCGGCGCTACGCCCCGCCGGGTGGGGGAACGGTACCCCCCCGTGGCGCAGGCGGGCCGGACGCCCGCCGCGCCCTTGCCGGTCACCGCCCTGCAAATTGACACCGCCAGCCGCTGACACAGGTGCTTCCACCCCATTCCTGCACCGGCGCGGCATGGATCCAATAGCAAGCGTCCCCACCCGTCGGTTAACCCGTCCGCCGGGCGGGGATGGATAGCCCCCAAAAGCGCGGGGGCTTGCTGCCCCCCTGGCCGGCCGCCTGTCGGCGTCCGCGCTTCCGACCCCCCGGGGAACCGCAACGGTTCCCCCGCGCCCGCCACGCGGGCGCG
>NZ_CYTU01000060.1:0-29812 GCF_001299375.1 Achromobacter sp. 2789STDY5608621 | reverse complement strand
ACGTCCCTACCCCAGCACCCTCCCACTGCGGAAGGCGCATCTACACCATACAAGGATGACGAAGGGGCAGTCCGGAGCGAACGCTCCGGACCGCAATCGTGGGCGCCCGCCGCCCGGGCCGCCTGCCAGACGGGCGGCCTAAGAAAGCCCGTCCCGAAGCCAGCAAAAAAGCCTACAGACAGGCCAAACGCCGCCCTCAGGCAGCAGCCTCTTCAGCCGCCGGCCCCACCTGCCCCACATACCGGCAGTCCAGCTCCAGCGACAACTCATCCATCCCCAGGATCTCCACCTCCACCGCCGTCCCGCGCTCCAGCTCGGGCATCCCCCCGATGCGGGTGACGAGCGGGCAGTTGGCGAAGCGCACCAGGTCTTCGCGCAGCACGTGGGCCACCGTGCGGGTGATGTGGTGCTGCTTCAGCCAGCGCAGGCACCAGTAGCGCTCCATTGCGCTCTGGAACTCGGCCCAGGCCGCGTACTGCGCGTCGAACGCGCCGATGATCGCGAACAGGTCCGCGTCGCGCGGCTTGAAGGGCGCCACCAGGCGCGCCGAGACGCCGTGTTCCACCGCGGCGATCAGCTGCCACTGGTTCACCAGGTCCACGTAGCGGCGCAGCGGCGACGTGCTCCAGGCGTATTGCGGCACGCCGATGGCCTCGTGCGGCAGCGCCTGCGTGCTCATGCGCACGCGGCCGGCCTGTTGCGAGCGGTAGATGCCGGGCACGCCGTGCTGGTTCAGCAGGCCGCCCCACAGGTTGTTGGCCAGGATCATGTACTCGGCCACCATCCGGTCCAGCGGCGCGTTGCGCTGGCGCGGCACCAGGCGCACCGGGGTGTCGGGATCGTCGGGGTTGCCGTCCAGGTAGAAGCTGTACTCCACCCGCGAGTTGTTCTCGGGCTTGCCGCGCACGTTCTCGCGTTGCGCCGACAGCGCCTGCGCCAGCTTCCACAGCGGGCGCAGCCAGTGGCCGTAGGGCATGTCGGTGGACGTGTCGTTCAGGCTCTCTTCCGTGACCTGGGCGTCGAGCATGTTGTGGCGCAGGTTCTCGCGCACCACCACGCGCTCCAGGCGCGTGTCGGATTCGATGACCTCGCCGGTCTCCGGGTTGGCCGTCACGTACAGCGACAGCACCGGCACCTCGCGGCCCGCGTCCAGCGAGAACGCCTTGATGACGTTGTCGGGCTGCATCGGGATCTTGTCGCCCGGCATGTAGACGGTCGACAGGCGCGCGCGCGCCAGCTTGTCGAATTCGCTGTCGCGCGTCACGGTCAGGCCGGGCGCGGCCACGTGGATGCCCACGCGCAGGTTGCCGTCGGGCAGGGTGGAGACCGACAGGGCATCGTCGATCTCGGTGGTGGTGACGTCATCGACCGAATAGATTTCGGCGTCCGACAGCGGCAGGTCGCGGTCGACCGGCGGCAGTTCCAGTTCGGGGAAGGCCAGGCCGCGCGGGAAGTTCACCGCCAGGAAGCGGCGCTTGTGCAGCGCCAGCGCGTGCGGCCAGGCGCCCAATTCCAGCAGCAGGCGGTCGGGGCTCTTGCCGAGCTTGGCGCAGGCGGCGTCAAGCGCCTTCCATTGCTGCGAATTCTTGTCGGGCCGGATCAGCAGCGATTCGGCGGCCTGGGCGATGGGCTCGGGCAGGCGGCCGGCGGCCATTTCGTCCACCCATTCCTGCTGCTGCTCGGCCTGGCGCTGTTTCTTTTCCAGCGCGGCCAGGGCGGCGGCCAGGATGTCGGGCGGGGCGGGGCGGTAGCTGCCCTTGCCGCGGCGGTGGAAATAGGCCGGCGCGCCGTGCAGCCGCATCAGCAGCGCGGCCTGCTCGACCGGAGTGGGGGCGTGGCCGAAATAATCGGCCGCCAGCACGGGCGAATCGAATTCCTCCTGGGGGGCGCATTCCCACAGGAACTGCAGGTCCAGGGTGTCGGCCAGAGCGGTCGCCTGGGCCATCAGCGCGGCCGGTTCGGGCGCGGCGAAATTGAACAGGGTGTTGGCGCGCTTGATCTTGCTGCGCTTGCCCGATTCCGACTCCACCTGCAGGCTGGCGTCGGTTTCGGACAGGATATGGCCGGCCTTGAAGCTGCCGTCGTCTTCGTAAAACACATACATGGTGAGGGTCGTCCTGGGCGGCGCGCATGCGCCGCCTTGCGCAGCTATCTATCGTTGATGTCAGTGTTATTTGGGGCCATTCGGCGCGGAGCCAAGAGCGAATTCGAGCACCTCGGGCATCCAGTCGGCGAAATCGGACAGGCCGTGGTCGCTGCCCTGCACGATGCGCTGGCGGCAATCCGCGTAGCGATCGCGCATTTCGCGCCAGTCCAGCACCTCGTCGCCCGTCGCCGCCACCAGGAAATACCGCTCTGGCTGGGTGATCCGGCTGACGTGCAGGGCGGCCAGTTCCTCCACATACTCCGGCAGGAACATGAACGGCGCGTCGGAATGATACATGCGGTGCTCGCCCACCTGGGTCGCCAGGTCGCGCGCGGCCTCGACCGCGGGGTTGAGCAGCACCGCCTTGCAGCCCAGCTGTTCGGCCAGCCAGGTGGCGTAGAAGCCGCCCAGCGACGAGCCGACCACGGTCAGCGCGCGCGGGTCGGCGGCGCCGGCCAGTTGGCGCTGGGCGATGCCCAGCGCCAGCGCGACGGCCTCGCGCGGGCTGGCCGGCAGTTGCGGGCAAGCCCAGTCGCCGGCCAGGCCGCGGGCGGCCATGGCGTCGGCCATCAGGCGGGCCTTGAACGAGGTCGGCGAGGAACGGAAGCCGTGCAGGTAAAGAATCATCTCGTGCCTTTCCGGTGGAGCGGGATCGCGGGGCGCCAGGCCTCAGCCGCGCGCCTCCAGGGCGGCCAGCAGTTTGCCGTGGATGCCGCCGAAGCCGCCGTTGCTCATCACCAGCACCTGGTCGCCGGGTCGCGCGGCATGCGTGACGGCGGCCACCAGGGCGTCGATATCATCGTAACTGGAAGCACGCTCGCCCAGGGGCGCCAGCACCTCCGCCGGATTCCAGCCCAGAGCGTGCTTGCCGGCGCGGGCGCCGAAGCAGAACACCAGGTCCGCGTCGCGCAGGGAGTCCGGCAGGCGCGCCGCCATGGCTCCCAGCTTCATGGTGTTGGAGCGCGGCTCCAGCACGGCCAGGATGCGCGTCGGTCCGACCTGGCGGCGCAGGCCTTCCAGGGTGGTGGCGATGGCGGTGGGGTGATGGGCGAAATCGTCATAGACCTTGACGCCGTTGACCGTGCCGCGCAGTTCCATGCGGCGTTTCACGCCGCCGAACCGGCTCAGGGCCTCGACGCCCTCGGCCGCCGGCACGCCGGCGTGCTCGGCGGCGGCCAGCGCCGCCAGCGCGTTCATGCGGTTGTGTTCGCCGCCCAGGGTCCAGCGCACGGTGCCCATGTCGACGCCGTCGCGCCGCACCTCGAAGGCGCCGCTATCGTCGGGCGCGCCCGCCTGCCAGGCGCCATCGGCGCCGAACGTGACGGTTTCCGACCAGCATCCGCGCGCAATCACGCGGTCCAGCGCCTCCGAGTGCGTCGGGCGGATGATGCGGCCGGACGCCGGAATGGTGCGGACCAGGTGATGGAATTGGGTTTCGATGGCGGCCAGATCGGGGAAGATGTCGGCGTGATCGTATTCCAGGTTGTTCAGCACCGCGGTGCGCGGGCGGTAGTGGACGAACTTGGAGCGCTTGTCGAAGAACGCCGTGTCGTATTCGTCCGCTTCGATCACGAAGGGGCGGCGCGCCGGGTCGTAGCGCGCCGACACGTGCAGGTCCTGGGCCACGCCGCCGATCAGGAAGTTGGGCGCCAGGCCCGCGGCCTCCAGGATCCAGGCCAGCATCGAGCTGGTGGTGGTCTTGCCATGGGTGCCGGCCACCGCCAGCACGTGCGCGCCGGGCAGGATGTTGTCGCCCAGCCATTGCGGGCCGGACACGTAGCGGGCGCCGGATTCCAGAATGGCTTCCATCAAGGGGTTGCCGCGGCTGACGACGTTGCCGATCACGTACAGGTCCGGCTTGAGGGCCATCTGCTCGGGGCCGAAGCCCTCGATCAGCTCGATCCCCTGTTCGGACAGCTGGGTGCTCATGGGCGGGTAGACGCCCGCATCGCAACCGGTGACCTTGTGGCCGGCGGCGCGCGCGATCAACGCCAGGCCGCCCATGAACGTACCGCAGATGCCAAGAATGTGCAGGTGCATTGAAAACTCTCCTGTCCTGCATTGTATATATAGGCGCAGGTCATGCCGGCGCGGCGGCCGATGCGGCGAAAACCGGCCGCAGCGGTTATGATCGCGCCATGAATCGACGCCTACTCCTTTCCGCCGCCGTGGCCGTTGCCGCCACGGTCGCGGGTGGCTACACCCTGCTGGGGCGCAACAAGCCGCAGCCGGCACCCGCGGCGCCCGCCGCCGAGGATCCTGTCGCCGCCCTCATGCAGTTGCAGCTGCCCGACCTGAACGGCGCGACCCAGTCGCTGGCCGCCTGGAAAGGCCAGCCCATCGTGGTGAATTTCTGGGCCACCTGGTGCGCGCCATGCGTCAAGGAAATGCCCGAGCTCGACGCGTTGCAGAAAAAATACCCGCAAATCAAGTTTGTCGGTATCGGCGTGGATTCTGCCGCCAACATGCAAAAATTTGTCGAGAAAGTACAGGTTTCCTACCCGTTGTGGGTCATTGGCGCCGGTGCCATCGACACCCTGCGCAAGCTCGGAAACCCCAGCGGCGGCCTGCCGTTTACCATTGTTTTCAACGCAGATGGCAGCATTAACCGGAAGATATTGGGTGAAATCCAGCCTGATGATCTGAACCAGACGCTATCCGGTTTGAAGGCGTAAGTCTGTTGGACAAATAGTAGGAATTGGCGTAAAAAGCTGGTTTATCGGCTGTTTTGCCAACAATTGGCAATCCACTCATTGGCAAGCGCATGGCGCAAAACATACTGGTATTGCATGGCCCGAATCTGAACCTGCTCGGCACCCGGGAACCTCACATCTACGGCAGCCTCACGCTGTCCCAGATCAACGAGGGCCTGGAGCGGCTGGCCGGTGACTTGGGCGCCACGCTGACCGCGTGGCAAGGCAATCACGAAGGCGCGCTGGTTGACCGCATTCAGGCGGCCCGGCAAGACGGCACCGATTTCATCATCATCAACGCGGCGGCATATACGCACACCAGCGTCGCGATCCGCGATGCGCTGGCCGGGGTCGCGATCCCATTTATTGAAGTACATTTGTCCAACCTGTATAAGCGAGAGCCCTTCAGGCATCACTCATATCTGTCCGACTTGGCGGTAGGCCTCATCAGCGGCCTGGGCGCGGACGGCTACGAAGCGGCTCTGCGTTACGCAGTGCGGCACTGATCTCGCACCAACTCTCAGCTTTTACATCTTATATGGCGCGGCCCCGACGATCGGGACGTTGCCGACACTATCTCGGGAAGCAGCTTCTATGGACCTTCGAAAACTCAAAACCCTGATCGACCTGGTGGCTGAATCGGGCATCGCCGAGCTGGAAATCACCGAAGGCGAAGGCAAGGTTCGCATCGTCAAGTTCTCGCAGACCCTGCAGCCGGTGGCCTACCACCAGCCGGAAGCCGGCGTCGCCGCCGCGCCGGTGGCCGCCGCCGCGCCCGCCGCTGCCCCCGCCGCGGCCGAAGCCGCCCCGGTGATCCAGGGCCACGTGGTCAAGGCGCCGATGGTCGGCACTTTCTACCGTTCGCCGAACCCGGGCGCCGCGCCGTTCATCGACGTCGGCGCCACGGTCAAGGAAGGCGATCCGCTGTGCATCATTGAAGCCATGAAGCTGCTCAATGAAATCGAAGCCGACAAGTCCGGCGTCATCAAAGAAATCCTGGTCGAAAACGGCGAGCCCGTCGAGTACGGTCAACCCCTGTTCGTCATTGGCTGATAGCTGAAAATGTTCGAAAAAATCCTGATCGCCAACCGGGGCGAAATCGCCCTGCGCATTCAGCGCGCGTGCCGCGAGCTGGGCATCAAGACCGTGGTGGTGCACTCCGAAGCGGACCGCGAAGCCAAGTACGTGCGCCTGGCCGACGAATCCGTGTGCATCGGGCCCGCGCCGTCGCGTGAAAGCTACCTCAACATGCCGGCCATCATTTCGGCGGCCGAAGTCACGGATTCCGAGGCAATCCACCCGGGTTACGGGTTCTTGTCCGAAAATGCCGACTTCGCCGATCGCGTCGAAAAGAGCGGCTTCGTCTTCATCGGCCCGCGCCCCGACACTATCCGCCTGATGGGCGACAAGGTCAGCGCCAAGCGCGCCATGATCGAAGCCGGCGTGCCGGTGGTGCCCGGTTCCGAAGGCGCGTTGCCCGACGATCCGCAGGAAATCATCCGCGTTGCGCGCGAAGTCGGTTATCCGGTCATCATCAAGGCCGCTGGCGGCGGCGGTGGCCGCGGCATGCGCGTGGTGTACACCGAGGCCGCGCTGCTGAACGCCGTCACCATGACGCGTTCGGAAGCGGGCGCCGCGTTCAACAACCCGGAAGTCTATATGGAGAAGTTCCTCGAGAACCCGCGCCATGTGGAAATCCAGGTGCTGGCCGACGGCGGTCGCAACGCCGTGTGGCTGGGCGAACGCGACTGCTCCATGCAGCGCCGCCACCAGAAGGTCATCGAGGAAGCGCCGGCCCCCGGCATCGCGCGCCGCCTGATCGAGCGCATCGGCGACCGCTGCGCCGACGCCTGCCGCAAGATGGGCTACCGTGGCGCCGGCACGTTCGAGTTCCTGTATGAGAACGGCGAGTTCTATTTCATCGAAATGAACACCCGCATCCAGGTCGAACACCCGGTCACCGAGCTGATCACCGGCATCGATCTGGTGCAGCAGCAGATCCTGATCGCCGCCGGCGAGAAGTTCACGCTGCGCCAGCGCGACATCACCTTCAAGGGCCATGCCCTCGAGTGCCGCATCAACGCCGAGGATCCGTTCCGCTTCGTGCCCAGCCCCGGCCGCATCACCAACTGGCATACGCCGGGCGGCCCGGGCGTGCGTATCGATTCGCACGCGTTCAACGGCTACTTCGTGCCGCCGAACTATGATTCGATGATCGCCAAGGTCATCACCTACGGCGACACGCGCGACCAGGCCCTGGCCCGCATGCGCACCGCGCTGTCGGAAATGGTGGTGGAAGGCATTTCCACCAACATCCCGCTGCACCGTGAACTGCTGCAGGATGCCCGCTTCATCGAGGGCGGCACCAGCATCCACTATCTGGAAAACAAGCTGGCCCAGCGCCCCTGACCAGCAAATAGGGGCCCTTGGCCCCTTTTTTACTGCCTTAACCGGCTGACCGGGCCGCGGCGTTTGCCGCGGCCCGTTGGCCAGATGGAAGAATCATCATGCGTGAACTCGTGCTCCATTGCCAGGAGGCGCAAGCCGAGGCCCTGTCCGACGCCCTGCTGGAAGCCGGCGTGCTGTCGGTGTCCGTCGAGGACGCCGACCTGGGCACCGACGACGAGCGTCCGCTGTTCGGCGAGCCGGGCACCGAGCCCGACGTGCAGGCCTGGGAACGCAATCGCGTCGTGGCCCTGCTGCCGGACGGAGCCGATCCCGCGCAGATCATGGAAGAAGCCGCCGCCGCGGGCGAGCTCGACCCGGCGCTGTTCGCCGGCTGGAGCCTGCGCGACGTGCCGGACGCCGACTGGGTGCGCCTGACGCAATCGCAGTTCGGCCCCATCCACATCGCCGAGCGTCTCTGGATCGTGCCCAGCTGGCACCGCGACAGCCCGGACGTGCCGGGCCTGGAAGCGGCCGCGGCCGAGGACGGCGCCATCCATATCGAACTCGATCCGGGCCTGGCCTTCGGCACCGGCAGCCATCCGACCACGCACCTGTGCCTGGCCTGGCTGGAAGCCGAGTTGCCCAAGGGCGCGACCCTGCTGGACTACGGCTGCGGCTCGGGCATCCTGGCCATCGCCGCGCGCAAGCTGGGCGCCGGCCCGACCCAGGCCGTCGACATCGACGCCCAGGCGGTGCAGAGCACGGTCTTCAACGCCGAGGTCAACCACGTCGAACTGCAGGCCATGTTGCCCGACGGCCTGGCCGACGGCACGTTCGAAGTGGTGGTGGCCAACATCCTGTCCAACCCGCTGAAGGTGCTGGCGCCCATGCTGGCCGGCCGCGTCGCCGCCGGCGGTCACCTGGTGCTGTCTGGCGTGCTGGAACGGCAGGCCGAGGAAGTCGCCGCCGCCTACGCGCCCTGGATCGCCATGTCGGTCTGGCGCGCCCGTGACGGCTGGGTCTGCCTGCACGGCCAGAAGGCCTGAGTCCGTTTCCGCCGGATCGCGCCATGGCCCTGACCACCCGCTGCCCGCAATGCGGCACGTCATTCAAGGTGGTGCCCGACCAGCTCCGGGTCCGCAACGGCCTGGTGCGTTGCGGCGCCTGCGCGACCGTGTTCGACGGCCGCGCCTGCCTGCTGCCTGAGGCGGGCGTACCGGCATCGGGCGTACCGGCGTCGGGCGTACCGGCTGCGGTTCCGCCGCCCGCCTCGATCCCGCCCGCCGCGCCCATTGCGTCGCCGGTGATCGCCGCGCCGGTCCTGGCGCCACCCGCCCAACCGGCCGACGAACCTCCGCCCCTGGTGCGGCGGCCGTCCGCCGAGCAACCCCCCGTTGCGCCCTGGGACGACCTGCCCGACGAACCTTTCCTGGCGCCGCCGCCCGAAGCGGCGATCCGGCCCGTCACGCCGCCGCCCGCAGTGTCGCCCGCCATACCGCCCGCGGTGCTGCGCGGCCGCGACGATATCCGCCGCCGCATCGAACCCGACGCCGCGCTGGCGGAAGAGGGCGATGACGACGAAGACGAGAACGAAGACCTCGATCGCTACGACGATGAGCCGCGCCTGGCCCGGCAGCCGCGCTGGCAGGAACCCGCCGCGCCGCGCGACGAGCCCATCGTGGCGGTGCGCGACAGCGCGCGCTGGGACGCGCCGCGCGCCACCCGGCCGGCCGAGCCGGTGTTCGTGGTGCGTGACGACGCCGCCGATTCGCGCCACGACGATGACGAGGATGACCGCGACAGGGATCTCGACGACGATTTCGACAGAGACCACGACGACGTCGATGCCGAGCGCGACGCGGACTCGCCGGAACCGATCCTTGGCGACACGCGCACGCGCTACTCCAGCGCCACCGACGTCGGCCGCGCGCCGCCCGAATTCCTCGACCAGGACCGCCAGGAGCGCCGCGGCCTGCTGCGCAAGCTGTGGGGCTACGCCTGCCTGCTCGGCCTGATCGCGCTGGGATTGCAGCTGCTGTACGTGTACCGCATCGACATCGCCAACTCCGTGCCGGTGCTGCGGCCCGCGCTCGAGACCGTCTGCAAGCCGCTCGGCTGCACGGTCGGCTACGCGCGCCGCCTGGAGCGGATCGCGATTTCCTCGTCGTCGCTGCAGCCGCCCACGGGCGCCGCCGCCATCGACGACGGCCGCACCCGACTGGTGTTGAACCTGGTCCTGCGCAACCGCTACGACAAGCCGCAGCACTGGCCCGCGCTGGTGCTGGACCTGACTGATTTGTCCGATACCGTGGTGGTGCGCCGGGTGCTGATGCCCGAGAATTACCTGACGCCCGAGCAGTTGCGCGGTCCTTTCGGACCGGCAGGCGAACTGAAGATTTCCGTGCCGATTGAAGTGACGGGTGTCCAAGTCAACGGCTACCAACTCGACAAGTTCTTTCCCTGAAGGATGACATTCATGGCAACCCCTGTTCTAGTCTGCGGTTCGATGGCGTTCGACACCATCGCGGTGTTCGAAGGTCGCTTCAAGGAGCACATCCTGGCCGACCGCATCCAATCCCTGAGCGTGTCGTTCCTGGTGCCCAGCATGCGCAAGGAATACGGCGGCTGCTCCGGCAACATCGCCTACAACATGAATCTGCTGGGCGGCAAACCCGTGCCGGTGGCCACGGTGGGCGAAGACGCCGGTGAATACCTCGAACGCCTGGACGGCCTCGGCATCGACACGAGCCGCGTCAAGGTCGTGCCCGGCACCTTCACCGCGCAGTGCTTCATCACCACCGACCTGGACGACAACCAGATCACCGCGTTCCACCCGGGCGCCATGTCCTTCTCCGCCAGCAACGACCTGAGCGACGCCAAGGCCACCTGGGGCATCGTCGCCCCGGATGCCAAGGAAGGCATGTTCGCCCACGCCGAGCGCCTGCATAAGCAGGGCATCCCCTTCATCTTCGATCTGGGCCAGGCCATGCCGCTGTTCGACGGCGCCGACCTGGAACGCATGCTCGGCCTGGCGCAGGCCCTGACGGTGAATGACTATGAAGCCGGCGTGGTGGAACAACGCACCGGCCGTAGCATGGCCGACATCGCCACCAAGCTGCAGGCCGTGGTCGTCACGCGCGGCGCCGAAGGCGCCACGCTGCTGACCGAAGGCAAGACGATCCAGATCGCGCCGGTGCGCGCCACCCAGGTGGTCGATCCCACCGGTTGCGGCGACGCGCAGCGCGGCGGCCTGCTCTACGGCCTGACCAGCGGCTGGAGCTGGGAAGACAGCTGCCGCCTGGGCAACGTCATGGGCGCCATCAAGATCGCGTCGCGCGGTCCGCAGAACCACGCGCCTTCACGCGCCGAGATCGACGCCGTGCTGCACGCCACCTACGGCATCCATCTGCCGGTCTGAACGCGTTCCTGGCGGGTTCGGATCGTTGCGGGAACCTGAAACCGCGCAGATGGTCCAACCACGGTCAAGAAAACCGGCCGCGGCGTGGGAACGCCGCGGCCGGTTTGCAAATCGATTTTCCGCCCATGGCGGTGAGTTTCAGTGTGTTGCACGTTAGACTGCCGCCGTGGCTGGGCAGGGTATGATCAGATCGTCGGCAGTGCCCGATTGAGGAGTCCAAATGAACCAAAGCAAAACCTTTTCCCTGTTGACGCCGCGTACTGGCCGGTGGTTGGCTGTGGCTGCCGTCGTGACTTCGATGGCGGTCCTGGGCGGTTGTGCCAATCGCAGCGCATCCAGCGGTGTGTATAGCTATGATCAGGCCCAGCGCGAGCAGATCGTCCGCACGGGCACGGTAACGGGCGTGCGCCCCATCGTCATCCAGAACGACAAGTCCAGCGGCGTCGGCATGCTGGCCGGCGGCGCGCTGGGCGGCGTGGCGGGCAACGCCATCGGCGGCGGCACGGGTCGCACCATTGCCACTGTCGGCGGCGCCATCCTCGGCGCCCTGGCGGGCAACGCGGTGGAAAACCAGGTCGGCAAGAATTCCGGCTACGAAATCACGGTTCGCCTGGATAACGGCGAAACCCGCGTCGTGGCCCAGGAAGCCGACGTGCCGATCAGCGTCGGCCAGCGCGTGCAGGTCATCAGCGGCGCCGGTCCCACGCGCGTCACGCCGATGTAAACGGTCGGCGCCAGCCAACAGAAAAGCCCGCGAAAGCGGGCTTTTCTGTTTTGGGAGGCCGCGATGACGGACCGCTTTGGGGCGCTCAAGGGAGGCAGGGGACGGATGCCGCCGGAAAATCTGTCGCTCCGCTGCAACGCAGCACCCGGTATTTACCCGCAGGCGTTACGTTTACGCGCTTTTTATAGCGATTTGGTCTGTAAGTTTCATGGCGATTCGACGGTTGTAGTGCCATGATTGCATCCGTGAGCGATCTCGCCGCCTGACTTTGATGTAACCAAGTGCATCGACGGGCCGCTCCAGGATGCTGTAAATGTCAGTCGATTTTCAGCGATTTTTTGTATACTCGCCGTCCTGTATCTCGGGGCGGGGAATATTTTGCCGACGAGGCAATGTAACGCCGCACTCTCTATGCATACCGAGCAAGAACTCCACACCAAGATCGGCTCTATCGTCGAGTCGATCGTCATGAAGAAAGTCACTCCCGATACGCAACTGATTGCCACTGGCCTGGTCGACTCGCTCGCCGCCGTGGATATCACGCTGGCGGTCGAGGCGGAGTACGGCTGCAGCATTCCGGCTCCCGAGATCGCGGAGCACCTGCAGTCGGTCCGCACGCTCGCCGGCTATGTCGCTGCCAATATTTAGCAATACCCGCCTGTTGTCCCATGTTGCAGCAGCCGCCACCGCGGTGGCGCTGGCGTATGGGGCCTTTTGTGGCGCGGACGACGTGTTGTCCAACATCGTCCATCCGGTTTCCACGGTGGCGGCGTCCAAGAGCAACTACCTGCCCAATCTGGGGCCGGATTGGGGCACGCAGCACGTCAACCTGAACCGGCTGGGCAATGCGCTCAGCGACGGCACGCTGGTGGTGCTCGGTTCGTCCGAGTTGTCCAGCCATGACCTGCGTTTCGTGCCTTACCGCTTCTTCCCCGAAGAACTGAAGGTGCCGACGCTGGCCTACGGCCACGCCATGTTCCAGTCGTACGGCATCGTCAGCGTGCTCGAGTCGGTGGCGGATTCGCTGACGCCGAATACGCGGTTGGTGATCATGGTGTCGCCGGCCTGGTTCGCCTCGGGCGGCCAGCTGCCGCGCAGCGCGTTCGCCGAGCACGTGACCGGCCCGGTCTGGGAACGCCTCTGGGACAAGCCCAGCACGCGCGAACAGATGCAGACCTGGATCAGCGACAACGCCAACTGGGGCCTTCTGTGGCTGATCGCCAATGGCCAGGTCGCCGAGCTCAAGGACAAGCTGTCGCTGTGGTGGAACGCGCGCAAGGAACCCGCGCCCGACCGTCCGCGCAGCAAGCTGTCGGTGCCCGCGCACCGTTTCGTCTCGTGGCCCTCGTCGGCCAAGCTCAATGCCGGCCAATGGTCGCGCCTGACGCACGAGGCGCGCGAAGTCGAGCACCAGCTGGGCAGCAACAACCCCTACGACGTGCGCGACGACTACTACAAGCAGTACCTGGCGCCGCTGTATTCGCCGGCGCGCAATGAATTCGCCAACGTCGATCCGCTCACCCGCACCGAGCTGGGCGACCTGTCGCGTGTCATGGCCTTGCTGCAACGGCGCAAGGTCAAGGCCTACTTCGTGATCCAGCCGTTCAATCCCAAGCTCATCCTGGACGTCGAGCGTTTCGACCCGGTGGTGGCCGCCATCACCGGCATGTGCCAGCGCTACCAGATGGGTTGCCTCGATATGTACAGCATTCCCTTCGAACCGGGCATGGTGCGTGATGACATGCATCTGGCCGAGCTCGGTTGGGCGATGGCGGACCAAGGCATTGCGGAGTACTTTTCCCGATGAACCCCTCACAGAAAACCGATGCGACGCCGGACGGCGCCGCCCAGGGGCCGGACGCCCGCAAGGCGGCCAAGGCCTGGGGGCGCCGCTTCTTCTGGCATCTCTGCCTGTATATCGGGGTGATCCTGGTGTTCGTGCTGCAGGCGCAGCCCACCACGGGTAGCGGCGGACCTATCAAGGTCGAATTCCAATATCAACAGTTCTGACCGCAGCATGGAATTGTTCGCAAGCTTGAGCTTCTTCGGCGGCGCCCTGTTCGGCGGGCTGGGTCTGTTGGCGTACCGTTCGTTCGGCATGCCCCTGCGCATCGGCTATCGCCACATCATCGGCGTGATCTGCCTGGGCGTGTGGATGGCGGTATTCTGGGCGCGTCCCTACCAGCCAATTGCGCTGCTGGCCATTTCGGGCAGCGCGCTGTGGGCCATGCGCCGCAACTACATCCCGACCTGGCTGGCCGTCATCATCACCATGACGCCGCTGCTGCTGGTGAAGACCGGCGTGTCGCACCTGGGCGCGATGCTGGGCCTGTCGTTCGCCACCTTCCGCGCCATCGACGTGCTGCTGTTCGCGCCGCGCAACGAGCGCGTGTCGCCGCTGGACTACTTCATCTACCTGTTCTTCCCGCTGACGCTGCTGGCCGGTCCGATGTACCGCTGGCGCAGCTTCCAGGCCGACCTCAAGCGCGGCTACGAAGGCGTGAACCTGAACACCTGGCTGGCGGGCCTGGAACTGATCATGCTGGGCGTGATCCAGAAGTTCGGCCTGGCCGAACTGATCTGGCGCTACGGCCTGTCGACGCTGGACGCGCACGACTACTCGTTCACCGGCGTGGCGCTGAACGCCTCGCTCTACAGCGCCTACCTATTCTTCGATTTCGCCGGCTATTCCACCATGGCCATCGGCATCGGCATGCTGTTCGGATTCACCCTGCCGATCAACTTCCGCAACCCGCTGGCGACGCTCAATCCGCAGGACTTCTGGCGCCGTTGGCACATCAGCCTGTCCGAATGGCTGCGCGACGTGGTGTTCATGCCGATCTACAAGGCGCTGAGCAAGACCGCGTTCTTCTCGCGCCACCGGATGGCGGCGCAGAACATCGGCATCTTCGCCACGCTGCTGGCGATGGGCGTGTGGAACGGCCTGTCGGTGCACTACATCGTCAGCGGCCTGATGTTCGGCGCGTACTCGGTGGGCCACAACCTGCTGATCAACGCCGCGCGCACCCGGCCGGCCCTGCAGGCCACGCTGGCGCGGCCCGTCATGCGCTTTCTCGGGCGCGTCCTCACCCTGATTCTGGCTGCCCTGGCGCTCTACGTGTTCAGCGGTCGCAGCCCCATCTGACGCCCGGAGTTTCGGCATGCGTTTCGACCTGAAGACTTTCCAGTTCGTTGACTCCGCGCGCGCGCCCGACGCGCTCGCGGTGGTCGGCGCCGACCGCAGCCTGACCTGGGCGCAACTGCGCGACGAAGCCACGGCCTGGGCCGACGAGGCGCGCGCGCATGGCGCGGCGCCGGATGTGCCGGTCGCCATCTATGGCCACAAGGAAGCCTCGTTCTTCGTCGCCATGGTGGGGGCGCTGCTGATCGGCGCGCCGTTCGTGCCGGTCGACACCATCTATCCGCCCGAGCGCCTGCGCCGCATCGTCGAGATCGTGCGCGCCGCCGCCGTCTATGACGCCGCGGCGCGTGGCTTCGAGCCGGGCGAGGGCGCCGAGCTGGCCGAGCGCGGCCTGGCCTACGTCATGTTCACGTCCGGCAGCACCGGCGACCCCAAGGGCGTGCAGATCGGCCGCGAAAGCGTCGGCCTGCTGGGCGACTGGATGCTCGGCAGCTTCGGTCTGGGCGAGGCGCCGGTGTTCATGAACCAGGCGCCGTTCAGCTTCGACCTGTCGATGTACGAGGTGTTCGCCACGCTGGCCGCCGGCGGCACCTGCGTGCTGAACTCGCGCGAGCAGATCGGCGCGGCCGCGACCTGGATGAGCCGGCTGGCGCAGAACGGCGTGACGGCCTGGGTCTCGACGCCGTCGTTCGCCCACCAGCAACTGGCCAACCGCGACTTCTCGCCGGCCACGCTGCCGACGCTGCGCACCTTCCTGTTCTGCGGCGAGCCCCTGCCGGCGGCGCTGGCCAAGAAGCTGCGCCAGCGTTTTCCGGACGCGGTGATCCTGAATACCTACGGTCCGACCGAGGCCACCGTGGCCACGACCTGGATCGCTATCACCGACGCGGTGCTGGCGGCGCACGATCCGCTGCCCGTCGGCCACGCCAAGCCCGATTGCGAACTGCGCATCGAGGACGGCGAGATCTGCATCATCGGCGACCACGTCATGCGCGGTTACCTGAACCGCCAGGACCTGAACGAGGTCAAGCTGTTCGTGGCCGAGGACGGCCGCCGCGGCTTTCGCACCGGCGACCTGGGGCAGCTGGACGCGGACGGCCTGCTGTTCTGCCGCGGCCGCATGGACGACCAGATCAAGCTGAACGGCTATCGCATCGAGCTGGCCGAGATCGACGAGGCTCTGCATGGCCTGCCGGGCGTCGAGGGCGGCGCCTGCGCGGTGCTGCGGCGGCCGGACGGCACCGCGGTGCGCCTGATCGGCTTTGTCGCCGGCGTGGCGGCCGAGCAGGCCGAAGCCAGCCTGCTGGCGCAGGATGCGTTGACGGGGTGGAAGGATAAGCTGGGGCAGCGCCTGCCGCCCTATATGGTGCCGTCCGAGCTGGTGGCCTGCGCCGCGCTGCCGATGTCGAACAACCACAAGATCGATCGCAAGAAGCTGATCGATATCTACGCCGCGATTCCGGCGTAACGCGCCGCCCGCGGCGTGCGCCAGAGACGGCCCGGGCAGTTCGCCGGGCCGTTGCCGTTTCAGACGCCCATCATGCTGTAGCTCAGGCGCGCCAGCACCATCAGCAGGACCTGGGCCACGATCAGCAGCACCAGCGGCGAAAAGTCGATCGAGGTGCGCGGCAGCAGCCGGCGGATGGGATCGAGCATCGGCGCGGTCAGCGCCTGCAGCATCGGCATCATGGGCGCCATCGGGTTGACCCACGACAGCACCGCCTGGATCAGCGTCAGCCACACCACCAGGTTCAACGCCCATTTGAGCGCCATCAGCAGCGCCGACAGCATGGCCGAGGGCAGCAGCGCGGCCGGGATCAGCGCGCCGATGGCGATCAGCCAGATCAGCAGCAGATAGACCAGCGCGGCCAGCCAGGTGGCGACCAGGCTGGTCCAGTCGATCTTGTTGCCGGCGGGAATGATCTTGCGCAGGGGCAGCACCAGCCAGTTGGTGGCCTGGTAGATGACGCGCGCCAGCGGATTGAAGGGATGCAGCCGTAGCGCATGCATCCAGGCGCGGGCGATGAGTGCGGCGCCGAACAGCGTGAACGCGATTTCGAGCAGGAAGCGAAGGATTTCACCGAGCATGGACGCTATCTACCTAATGATGACGGCTTTTATTGTCTCACGGCATTGCGGCAACGGTAGCGCCCAGGGCGCGGGGACACGCTTCTTTCTTCGGGCTGGGGACAAATAAAAACCGCCTGGCCGGGGCCAGGCGGTTTGAGGTACTGCTACCGTTGTGACCGGTCCGATTACGGACGGCCACCCGTCGGGAACGGCCACGACGCGGCGGGGTTCAGCGCGGTCTTCGCGCCCGGGGCAGCAGCCGTGGACGGCGGCGTGGCGGGCTTCTTCGGAGCGGCTTTCTTCGCAGCGGGCTTCTTGGCAGCGGCGGGCTTCGCAGCAGGCTTGGCGGCCGGCTTGGCAGCGGGCTTCGCGGCAGGCTTGGCAGCGGGCTTCTTGGCAGCCGGGGCCTTCTTGGCTACGACTTTCTTGGCAACCGCCTTCTTGGCGGGAGCCTTCTTGGCAACCGCCTTCTTGGCGACGGCCTTCTTGGCTACCGCTTTCTTGGCGACGACCTTCTTGGCTACCGCTTTCTTGGCGACGGCCTTCTTGGCAACCGCTTTCTTGGCGACGACCTTCTTGGCCGCTGCCTTCTTGGCTACCGGCTTCTTGGCCGCGACTTTCTTGGCGACGGCCTTCTTGGCTACCGCTTTCTTCGCGACCTTCTTGGCGGCCGGCTTCTTGGCGGCAACCTTCTTCACCGCCGGCTTCTTGGCGGCGACCTTCTTGACGGCTACCTTCTTGACGGCAGCTTTCTTGGCCGGAGCGGCCTTCTTCGCTACTGCCTTCTTGGCGGCGGGCTTCTTCACCGCTTTCTTTACGGCTTTCTTGGCTGTTGCCATGGTCATGCTCCTTAGGTTCAGGGGTCCCAGAACTTAAACCCGTGCCCCGATCCGCCAACAAGGCGAACCGTGCCCGGGCTATTCATCGGCGCATGCCGCTGTTCTGTGCGAGCAACAGCTACTACGGTTTGCGCTAATGAATTCGGCACAGCCATTTGATATGGCCCCCGCTCCTTTGGCGCGAGCCATTTCAAATGGCGCCGGTGGGCAGTCTGATCACAGACCGCCTACCGCTTGTTCTACGTGTTCGAAAACACCCTGACCTGGGAGATCGTCCTCGAGCCTGGCGCGAACGCGACGCTCTTTGGCAGAGCGTGCCCGCGCCGGGCCCGAAGGCGAACTACGTTACTCCCAGCTCAGCGTGCCACCGGTTTGGTATTCGATCACGCGAGTTTCAAAAAAGTTGCGTTCCTTCTTAAGATCGATCATCTCCGCCATCCACGGGAAGGGATTCTCTTCCTGCGGGTACAGCGGTTCGATACCGATTTGCTGGCAACGACGGTTGGCGATGAAGCGCAGGTAGGATTTGAACATGGGAGCGTTCAAGCCCAACACGCCGCGCGGCATCGTGTCTTCGGCGTAAGCGTATTCGAGTTCGACCGCTTTGCGGAAGAGTTCTCGAATTTCTTCGCGGAATTCCGGCGTCCACAGATGCGGATTTTCCAGTTTGACGGTGTTGATCAGGTCGATGCCGAAATTGCAGTGCATGGATTCATCGCGCAGGATGTACATGTACTGCTCGGCGGCGCCGGTCATCTTGTTCTGGCGACCGAGCGCCAGGATCTGCGTGAAGCCAACGTAGAAGAACAGGCCTTCCATCAGGCAAGCGAAGACGATCAGCGACTTCAGCAGCGTCTGGTCGGCCTCGGGCGTGCCCGTCTTGAAGTTGGGGTCCGCGATCGCGTCGATGAACGGGATCAGGAACTCGTCCTTGGCGCGGATGGACGGCACTTCGTTGTAAGCGTTGAAGATCTCCGCTTCGTCCAGGTCCAGGCTTTCGACGATGTATTGATAGGCGTGCGTGTGGATCGCTTCTTCGAAGGCCTGGCGCAGCAGGAACTGGCGGCATTCGGGCGCCGTGATGTGGCGGTAGGTGCCCAGCACGATGTTGTTCGCGGCCAGCGAGTCGGCCGTGACGAAGAAACCCAGGTTGCGCTTGACGATGCGGCGCTCGTCCTCGGTGAGCCCGTTCGGGTTCTTCCAGAGGGCGATGTCGCGCGACATGTTGATTTCCTGCGGCATCCAGTGGTTCGCGCACGTGGCCAGGTATTTCTCCCATGCCCACTTGTACTTGAACGGCACCAGCTGGTTGACGTCGGTCTCGCCATTGATGATGCGCTTGTCGGCAACCTTCACGCGTTGCGAGGTGGCGCTGCCGCTGGCCGTCAGGCCGGCCGCATGCTGCGGCGCGGCCGGGGTCGGCATGGCGGTGTCGCCGAACACGCCGGTCGCCGCCCGGACTTCGGGCGCAGCCTGCCCGCCCGCCGCGGGCGCGGGGGCTTGTGCAGGTTGCGTGGCGAGGGTGTCGTCTTCCCAATTAATCATGATTCATTCTCCGGAGGCGGTTTATTGGCAGGCTTCGCACTCTTCGAAGCCGGGGTCGCCCGGCCGCATGGTGCAAACCGCCCCGAGAACTTCGGGTTCCGGCAAAACAGGTGCAGCGGACACGGGGGCGGCGGTGGACTGGCCACCGGCGCTGACGGCGTTCAGTTCGCCGCCGCGTCCCGTCGACTTCTCGGCGCTGGTGGCGCCAAGGGTACGCAGGTAATAGGTCGTCTTCAGGCCACGCTTCCAAGCCAGCTTGTAGGTGTCGTCCAGCTTCTTGCCGGAGGCGCCGGCCATGTAGATGTTCAGCGACTGGGCTTGATCGATCCACTTCTGGCGACGCGAGGCGCATTCCACCAGCCAGCTCGGTTCGACTTCGAACGCGGTGGCGTAGAGTTCGCGGAGTTCGGAAGGTACGCGATCGATGCGGGACAGGCTGCCGTCGAAGTACTTGAGGTCGGCGACCATGACTTCGTCCCAGAGACCGAGTTTCTTCAGGTCACGCACGAGGTAATCGTTAACGACCGTGAACTCGCCGGAGAGATTCGATTTGACGTACAAGTTCTGGAAAGTGGGTTCGATGCACGCAGATACACCAATGATATTGGAAATAGTCGCGGTTGGGGCGATTGCGATGCAATTGGAGTTGCGCATGCCGTGTTGATTGATGCGCGCGCGCAACGCATCCCAATCGAGCGTGCTCGATTCATCGACCTCGACGTGACCACCGCGTTCGTCACGCAGCATCTTCAACGTGTCTTGCGGCAGGATGCCACGCGACCACAGCGAGCCTTCGTACGATTGATAGCGGCCACGTTCTTCAGCCAGCAGGCTCGAGGCCCAGTAGGCGTGATAGCACACGGCTTCCATCGAGGTGTCGGCGAATTCGACGGCGGCGTGCGAGGCGTACGGCACGCGCATCATCTGCAGGCAGTCCTGGAAACCCATGATGCCCATGCCCACCGGACGATGGCGCGCGTTGGAGTTGCGGGCCTTCTCGACGGCGTAGTAGTTGATGTCGATGACGTTGTCGAGCATGCGCATGGCGATGCTGACGGTGCGCTTGATCTTCTCGTGGTCGAGTTCGAAACCGCCGCCGGCGGCGGGCTTCATGTGCGCGACCAGGTTCACCGAACCCAGGTTGCAAACCGCGATTTCCGATTCGTTGGTGTTCAGCGTGATCTCGGTGCACAGGTTCGAGCTGTGGACCACACCGACGTGCTGCTGCGGCGAACGGATGTTGCACGGATCCTTGAACGTGATCCACGGGTGGCCGGTTTCGAACAGCATCGACAGCATCTTGCGCCACAGGTTCAGCGCCGGCATCTTCTTGAACAGCTTCAGGTCGCCGCTGGCAACGCGCGCTTCATAGCCGATGTAGGCTTCTTCGAAAGCCTTGCCGTACTTGTCGTGCAGGTCGGGGCAGTCGGACGGCGAGAACAGGGTCCATTCGCCGCCTTCCATGACGCGCTTCATGAACAGGTCGGGAATCCAGTTCGCCGTGTTCATGTCGTGGGTGCGACGACGCTCGTCGCCGGTGTTCTTGCGCAGTTCGAGGAATTCCTCGATGTCCAGGTGCCACGATTCCAGGTAGGTGCAGACCGCGCCCTTGCGCTTGCCGCCCTGGTTCACCGCCACGGCGGTGTCGTTGACGACCTTCAGGAACGGGACCACGCCCTGGCTTTCGCCGTTGGTGCCCTTGATGTGGCTGCGCAGCGCGCGCACCGGGGTCCAGTCGTTGCCCAGGCCGCCGGCGTACTTGGCCAGCAGCGCGTTTTCCTTGATGGCGTCGTAGATGCCTTCCAGGTCGTCGGAGACGGTGGTCAGGTAGCACGACGACAGCTGCGAGTGCAGGGTGCCCGAGTTGAACAGCGTCGGGGTCGAGCTCATGAAGTCGAACGACGACAGGATCTCGTAGAACTCGATGGCGCGGGCTTCGCGGTCGGTCTCGCGCAGCGCCAGGCCCATGGCCACGCGCATGAAGAACACCTGCGGCAGTTCGATGCGGGTGCCGCGGATGTGCAGGAAGTAGCGGTCGTACAGGGTCTGCAGGCCAAGGTAGCCGAACTGCAGGTCGCGCTTGGCGTTCAGGGCGAGGCCCAGCTTGGTCAGGTCATAGCCGGCCAGGTCGGGCGACAGCAGGCCGCCTTCGATGCCGCGGGCGATGAAGGTGGGGAAGTACTCGGCGTAGCGGGCGGCCATGCCGTCCTGCGAGACTTCTTCGCCCAGCACTTCCTTGCGGATCGTGTGCAGCAGCAGGCGGGCGGTGACCTGGCTGTAGGCCGGGTCCTTCTCGACCAGCGCGCGCGCCGACAGAATGGCGGACTTGAACACTTCGTCGACGGGGATGCCGTCGTACAGGTTCTTGACCGTTTCCTTCAGGATGGTTTCGGAGTCGATGAATTCGGCCAGGCCTTCACCGGCGGCGACGATGGTGGCGCGCAGTTCGGCGATGTCCAGCGGACGGCGGACACCCGCGTCCGTGACGTGCAGCACGTTTTCCTGCGGCGTCGTGTCGGCCTTCTGCTGGCCTTCGGCGGCCGCGGCGGCGGCGCGTTCCTGGGTGCGCTTTTCGCGGTAGAGCACGTAGGCGCGGGCGACGTCATGCTGGCCCGAGCGCATCAGGGCCAGTTCGACCTGGTCCTGGATGTCTTCGATGTGGAAGGTGCCGCCGCCCGGACGGTTGCGCACCAGCGCGTTGACGGCCTGGGTCGTCAGCTGTTCAACCAGCTCGCGCACGCGGGCCGAGGCCGCGCCCTGGCCGCCATTGACGGCCAGGAACGCCTTGGTCATGGCGATGGCGATCTTGCCGGGTTCGAACCCGACCACCGAGCCATTGCGGCGAATGATGTTGTAGCTGGCCCATTGCCCGCCATTGGCGTCGGCAGGGGAATCGGTTTGAGAGGGCGGCACGGCCGAGGGCCGGGTCACAGAGGCGATCGTAGTCTGCATGGAAGCTCCTGTGCGAAAAGCGCGTAGATAGCGACATGACGACGTCATGTCAGGTACGAAATTGGATCTTATTGAGGGGGTCGCAACGCTTGGACGGACGAATCCGTATGGCGTGGCCGACGAGTATCAGCGGTTAGGCGACCACAACATGTAGTGTAGCACCCCTCGTTGGACACTAATTCTAGTGATCGAGTACGACAGCTACAAGAAGAAGATAGGATCAGGTTCCCAAAACATTGTTACTAAATGCACTGGGCGCGCCTAGCAAGGCGCGCCCAGGAGAATGCCGCTCAGCGCGAGTGTTTATGCGGTTTTCCGCAGGGGTACATCGCGCGGGGCAGGCGCCGTATAGCTCTGCATCGAGCGGGCCAGCTCCGTCCTGTACTTCTCGACGTTCGCGGCCTTCACGTGGCCGAAGCCGCGGATGGTTTCTGCAAGGGCGGCGATTGTAGCTGCTTGCGCCAGGTTGTCGCGATTCAACCCTGCGAGCAACTGGTCTATGGTCTGGCGGTACTCGCCCACCAGCGCGCGTTCCATCTTGCGCTCGGCGGTGTGGCCGAACGGATCGAACCAGGTGCCGCGCAGGCGCTTGAAGCGGGTCAACAGCCTGAGCGCGGTCATGGTGCGCGGGCCCAGCGTCACCTTGCGCGGCACGCCGGTGCGCGGGTCCTTGCGCGCGAAGATCGGCGGCGCCATGTGGAAGCGCAGGCTGTAGTCGCCTTCGAACTGGCCCTTGAGCTGGGCCTGGAAAGCTTCGCCGGTGTAGAGGCGGGCGACTTCGTATTCGTCCTTGTAGGCCATCAGCTTGAACAGGCCGCGCGCCACCGCCATGGCCAGGCGCGGTGTCTTGGCGTCGGGCGCCAGCTCGCGTTCGCGCGCGGCGACGCGCTCGACCACGTCGCGGTAGGCCTGCGCGTAGGCGGCGTCCTGGTAGGCGGTCAGGTCGTCGACGCGGCGCGCCACGGCGCGTTCGAAGCTCTCCGGCACATGCAGTTGCACCACCTGGGCGCGCGGGCGCAGCGCGCCGTCCAGCGCGTCGGGCTGGTGCGCGGCCAGGCGGCCGCTGTCGAACGCGGCGCGGTTGGCGGCCACGGCGACGCCGTTCAGTTCGATGGCGCGGTTGATGGCGGCCTGCGACAGCGGCACGCCGCCGCGCTGCCATGCGTAGCCCAGCATGAACATGTTCGACAGGATGCTGTCGCCGAACAGGGCCAGCGCGGCTTCGTGCGCGTCGATGGCGGCGGTGTGATCGTCGCCCGCGGCATGGCGGATCTTGGCCAGCAGCGCTTCCGGCCGCATGGCGGCGTCCGGATTGCGGGTGAAATCAGACACCGGCGCGACGTAGGTGTTGACGGTGACCCGGGTGTGGCCGCGCCGCAGCGCGCCGAGCGAATCGGGCGCGACGGCGGCGACCGGGTCGCACAGGATGGCGGCGTCGGCCTGCTGCCAGTCCAGGCGCACCGGGCCGGCGGCGGCGCCCGCGGGCGCCAGGCGGATGTGGCTGACCACCGTGCCGCCCTTCTGCGCCAGGCCGGTCAGGTCCAGCACCGCGGCCGACAGGCCTTCCAGGTGCGCGGCCATCGAGACGATGGCGCCGATGGTGATGACGCCGGTGCCGCCCATGCCCGCCACCAGCAGGCGGTAGGGACGATCCAGCGCCGGCGCCTGCGGCAGCGGCAGTTGCTGGATCAGGCGCTGCAGGCGTTCCTGGTCGGCCTTGGGCGCGGCGCTCTTCCTGGGCTTGCCGCCCATGACCGAGACGAAGCTGGGGCAGAAGCCTTCGGCGCAGGAGTAGTCCTTGTTGCAGCTGGACTGGTCGATGGCGCGCTTGCGGCCGTAGGGCGTTTCCAGCGGCACCACCGACAGGCAGTTCGATTTCACGCCGCAGTCGCCGCAGCCTTCGCACACGGCGCTGTTGATCAGCATGCGGCGGGCCGGGTCGGGGAACTGGTTCTTCTTGCGGCGGCGGCGCTTTTCGGCGGCGCAGGTCTGGTCGTGGATCAGCACGGTGACGCCGGGGATCTCGCGCAGTTCGCGCTGCAGGGCGTCGAGCTCGCGGCGGTGGTGTACCTTGATGCCGGCGCCCAGGTCCACGCCCTGGTATTTCTCGGGCTCGTCGCTGGTGACGACGATGCGGGCAACGTTCTCGCCGCGCAGCTGCTGGCAGATCTGCGGCACCGATATCGGACCATCCACCGGCTGGCCGCCGGTCATGGCGACGGCGTCGTTGAACAGGATCTTGTAGGTGATGTTGGCCTTGGCGGCCACGGCCTGGCGGATCGCCAGGTAGCCGGAGTGGTAGTAGGTGCCTTCCCCCATGTTCTGGAAGATGTGCGGCATCTTGGTGTAGCGCGACAGGCCGATCCAGTCGACCCCTTCGCCGCCCATCTGGGTCAGGCCGCCGGTGTCGCGGTCCATCCAGGCGGCCATGTAGTGGCAGCCCACGCCCGACAGCGCCTGGCTGCCTTCCGGCACCTTGGTCGAGGTGCTGTGCGGACAGCCGGAACAGAAGTAGGGGCGGCGGCGCATGCCGTCGGCATCGTTGGACAGCATGTCCTGGCAGTCGAAGGTGGCCAGGTCGATGCCGGGCTGCAGGCCGGCGGCGCGCGACAGCCACTGGGCCAGCGGCCGCGCCAGCAGCGACGGGCGCAGCTGGCCGGCGGACGGCACCAGCGCCTCGCCGTCGAAGCCCTTCTTGCCGACCACGGTGGCGCGCTCGGGCAGGTTGAACAGCAGGTCCTTGAGCTGGGTCTCGACGACGGCGCCTTTTTCCTCGATCACGAGGATGTGCGAGAGGCCGCGCGCGAAATCGAGCATGCGCTCGGCGTCCAGCGGCCAGGTCAGGCCGGGCTTGTAGATGCGCACCGGCGCGTTGGCGGTGACGGTGTCCACGCCCAGGCGCGACAGCGCTTCCATGGCGTCCAGGTGGGCCTTGCCGACGGTGACGATGCCGACGGTGGCCTTGGGCGCCGGACAGGTGAGGCGGTCGATGCTGTGGCGGCGGGCGAAGGCGGCGACCGCCTTCATGCGCAGGTTCATGCGGGTTTCGACGGCCAGCGACAGGAAGTCGCGGGCGGAGTATTCCAGCGCTTCCGGCGGCAGGTCCGGGTCCGCCGGCATGTCGTAGTTGCGCACCGGCGCGGGGGTGAAGGAGTGGCCGCTTTCGATGGTTTCGGACACGGCTTTGAAGGCGACCCAGGTGCCGGAATGGCGCGACAGGGCCCAGCCCCACAGGGCGAAGGTTTCGTATTCGTCGATCGAGGCCGGGTGCACGATGGGCATCTGCCAGCCGATCAGCGAGGCCTCGCTGGCGTGCGGGATCGAGGAGGAGACGGCGGTGTGGTCATCGCCCACCACCACCAGTACGCCGCCGTGGCGCGAGGCGCCGGCGGCGTTGCCGTGGTGCAGGGCGTCGCCGGCGCGGTCCACGCCGGGGCCCTTGCCGTACCACATGGCGAAGACGCCATCGACGTTGCGGTCGGCGCGCACGCCGGCCTGCTGGGTGCCCATGACGGCGGTGGCGGCCATGTCTTCGTTGATGCTGGGCAGGAACGAGATCTGGTTGGCGTCGAGCGCCTTCTGCGCCTTCCACATCGCCATGTCGACGCCGCCCAGCGGCGAGCCGCGGTAGCCGGAGACGAAGCCGGCGGTGTTCAGGCCGCGCTCGCGGTCGACGCGGCGCTGGGTCAGCATGATGCGGACCAGCGCCTGCGTGCCGGTGAGGAAGATGCGGCCGGTCTCGCGGGTGAGGTTGTCGGCGAGCTGGTAGTCGAGGTCCAGCGTGGGCTCGGGGGCGGGAGTGCCGTCCATCATGAATGCTCCTGTAGTCGGCACCATGATAGGTTCGCGCGGCATCGGGTTTATTGCGTTTTCGGATCGTGCTATCCCTATAATTCGCAATGAATATTTCGTGTTCGCGGAATTTCGACCCAAACAGGAGACAAAACGATGGACAAGACCGATATCGGCATCCTCAAGGCCCTGCAGGAGGATGGCCGGGCCTCGGCGCAGCAGCTTTCGGACAAGGTGGGGTTATCGGCGGCGCCGGTGTGGCGGCGGGTGAAGGCGCTGGAGGCCAGCGGCGTGATCCAGGGCTACAGCGCGCAGGTGGATCGCAGCAAGGTGGGGCTGGGCTGTATGTTCGCGCAGATCAGCCTGGAGCGGCATTCGGCGAATACGGTGGAGAACTTCGAGCGGTCGGTGCGGGATGCGCCGGAGATTCTCGAATGCTATGCGGTGACCGGGGATTCGGATTTTCTGCTGAAGATCCTGGTGGAGAGTCCGGAGGCTTATGACCGGTTCCTGCATCGGTTCTTGTTCAATATGCCTGGGATTCGGCAGACGCGGACGATTGTGGCGTTGCGGGAGATCAAGCATGAGTTGAAGTTGCCTTTGTAGGGCGGCTTCTTTAGCTGTTCTTGCGGCGGATTGGGTTCTTTAGCCGCGAGCGACGGGGCAGGCGGGGGGATGGCGGGGCTACGATTGCGGTCCGGAGCGTTCGCTCCGGACTGCCCCTTCGTCAACCTCGTCCAGGCCTACGGCCTTCCCTACGGTTTCCCTCGGGCGCATCTACACGCCCCGTCATCCCCCCGCCTGCCCCGTCACTCGCTCACGATGAGACTTAATGGGCGCTTTTGGGATTGTCTCTATATATAGAGTGTCTTACTGGGGCTGGATGCCGGAGATTTTTATCCATTCCTTCCAGCGGGCGGTGTCTTCCTTGACGAAGGTGTCGAAGCGGGCGGTGTCCATGGCTTCGGGGGTGAGGCCCAGGGCGCGGAGTTTGTCGGCGGTGGCGGGGTCGTTGACGGCGGCCTGGGTGGCGGCGTTCATCTTGGCGACGACGTCGGGCGGGGTGCCGGCGGGGGCGGAGATGCCGAGCCAGCCGGCGACGATGAAGTCGGGGTAGTAGGTCGACATGGTGGGGACGTCGGGCCAGGCGGGGTGGCGCTGGGCGGCGGTGACGGCGAGGGGGGCGAGGCCCTTGCCGTCGATCTGGCCCATGGCGGTCAGGTAGTCGACGAAGGCGAAGCCGATCTGCTTGCCGCGCAGGTCGGTGATGATCTGGGTGATGTTCTTGTAGCCGGCGGCGCCGATGTTGATGCCGGCGCGTTGCTTGAAGAGTTCGGACGGCACTTGCGAGGACGAGCTGTAGTAGCCGAAGAAGACTTCGCCGGGATGCTTCTTGGCGTAGTCGACCAGCTCGGGCACGGTGCGATAGGGGCTGTCGGGGGCGACGATGCCGACGGTGCCGAAGGTGCCGAGCATGCCGATCTGCACGAAGTCCTTTTGCGCGTCGTAGGGCAGGCGCTTGTAGAGGAACTGGTTGGCGGCGTGGGTGGAGTTGGTGGACAGCAGGAAGGTGTAGCCGTCGGCGGGGGCGTTCTTGGCGGCATTGGTGCCGACGATGCCGCCGGCGCCGGGGCGGTCTTCGACGATGATGGTCTGGCCGATCTGCTTGCCCAGGAACTGGGCGAAGGTGCGGGCGGTGAGGTCGGCGGCGCCGCCGGCGGCGGACGGGACGATCAGCGTGATGGGTTTTTCGGGCCAGCCGGCCGCGTGGGATGCGCCGGCAAGAAGCAGGCTGGCGGCGGCGAGCGCGTGGCGCAGGAATGCGCGGGGCGCGAGGGCGGTGAGGGTCATGCTTGTCTCCTGGGGCGGCGGTGGCGCCGTCATGTTCTATGGCTTACGGTGTGTTTCATGGCGCGCTGAACGCGCGCCGGGTGGATCGGTCTGGGGTTCGTGGGCGGATGTCGGTGGCTGGGCGTGTGTCTGGCGTGGGCGGGCGTCGCGGCTCAGTCGAACTGCTGGCGATACCAGTCGAGGATCGCGTCCGCGCTGACCTGCCATGCGTCGCCGTACATCATGCAGTGCGGCTGTCCGGCGAGGACGGCGTGGGAAAAGCCGAACAACTGCGCGATGGCGCGGTCCTGGCCGGGCGGGTGGCGATCGTGGGTGTCCAGGCCGGCCTCCAGGCACAGGCCGGGGGCGGTGACGGCGGCGGGGTCGACGGGCACGCGCAGCAGGTAGCGGTCGTTGAGCACGCGCGGGCTTTCGGGGTTGAGGCGTTGCATGACGGCGCTGACGTCGCGCGTCGGCGAGGTGGCCAGGAAGCGGGCGCGGATCTCGCTGGCGGCGGGCACGGCGCGCACGGTATCCGCCGGCACGGGCGGCAGGCCCAGCGCGCCGGGCAGGTTGGCGGGCGGCGAGGGCGCCATCAGCACCACGCCGGCGACGGCGCGCTGGCTGGCGGCCAGCAGCGCGGGCAGGGCGCCCATGCTGTGACCCACCACGACGGTGGGCGCATCCAGCAGGTCGAGCGCGCTGACGACGTCGGCGGCCAGGTCGGCGATGCCGGCGTCGACGAAGCCGGGCGCCTGCGGCAAGGGGCCGTGGCCGCGCACGTCGATGGCGGCGCAGGCCAGGCCGGCGCGGGCGAAATGGTCCAGGTAATGGGCGTAGCACCAGGCGCCGTGATAGGCCCCGGGCACGAGCAGCAGGCCGGGCCTGCCGTTGGGCGCGGCGGCGGTCAGCAGCCGGCCCTGGCCGGCGGGGCGGACGGGCAGCCGGTCGGTCAGGCTGAAGTCGAGCGGATCGACGGCGCGGGCGGCGGCGGGGGAAAGGGTCGCGGTAGTCATTGCGGCCATGTTAAGTGCCGCCCTATGATGAGAAAACTTTATTTTTCCTATGATTTGATAAGTTCCTCAAATCAGGTGCCACGATGCCCGCCTTGCCCGAACTCTCCATTGCGCACTACCGGCACTTCCTGCTGGTGGCCGAATTGCGCAGCTTCCGCGCCGCCGCCGCGCGCGCGTTCCGTTCGCAGCCGGCGCTGTCGCTGTCGATCCGTGAAATGGAGCAGCGCCTGGGCCAGCCGCTGTTCGAGCGCGGCAACGGCAACGCGCTGACGCGCTTCGGCCAGGACTGCCTGCCGCTGGCGCGCGAACTGGTCGAGCACCATGACCGCGTGGCGGGCACGCTGGCGGGGCTGGCTAGCAACGAGGCCGGCACCCTGACGATGGCCTCGGTGGCGACGGTCGCGACGCATTGGCTGCCCGAGCTGGTGGCGGCCTACCGCGAGCGGTTTCCGGCGGTGGCGCTGCGCCTGTTCGACGACAACTCGGAGGGCGTGGAGCGCATGGTGCTGGCGGGCGAGGTCGAGCTGGGCGTGTGCAGCCCGGTGCTGCGCGACCGGCGGCTGGCGTTCGAGCCGCTGCTGCGCGATGCCTTCGGCCTGGTCTGCCACCGGGGGCATCCGCTGGCCGGCCGCAAGTCCGTGACGTGGCGCGAGATCGCCGGGCTGCCGCTGGTGGGCACGGTGGCGCACCGGCAACTGGCGGACTATCCGCAGGCCGCGTTCATGATGGAGCGCCAGGTGTTCGTGTCCAACATGATGTCGCTGCTGGCGATGCTGGAGCGCGGCGTGGGCGTGACGGTGCTGGCGCGGCTGGGCGTGCCGCCGGATTCTCCCGGCCTGGCGTTCGTGCCGCTGGCCCGGCCGCGCATCGAGCGCGAGCTCGGCATCACGCGGCTGGCCGGCCGCAGCTTGTCGCCGGCCGCCGCGCGGATGGAGGAAATGCTGCGCGCCAAGGCCGCCCGCGGCGGTCGCAGTGTCGCTTGAAACCAACGCATTTTTGCGCGTTGAGGCCTTAAAACACGGGCTTTGCGGCGGGGACTGTTGCGCAATTGCACACGGCGCGGATCGTCGTTGATTCTTCCGTGGCGCGTCTTTAGAGTGCGTGATGTTTGCTGCGCGAGGGGCGTGCCGATCTGAACGGCGCGGCGCGTCGACAGACGTGTTGAGGAAGTCATGAGCAGTGTGTATTTGCGTTCGGCGGGCGTGGCTTGCGCCCTTCTGATCCTGGCCGGTTGCGTCACCCGCAAACCCGCCGCCA
>NZ_CYTU01000059.1:0-30682 GCF_001299375.1 Achromobacter sp. 2789STDY5608621 | reverse complement strand
GTCCGGAGCGAACGCTCCGGACCGCAATCGTAGCCCCGCTCCCCCCAAGCCCCGCCGCCCCCGGCGTCTTAAGAACCCAACCCCACCATAACCCCACGCGCAATAAGCATATTCAGCGCCACCCCCAAGACCAGCGTAAAATCCCCGATGTCGTTAACACGACAAACAAGCAGTACGTCTTCAGGGCGGGGCGAAATTCCCCACCGGCGGTATGCCAAGCAATTTGGCGAGCCCGCGAGCGCCCGGCGTCCTTCACGGAGGACACCGGGGTCAGCAGATCTGGTGAGATGCCAGAGCCGACGGTCACAGTCCGGATGAGAGAAGATGTGCCGTCACAAGACCCCCCTGTCCGGGCCCAAGCGCCTGGACAGTCGGTTCGCGTTCGGCTGTCGATGAGCCCTGAAACGTTTTTCGCCCCCTTTTTTCGCGAGAGCGTTTCAATGTCCAACGTTACCCTTACCCCGCAGTCCCTCCCCAGCCTGGCCGCCCAGCCCTTCGCCGCGCGCCTGCAACGCGCCCTGCATCACCTGCGCCTGGGCCGCCCCGTCATCCTCATGGATGACTTCGACCGTGAAAACGAAGCCGACCTCATCGTCGCCGCCGACAAGCTGACCGTGCCCGTCATGGCCCAGCTGATCCGCGACGGCAGCGGCATCGTCTGCCTGTGCCTGCCCGGCGAAGCCCTCGACCGTCTCGACCTGGCCCCCATGGTCCAGCGCAACCAGAGCCGCTTCGCCACCGCCTTCACCGTCTCGATCGAGGCGCGCGAAGGCGTCAGCACCGGCGTGTCGGCCGTGGACCGCGTCACCACCATCCGCGCCGCCATCTCGCCCACCGCCCAGGCCGACGACATCGTCAGCCCCGGCCACGTCTTCCCGCTGCGGGCCCAGGCCGGCGGCGTGCTGACCCGCCGCGGCCACACCGAAGGCTCGGTCGACCTGGCCACGCTGGCCGGCCTGCGTCCCGCCGGCGTGCTGTGCGAACTGATGAACGCCGACGGCACCATGATGCGTGGCGCCGCGCTCGAGCGCTACGCCGCCCAGCACGGCCTGGTCGCCCTGACCATCGCCGAACTGGCCGACCACCTGCAGCAGCTGCGCGACGGCCAGGCCCAGCCGGTCGACGACGAAGTGCTGGAGATGGCCGCCACCGTCTGAACGTAAAAAGGCGCCCGCGTCAGCGGGCGCCTTGATCGTCAATCGATACGCCAGCCCTGGGCCGCAGCCTTACCCGGCGGCCGCCCGGCCCCGCAGCGCCATCGCCACGAACACCGCGCCCAGCGCGCACGCGCCGCCCAAGGCATAGACCGCGCCGTAGCCCTGCATGCCGGCCAACCAGCCAGCCGCGGGGCTGGCGATGCCCAGCGCCACGTCCAGAAACGCCACATACGCCCCCATGGCCGCGCCGCGGCTGGCCGGCGGCACGCGCCGCACCGCCTCCACGCCGAAGGCCGGGAACGCCAGCGAATAGCCCGCGCCGCTCAACAGCGCGCCGGCAAACGCCCACGCCGGCGTCGGGCCCATCCAGATCAGCCATTGGCCGGCCGCCTCGATCAGCACGCACACCAGCGCCACGCGCGCGCCGCCCAGCTTGTCGGGCAGCCCGGCGAAGAACAGCCGCGCCACGATGAAGCCGACGCCGAACAGGCTGAACATCCACGCCGCGCCGTCCCAGCCGCGCTGGGCGAACAACAAGGTGATGAAGGCGGTGATGACGCCAAAGCCGACGCTGGTCAGCGCCAGGCCCAGGCCCGGCAGCATCACCAGGCCCAGCACGCGATAGAAGGGCGTGCGCACGCCGCCTGCCGGCGGCACGCCGCGCTGCGGCAGCACCAGCGCCAACGCCAGCACGGGGATGAAGACCGTGGCCCAGGCGATGCCGGCGAAACCGGTCGCGCCGTACAGCTGCATGCCGGCGGGCGCGCCCAGCCCGAAGGCGGCGTAGATCGCCACGCCGATCCAGGCCATCACGCGGCCCGCGTTCTGCGGCCCGACGCGGCCCACACCCCAGCTGAGCGCGCCGGTGACGATCAGGCTTTCGGCGCAGCCCATGAGGGCGCGGCCGGCCATCAGCGCGGCCAGCGCCGCGCGCGGCTGCAGCTGTGCGAGGTCGTCGGCCAGCAGGTAGAGCAGGCCGGCCACCGAGCCCAGCAGGAAGCCGGTGACCACGGCGCGCTTGGCGCCGCGGCGATCGGCCAGCGCGCCCGACCAGGCGCGTGACAGCAGCGCCGCCGCGAACTGCAGGCCGGCGACGATGCCCACCACCAGCGCGCCCTGCGCCAGCACGCCGTCGACGTACAGCGGCAGCACCGGCATGGGCAGGCCGACCATGAAGAAGCCGACGAAGACCGCCAGCGCCAGGGGCAATATCTGCATGAAGACGGGACGCGCGGTCCCGCCGGCCGCGGGCAGCGCCGCGGCCGTCGATGCATTCGACATGAGGATTCCTTGAAAGGGGAGAAACGGCACCGTGTGGCCGGCTCGCCGTAATCGACGATGGCATAATCGGCCGGTGCTCGACGCGATTCCAGTTGCGTATCGAAATTTTATGAGCCGGTGCTCAGGTTTGAAACTCGCTTTCCCCGAACTCCATGACATCCATCCCGCAGCCCCGTAAATCGCCACGCCAGCAACGTTCGCAACAGACCGTGGACACCATCTTGCAGGCGACAGCTCGCGTTCTGGCCGAGCACGGCTACGCCGGCACCAACACCAACCGGATCGCCGAGACCGCCGGCGTCAGCGTCGGTTCGCTGTATCAGTACTTCCCCAACAAGAACGCGCTGATCGCGGCGCTGCACGACCGCCACGACCAGCAGATGCTGGCGCTGATCGACGAGGTGCTGGACGGCAATCCCGCGGCCACGCTGCGCGAGCGGGTCGCGGCCATCGTGGCCGCGTCGATGCACGCGCACCTGCTGGAGCCGGCGCTGCACCGCGTGCTGGAACGCGAATTCCCGCTGTTCGACCAGCCGCGCGAACACAGCCGCGCCGACCAGGACATCCACCGGCGCATGCGCCACCTGCTGGAACTGCATCGCGACGAGATCGCGCAGCAGGACCGCGAACTGGCGACCTACGTGGTGCTGCGCATCATGGAATCGCTGGTGCACGCGGCGGCGCTGGAGCCGCCGATCGGCTTCAACCCGCAGCAGCTGGAGCGGGCGGTGGTGGATGCGGTGATGGGATACCTGGGCATGCCGCCCCTTGCCGCCAAGGCCCGGCCGGCCCGCGCGGCGGTCCGCAAGGCCGGCGCGGCCTGACACGAGATGACGGGCTCGCGCTGACGGCGCGGTATCGGCGCGCTAGCCGCGCGCCATGCGCGCCAGGCAGTCGGCGGCGTCGCCCACCACGATGCGGGCGCTGCACGCCAGCATCAGGTTCAGATTCAGGCCGAAGTCCTCGACGGTGTAGCCCTGCGCGTCCACCGCGCGCTGCGGGTCGTCGGCGGCCACGCCGACGGCGACCTGCTGGCGCACGCTGCCGGCCTGCGCCGTATAGCCCCACACCGGCTTGCCCAGGGCGATCGCATAGCCGACCTCGAAGGCCGTGCCGGAATCGGGCTCGGCGCCTCGGAACGGGTTGAGATTGGCCATCACCAGGTCGGCGCGCCGGATCATCGCCACGTTGGCCTGGTAGATCCATTGCGCCAGCGCGGCGCCGGACAGGCCGGCGGGCGCCACGTTGTCCAGCGGGTACAGTCCCTCGAAACCGTGCGCGGCGGCCAGCGCCTTGAGCCGCGCGCCGTGCGCCACCGCATCGGGCAGGAACACGTCGAAGCCGGCCAGGTAGACGCGGCGCATGGCGCGTTACTCCGGATCGGAGACCGAGAAGGCTTCGCCGGTGGCGAAGAAAGACCCGCCCGCGACGTAGTGCACCGAGCGGCGCGCGTCGTCATCGAAGTGCCAGCGGTTGCCGGAGAACACATCGGGCGCGGACCAGGCCGCCACCACCTCGCCGATGAACAGATCGTAGGCCTGCTGGTTGTGCGGCTCGGGCACGACCTTGCATTCGAGCCAGCCGAGGCAGCCCTCGACCAGCGGCGCGCCGATCTTGCTGGCGGGGAAAGTGGCCAGGCCGCTGGCCTGGAACTTGTCTTCCTCGCGCCCCGAGTGCGAGCCGACCTGCAGGGTGGCCTGGGCCTGCGCGCGCGACGGAATGCACAGCGCGAATTCGCCAGAGGCCTCGATCAGCGCGCGGGTGTAGGTGTTCTTGTCCACCACCACCAGCATCTTGGGCGGGCTGAAATCCAGCGGCATGGCCCAGGCCGCGGCCATGACGTTGCGCTCGCCGCCGTGGGCGCTGGTGACCAGCACCGTGGGGCCGTGGTTCAGCAGCAGATAGGCGCGGGACAGCTCGACGGGTTCGATAGCGGACATGGGCAGCCTGTTCAGAACATGCCGTTCTTGTTGGCGGGGTTTTCAGGAATTTCCTGGCTCACGTCCCAGTGTTCGACGATCTTGCCGTTCTCGACGCGGAAGATGTCGACCACGGCCTGGCCGCGGTCTTCGGGCGATTCGCGCCACAGGTTGTGGATCACCACCAGGTCGCCCTCGGCGATGACACGCTTGATGTCGACGCTGGCCTGCGGATGCTGCTCGAAATAATGGGGGAAGAAATCCACCATCGGCTCGACGCCGTCGCGCATGTAGGGGTTGTGCTGGGTGTAGTTGTTCTTGGCGACATACAGGCGCACCGCCTCGTCGATCTCGCGGTCCTGGAACATCATGCGGAAGAACGCCACCACGATGTCCTTGTTCGACTGCGGCGCGGCGGCCTGGACCGGGGCCAGACAGCTGGCGGCCAGCAGCAAACACAGGGCCAACGATTTCAACTTCATGCTCATACTGACTACTCGGGTCGTGCGCCGGTTTGGCGGCCTGCCAGTTTACAAACAAAACCGGCCGAATCGACCCTGCCGCCAGTGCGGCCTTGCCCGAAAAGCGGACGGCCCCCTGGGCGGGCAGGGGGCCGTGCCGGTCGGGTATCGCGTGCAAACAACACCGCGCGCGCGGCGCCGCCTGCCCGGGATCAGTAGCCGACCGTGAAGCGGCGGCGCGAATGCTTGGGCGCCTCGATTTCGTCGGCCAGGGCGATGGCGTAGTCTTCCATCGAGATCCAGCTCTTGCCGGCCTCATCGACCAGCAGGGTGTCGTCGCCGATCCGGAACTTGCCGGTGCGCTCGCCCGGCTCGAACAGCGCGGAAGGCGACAGGAACGTCCAATTTAGGACCTTCTCCTGGCGCAGCGCGTCCAGGAACACCACGCCGCCGCGCGCTTCCGGCTTGTAGGCGTCGGGGAATTCGGGGGTGTCGATCAGCAGCTTGCCGGGCGCCACTTCCAGGCTGCCGGCGCCGCCGACCACCAGCAGGCGCGGCACGCCGGCGTCCTTCACGGCGGCCAGCAGCGGCTTGGCGTCGGCCGACACGAAGCGCGAGGCGCTGACCACGGCATCGTGGCCCTTGAGCAGCGGCGTCAGGCCCTGCGGATCGGTGGCGTCGCCCTGCGCGATGGTCAGGCCGGGCTGGGGATTGACGTCGCCCAGGTTGCGGGCGATGCCGGTCACCTGGTGGCCGCGCTTGAGCAGTTCGTCCGCCACGCGGGAACCCACGCGGCCGGTAATTCCGATCAAAGCGATTTTCATGGTCTTGCTCCTTGAAGGGTGGGCGCCGGGCGGGGGCCGCGAGTTGCGGTCCTTTCCTGCCCGGGCTCAGGCAAAGCCATACTATTCGGGCCGGCCGGATCCAGGAACCCACGGGGATGGAAGAGTTTTTTGCAATCCATGCACCAATCGGGGTTCCCGTCCCTTCGGCCTCAGGCCGCGGCGCGTTGCGCCTGGTAGACCTGCAGATGGGTGTACGCCGTGCGCAGGGTGGTGGCATCCACGCCCAGCGTGCGGGCGCGCCGCACCATGTCGCCAACGATGTGGTCGGCCTCGACCGGCAGGCCCTGGCGCAGATCGCGGAACATCGACGCGGTCATGGGCTGGGACGGGTCGGTCAGGATCTTGAGCGCGGCGGCGTCGGCATCGGGCCGCACGGCGTGGCCGCTGGCGGCGGCGACCGCCTGCGATTCGCGCAGCAGGCCGCGCACGATGTCGGCGCCGTTGTCGGTCGACACGATCTGGCCGACGGTGCCGCGCATCAGGCAGGTGGCGGCGGCCAGGGTCGTCAGGAACACGTATTTTTCCCAGATGTCCTGGTGGATGTCCTCGCTCAGGCGGCTGACGTATTCGCCGCCCGCAAGGGCCTCGGCCAGCGCCACGCAGCGGGCGCTGCGGGCCGGACCGGCGCGCTCGCCGAAGACGATGCTGGCGTGCTTGCCCAGGTGCACCACCTGGCCTTCGGCGCCGAGCGTGGCGTTGATCTGGCACAGGCCGCCCAGCACCCGGTGCGGCTCGAATTCGCGGTCCAGCACGTCGTATTGCAGCACGCCGTTCATGATCGGCAGCACCGCGGTGTCGGGACCGACGGCCGGGCGGATGGCATCGATGGCGCTCTGCAGGTCGTAGGCCTTGCAGCTGAGCACCACCACGTCGTAGAAGCCCTTGAGCGTGTCGGCGGTGGCCAGCTGCGGCTGCAGGGTGACGTCGCCGAACGGGCTTTCGATGCGCAGGCCTTGCTCGCGCAGGCGCGCGGCGCGGGCTTCGCGCACCAGGAACGTCACGTCGGCGCCCGCCTGGGCGGCGCGGCCGCCGAAATAGCCGCCGGTACCGCCGGCGCCCAAGAACAACAACTTCATGCCTGTCTCCCTGGCCCGTCAGAGGCGCGGGCCGATGGAAACATTATGCGCCCGCGGCCGTGTCCGGCGCGGGGCCGGGCGCGACGGGCGCCCACGGCCCGGACAGGGGCTTGCGAAGCGTGCCCGGGCGCCGCCTTCAGGCCGGATGGATATGCCGCGCCCAGGCCTCGTAGCCGCCGCGCAGGGCCCAGGTGTTGGGATAGCCGGCGGCGCGCAGGCGCGCGGCCAGCATGGCGGCCGAGACCTCGTTGGGGCAGGCGCAATAGACCACGATGTCGGCGGCCTCGGCGCCGGCCTCCAGGGCCGGCAGCGGGGCGCGCAGGTCGACGGCAATGGCGCCGGGAATGCGGTCTTCCTCGCGCACCGCCTCGGGCCGCACGTCGAACACCAGCGCCTGGCGGCCATCCTGGCGCCACTGCATCAGCTCGTCTACCGACAGCCGCGGAATCACGCGCAAGTGGCGCTTGAGGACCCAGCGCCGCAGGGCGCGGGCAATGATGTACAGCGCCAGCACCGCCGCCAGCAGGGCCAGCCCCATCGGGCCGTAGGTGCCCAGCACGTCCAGCACGTCGTTGACCACGCTGTGGAACAGGCCGCCCAGCAGCAGGGCCGAACCGGCCCAGATCATGGCGCCCGCCAGGTCGTACGCCAGGAAGCGGCGGTACGGCGTGCCGGTCAGGCCCGCCATCACCGTGGACAGGGCGCCGGCGCCGGGCAGGAACTTGCACACCAGCAGGGCGCGCACGCCGATGCGCAGGTACAGGCGCTGGGTCTGGCGGATGCAGGAGTCCTGCGACAGCGACATCCTGCAGATCACGCCCAGCAGGCGTGAGCCGTAGCGCTGGCCGGCCGCGTACCAGAGCGAGTCGGCCAACAGGCAGGCGAGGGTGGCGGCCAGCCACGGCGCCAGCCAGCCGCCCGCGCCGGCCAGGGCGCCGGCGGCGATCAGCATGGGATAGGCGGGCACGGGCAGGCCCGCCTGCTCGACCAGCACGTTGGCGAAGACGAGCCAGCCGCCGTACTGCTCGAGCAGCAATTGAATGTCTTGCATGGTGGATTCCGGCTTGCCGCGCGCGCGCGCGGCGTCATTGGCGAGATTTTAGGCCCGCGCCCGCGCCGATGGCCGCCCGGCGGGCCTTTGCGCGCCGCAACAACCTGTTCCACGACGAAAAGTGTCCACGCACCGCGACGGTGCGCACCATGTTGGTGCCACGTTTCCCCGCCAGGGTGCCTATAATCCCGCCCGGCCATCAGGATTCCCCCGACTTGCCGCGGGAATGCCCCATGGCATACAACTTGCTTCGCTAGGACTGGCTGCGAACCCGCCCATTCGGATGGGGCGCGCCGCCCCGGCGCTCCCCCATCCGATGACCGATCCCACGCCCTCGTTCCCGCCCGCCCACGCGTGCCGCACCGCGACGCCCGGACATCGCCGCCATCCCGCCCATTCCCCATCCATCCTCGCGAAGGAGACTTCCGCATGAAATCCTTTTCCCTCCCGGCCGCCGGCGGCATCGCCCGCCGCGGCCTGCTGAAGCTGGCCGCCGCCGCTGCCGGCGCGCTGCTGCTGTCGGCCGGCGCCCAGGCCCAGGCGCCCGCCAAGACCAAGGTTGCCGCCATCTACACGGTGCCGGTGGAACAGCAATGGGTGTCGCGCATCCACAAGGCGCTGACCGCCGCGCGCGACCGGGGTGAAATCGAATACACGTTCTCGGAAAACGTCACCAACGCCGACTACGAGCGCGTCATGCGCCAGTACGCCGAGCAGGGCAACAAGCTGGTGGTGGGCGAGGCCTTCGCGGTCGAGGCCGCCGCCCGCAAGGTGGCCAAGGACTACCCGCAGACCGCCTTCCTGATGGGTTCGTCGGGCAAGCCGCAGCAGCCCAACTTCTCGGTGTTCGACAACTACATCCAGGAACCGGCCTACCTGACCGGCATGATCGCCGCCGGCATGAGCAAGACCGGCAAGATCGGCCTGGTGGGCGGCTACCCCATCCCCGAAGTGAACCGCCTGATGCAGGCCTTCATCGAGGGCGCCAAGGAAATCAATCCCAAGACCGAATTCACCGTGACCTTCATCGGTTCGTGGTTCGATCCCCCGAAGGCCAAGGAAGCCGCCTTCGCCATGATCGACAAGGGCGCGGACGTGCTGTACGCCGAGCGCTTCGGCGTGTCGGACGCCGCCAAGGAACGCGGCAAGCTGGCCATCGGCAACGTCATCGACACCCAGCCGCAATACCCCGAGACCGTGGTGGCCTCGGCGCTATGGAGCATGGAGCCGACCATCGACGAGGCGCTCAAGCAGGTCAAGGCCGGCACCTTCAAGGCCGCCGACTTCGGCCAGTACTCGCTGATGAAGCACAAGGGTTCGTCGCTGGCGCCGCTGGGCACCTTCGAGAGCAAGATCCCCGCCGACCTGATCGCCAAGGTGCAGGCCAAGCAGAAGGCCATCCTGGATGGCAGCTTCAGCGTGCAGGTCAACGACAAAGAACCCAAGTCGTCGGCACGATGAATCAAGCGCCTCTCGCCCTGCGGCTGGCAGGGATCACCAAACGCTTCGGCAGCCTGACGGCCAATGACGATGTCTCGCTGACGCTGGCGCAAGGCGAAGTGCTGGCCCTGCTGGGCGAGAACGGCGCCGGCAAATCGACCCTGGTGTCGATCCTGTTCGGCCACTACGTGGCCGACGCCGGCAGTATCGAAGTCTTCGGCCAGCCGCTGCCGCCGGGCCGGCCCGACGCCGCGCTGGCGGCGGGGGTCGGCATGGTGCACCAGCACTTCACGCTGGCCGACAACCTGACCGTGCTGGACAACATCATGGTCGGCACCGAGTCGCTGTGGAAGCTGGCCTCGGGCCGTGGCCAGGCGCGCCGCCGCCTGGTCGAGCTGGGCCAGCGCTTCGGCCTGGGCGTGGATCCGGACGCGCGCGTCGGCAGCCTGTCGGTCGGCGAGAAGCAGCGCGTTGAGATCCTCAAGGCGCTGTACCGCGGCGCCAAGGTGCTGATCCTGGACGAGCCCACCGCCGTCCTCACGCCGCAGGAAGTGCAGGACCTGTTCGCCACGCTGCGCGGCTTCGTCGACGAGGGCCTGGCCGTCATCTTCATTTCGCACAAGCTGGACGAGGTCATGGCCGTGTCGCGCCGCGTCGCGGTGCTGCGCCAGGGCAAGCTGGTGGCCGAGCGCGAGACCGCCGCCACCACGCCGGCCGAGCTGGCCGAGCTGATGGTGGGCCGCAAGGTCGCCATGCCGCACGCCGAAGCCATGGCGGCGGCCGGCCAGGCCGCGCCGGTGGTGACGCTGTCGCAGGTCACCGTGCGCGACCAGCGCGGCGGCGCACCGCGCCTGGACAGCCTGGACCTGGTGGTGCACAAGCATGAGATCGTGGCCATCGCCGGCGTCGCCGGCAACGGCCAGCAGGCGCTGGTGTCGGTGCTGACCGGCCTGCGCCAGCCCGCCGACGGCACCATCCGCCTGGGCCCCGAACACGCCGCCGCGCCCACCACGCCGGCCGGCTGGACCGCCGCCCACGTGGGCCGCATTCCCGAGGACCGCCACGGCGAAGGCATGATCGGCGACAGCCCGCTGTGGGAAAACGCCATCGTCGAAGACCTGAAGGACCCGCGCTTCTCGCGCTTCGGGCTGATCCGCGCCAAGGCCGGCCGCGCCTATGCGGCGGCGCTGGCCAAGCAGTTCGACGTGCGCGCCGCCTCGCTCGACGTGCGCACCCGCAGCCTGTCGGGCGGCAACATGCAGAAGCTGATCCTGGGCCGCACCCTGGCGCGCGAACCGCGCTTCATCGTCGCCGACCAGCCCACCTGGGGCCTGGACATCGGCGCGGTGGCCTACGTGCGCGAACAGCTGCTGGCCGCGCGCCGGCGCGGCGCCGGCATCCTGCTGGTGTCGGAAGACCTGGAAGAGATCTTCGCGCTGGCCGACCGCATCGCGGTGCTGTGCGGCGGCAAGCTGGTCGCCGACAAGCCGGTCGCGCAATGGACGCCCGCCACCGTCGGGCTGGCCATGACGGGCACGCGCGCCTGACGCCGCGCCCCCTCTACTGAGCATTTCTCGAATGAAACTGATCCTGGAACGCCGCCCCGAGCCCAGCCGCGCCGCGCTGGCCCTGGCCCCGATCGCGGCCATCCTCTTTACGCTGGCGGTCTGCACGCTGCTAGTGGCCTGGGCCGGCGCGCCGGTGGGCCGCACCTACGCGCTGCTGTTCGAAGGCGCGTTCGGCTCCAAGTTCGCGCTGTCCGAGACCCTGACGCGCGCCACGCCGCTGATGCTGACTGGCCTGGCCTGTGCCGTGGCCTTTCGCGCGCGCTTCTACAACATCGGCGCCGAAGGCCAGCTGTACCTGGGCGCGCTGGCCGCGGTGGCGGTGGGCGGCCTGCATGACGGCACCGGCTTCGACCTGCCCCTGCCGGCGCTGTTCGGCGGCATGATGCTGGCGGCGGCGCTGGCCGGCGCTTTGCTGCTGCTGATCCCGGCGCTGCTCAAGACGCGCCTGGGCGTGGACGAGGTGGTGACCACGCTGCTGGGCAACTTCATCGTGCTGCTGTTCGTCTCGATGATGCTGGACGGCCCCATGAAGGACCCGATGGCGATGGGCTGGCCGCAATCGGTGGCGCTCAACCCCGACCTGGAGCTGGGCAAGCTGATCGAGCGCACCCGCGCCCACACCGGCCTGCTGTGGGCCGCCGGCCTGGCGCTGGGCCTGTGGCTGCTGAACCGCTACACGGTGTTCGGCTTCCAGATGCGCGCGGTCGGCGCCAACGCGCACGCCTCGCGCTTCCTGGGCCTGCCGGTCAACCGCGTGATGCTGGGCACGGCCATGCTGTCGGGCGCGCTGGCCGGACTGGCCGGCGCCATCGAGGTGGCCGGCCGCACCGGCTACGTCACGCTCGACATGTCGCCGGGCTACGGCTACACCGGCGTGGTGGTGGCCATGCTGGCCGGCCTGCATCCGCTGGGCGTGATCCTGGCCAGCATCTTCGTGGCCGGCATGCTGGTGGGCGCGGACAGCATGAGCCGCGCCATCGCGGTGCCGAACTACATCGCCGACGTCATCGTCGCCACCTCGTTGCTCGCCATGCTGGTCGCGACGCTATTCGCGCAGTACCGCCTGCGCCGCAACCGGGCTTGAGGAGCACGCCATGGAATGGATGGACCTGTTGAGTTCCGCGGCCTTCTGGGTCGCGGTGTTGCGGCTGGCGACGCCGCTGATCCTGGGCACGCTGGGCGTGCTGCTGTGCGAGCGCGCCGGCGTGTTGAACCTGGGCATCGAGGGCATCATGGCCGCCGGCGCCTTCACCGGCTGGCTGGTGGTGTACCTGGGCGCGCCGCTGTACGTGGGCGTGCTGGCGGCCGCGCTGGCGGGCGCCGTGTTCGGCCTGCTGCACGCGGTGCTGACGGTGCCGCTGGGCCTGTCGCAGCACGTCTCGGGCCTGGGGGTGACGTTGCTGGCCACCAGCCTGAGCTATTTCGCCTACCGCGTCACCTTCCCCAGCGTGAACACGCCGCCGACGATCACGCCGTTCGCCGAGATGAAGTTCCTGGACGGCATTCCGCTGATCGGCCCGGTGCTGGCCGGGCAGACGCCGATGACGCTGCTGGCGCTGGCCGCGGTGCCGATCCTGGCGTGGGTGCTGAACCGCACTCCGGTGGGCCTGGCGATCCGCATGGTGGGCGAGAACCCCGCCGCCGCCGAGGGCCAGGGCCTGTCGGTGACGAGACTGCGCATGGGCGCCATCGTCGCCGGCTCGGCGCTGATGGGCGTGGCCGGCAGCTTCCTGACGCTGGCGGCCTTCAACGCCTTCTTCTTCAACATGGTCAACGGCCGCGGCTGGGTCTGCGTGGCGCTGGTGGTGTTCGCCTCGTGGCGGCCCGGCAAGGCGCTGCTGGGCGCGTTGATCTTCGCCTTCTTCGACGCGCTGCAGCTGCGGCTGCAGCAGGGCGGGGCGGCGCTGCCCGGCCTGCCCGAGCTGCCCTATCAGGTCTACCTGATGCTGCCCTATATTCTGTCCATCCTGGCCCTGGTGGTGATGGCGCGCCGCGCCGCCTACCCGCAGGCCCTGATGAAGCCCTACCGCAAGGGCGAACGGTAATCCACAAGGTTTGACTATGCTCGATCTGATCCTCAAGAACTGCACGCTGCCGGATGGCCGCCAGCACATCGACATCGGCGTGGCCCAGGGCCGCATCGTCGCGCTCGAACCGGCGCTGAAGGCCGAGGCCGCGCAGACCCTCGACGCCGCCGGCCAGCTGGTGGCGCCGCCGTTCGTCGACGCCCACTTCCACATGGACTCGACGCTGTCGTTCGGCCTGCCGCGCGTGAACCAGTCGGGCACGCTGCTCGAAGGCATCGCGCTGTGGGGCGAACTGAAGCCGCTGCTGACGCAGGAAGCGCTGGTCGAGCGCGCGCTGGCCTATTGCGACTGGGCGGTGGCGCGCGGCCTGCTGGCGATCCGCTCGCACGTCGACGTGTGCGACCCGCGCCTGCTGGCGGTGGAAGCGCTGCTGCACGTGCGCGAGCAGGTCAAGCCGTACCTGGACCTGCAACTGGTGGCCTTCCCGCAGGACGGCGTGCTGCGCGCGCCGGGCGCGCTCGACAACCTGAAGCGCGCGCTGGACATGGGCGTGGACGTGGTCGGCGGCATTCCGCACTTCGAGCGCACCATGCAGGACGGCGCCGAATCGGTGCGCATCCTGTGCGAACTGGCCGCCGAGCGCGGCCTGCGCGTGGACATGCACTGCGACGAAAGCGACGACCCGCTGTCGCGCCACATCGAGACGCTGGCCTATCACACGCAACGCCTGGGCCTGCAGGGCCGCGTCACGGGTTCGCACCTGACCTCGATGCACTCGATGGACAACTACTACGTGTCCAAGCTGATCCCGCTGATGCGCGAGGCCGGCGTGTCGGCCATCGCCAACCCGCTCATCAACATCACGCTGCAGGGCCGCCACGACACCTATCCCAAGCGCCGCGGCATGACGCGCGTGCCCGAACTGCTGGCCGCCGGCGTGCCGGTGGCGTTCGGCCACGACTGCGTGATGGACCCCTGGTACAGCCTGGGTTCGGGCGACATGCTGGAAGTGGCGCACATGGGCCTGCACGTGGCGCAGATGACCGGGCAGGACGCCATGCGCGCCTGTTTCCAGGCCGTCACGGCCACGCCGGCGAAAATCCTGGGCCTGGACGAGACCGGGCTGGAAGTCGGCAAGCGCGCCGATATGGTGCTGCTGCAGGCGCGCGACCCGGTCGAGGCGCTGCGCCTGCGCGCCACGCGCCTGATGGTGCTGCGCGCCGGGCAGGTGGTGGCGACCACGCCGCCGGCCACCGCCACGCTCAACCTGCCGGGCCGTCCGGGCCAGGTCAGCTTCCAGACGCCGGCCCGCTGATTGCGCGCTCCGGCACGGCCGGGATCAGGCCCGGCCGGGATCAGGCTTCCGATGCCGGCCCGCCGACATAGCCCGGCCGCCTGGCGGCCGTGACGATGATCTCCACCAGCAGATCGGGCGAGGCCAGCCTGGCCTCGCAGGTCGCGCGCGTCGGCAATGCGTTGGCCGGCGCCCATTCGGCCCAGACCTGGTTCATGCCGGCGAAATCGCGTTCGATGTCCTTGAGCCAGATCTGCACCGACAGCAGCCGGGTCTTGTCCGAATCGGCCCGCGCCAGATAGCCGTCGATCTTGGCCAGCGCGTCGCGCGTCTGCGCGACGATGCCGCCGTCGGCCGACGAGGTCACGCCCGCCACGTACACGGTATCGCCGTGAATCACGATGCGGCTCAGGCGCTCGTTGGAATCCTTGCGCACGATGTCATTCATGGGTGCTGCTCCTTGGGGATGGAAGCCGGCGCGCCCGTGGCGCCGGTGAAACGATCGATGGCGAACGGCGCGATCGGCAGATCGGTCGCGCCGGTGGTGATCAGATCGGCCATGATACGGCCGACGATCGGGCCCAGTTCGAAGCCGTGGGCCGAGAAGCCGAAGGCATGGAAGGCGCTGTCGTAACGCTGGCTGCGGCCGATCACCGGGATCTCGTCGGGCATGGCGGCTTCGATGCCGGCCCAGCCGCGGTTCACGATCGCTTGCCGCATGTGCGGAAACAGGTCACAAACGGTGCGCGCGCCCTCGGCCAGCGAATGGAAGTCCAGCTCGGTCCATTCCGCGTCGCGATCGACCCAGGCGCGGCGGCCGCCGCCAATCAGCACGGTGCCGTTGGCGCGCTGCTTGAACGACAGCGGCCGGCCGGTGCCCAGCACCACCGCGTCCAGGAAGTGATCCATGCGCAGCGTCACCAGCATCATCGGACTGATGGCGGTCAGCGGCACCGGCTCGCCCCATTCGGCCGCGATGCGGTCGGCCCAGGCGCCGGCGCAATTGAGCACCTGCGGCGCGGTGTAGACGCCGGCGTCGGTCTCGACCCGCCACTGTCCCTGCTCATGCGCGCTGCGCAGCACCCGCACGCCTTCCAGGAAGCGCGCGCCCAGGCTGGCGGCCTTGCGGCGGAACGCCAGCGTGGTGCGGTAGGGGTCGGCGGCCGCGTCCTCGCGCGCGATCAGGCCGCCCTCTACCGTCGGCGTCAGCGCGGGAATCATCCCTAGCAATTCTTCGCGGTCGATCCATTGCTCGTGCGTGTAGCCGTGCTGTTGCATGGTGGCCAGGCGCGCGCGCAATGTCGCCACGTCGGCCTCGTTCTCGGCCACGCGCACCTGCCCGTGCTGCTCGAAGCCGCAGTCGTCGTCGACCAGTTCGCCGATGCGGTACCAGAGCTCGCGCGAGGCCAGCGCCAGCGGCACTTCGGCCAGGTGCCGCGCCAGCGTGCGCACGCCGCCGGCGTTCACGCCCGAGGCATGGCGGCCGACGTAGTTCTTCTCGATCACCAGCGCCGGCACGCCGGCGCGCGCCAGGTGCAGCGCCGCCGAACTGCCGTGCAGGCCGCCGCCGATGATGATGACGGCGGCCGAGCGGGAAGCGTCCGTCATGGCGGCCTCCTATTTCTTCAGGCGCACCACCGCCTGGCGCGACTCATCGGTCTGCGGCAGCGACGCCAGCTCGCCCAGCGTCAGCGGCTTGGTCGGGAAGCGCAGGCGGTAATAGCCCACCTCCGGCACCGGCACGCCGCGCTCCTCGGCGATGATCTCCGAGACCGTCAGGCCACAGAAGCGGCCCTGGCACGGCCCCATGCCGCAGCGCAGGAAGGCCTTCATCTGGTTCGGGCCGCTGCAACCGAGCTTGACGGTGTCACGCACCTGCGCGGCGGTCACTTCCTCGCAGCGACAGACGATGGTGTCGCCGGTGGGGCGGCGGAAGTTCTCGGGCGCCTTGTACAGGACATCGAAGAACGCGCGTCCGCGCACCGCCCGCGCCAGCGCGGCGCGCGGCGCGGCGGCTTCGCTGTCGCGCCGCGCCGCATCGATGCGGCCCAGCAGGTGCGCCGCCTGCAGCGCCGCCAGCCGACCACGCTGCTCGGCCGCCAGCGCGCCAGCGATGCCGGCGCCGTCGCCCGCCATGCCGACGCCGTCCACCGAGGTCAGGCCCCAGTCATCCACGTCCGGCTCCCAGCAATCCAGCGCCGCATTCCAGCGATGCTCGGCGCCGATGGCGCGCGACAGGTTGACGTTGGGCACCACACCCTGGTGCAGCATCAGCTGCTGCGCCGGCAGGGTCTTGGTGTCTCCCGCCGCGTTGGTGTAGCGCACGCTTTCGAGCTTGTCCTGGCCCAATGCCTCCAGCGCCGTCACGCCCTTGACGATGGGTATCGCCGCCTTGACCGCGCGCAGCAACGACAGCCCCTTGCCCAGATAGGGCGAGCGCAGGAAGTCCCACACCTTCGGCAAGGCCTGGCGCAGGCGGCCGGGCGGCGTGGTTTCGAGCAGCGCGTCGACCTTGACGCCGGCGTTCAGATATTGCCAGGCCACCAGGTACAGCAGCGGGCCGCTGCCGGCCAGCACGGTGCGGTCGGCCGGCACCACGCCCGCCGACTTCAGCAGGATCTGCGCCGCGCCGGCGGTGATGACGCCGGGCAGCGTCCAGCCCGGAACCGGGAACGGCCGCTCCTGCGCGCCGGTGGCCAGCAGCAGGCGCCGCGCATGCAGGATGCGCGCCTCGCCCGCGACCGAATACGCCACCTCGAAACCGCGCCGCGGCTCGGGCGCGGTGCGTTCGGCCACCGCCCACACGGTCGCGCCCGGCAGGTAGCGCGCACCCGACTGCCGGAACGGCTCGACCAGCGAGGCGCCGTGCCAGTAGTCCGGCCCCAGCACCGCGCGGTCGGTGACCGGCGTGGTGGTGATGGCGCGGTAGATCTGTCCGCCCGGCGCCGCCTGTTCATCCAGCAGCACCGTGTCCACGCCCAGCCGCGCGGCCGTGGTGGTGGCGGCCAACCCGGCGGGACCGGCGCCCACCACCAGCAAATCGCATTGCGTCGTCTCGATCATGCCTGCACCTTGCGCGCGCCCAGCTGGCGCTCGATCTTCATGCCATCGCGCACGGCCGTCATGCAGCCCTGCTGGTTGGCCTGGCCGTCGATCGTGACCAGGCAGTCGTAACACACGCCCATCATGCAATAGGGTCCGCGCGGCACCTCGGCCACCGCGGTATCGCGACAGGCCTGCACGCCGCCGGCGAACAGCGCCGCGGCCACGCTGTCGCCGGCGCGGCATTGCAGTTCGGCGCCATTGACCGTCACCCGCACCGGCGCGCCCTGCGCCTGGCGCTGCGCCTCGTCAAGCCTCTTGAACATGGAACCTCCGGGTCGAGAAGGGCGCCATGTCGTCGGCCAATTGGCCGGCGACGATCATGGGCGCCAGTTTGAGCGCGTGCGCGGCGGCCAGGGTGACGCCGCTGTGACAGGTGGCGACGAAGGCGCCGGGGCACGTCTCGGATTGTTGATAGATGGGGAAGCCGTCCCTGGACATCACGCGCAGCGCCGCCCAGCTGCGCACCACCCGCACCTCGCGCAAGGCGGGCAGGGTGCGCACGGCGCGGTCGGCCAGCGTGCCCAGGATCGGCAGGCCCACCTGGTTGTCCACATAGCCGGCCTCTTCCTGCGAATCGCCGATCAGCCAGGTGCCCTCGTCGGTCTGCCGCAGCGTCGACAGCGGCGTTTCCAGCAGGCGGCGGGTGCGCTCCAGCACCACGATCTGGCCGCGCTGCGGCCGCACCGGCACCGCCAGGCCGACCTGCTCGCCCAGCGCCTTGTTCGACAGGCCGCTGGCCAGCACCAGCTTGCGCCCGCGCACCGTGCCGGTGGGCGTGGTCACCTCGAACACGCCGTCGCGCTGCCGGATCTGCTGCGCCGGACAGCGCGGCAGGTAATCCACAGCCCGCTGTGCAAAACTCATGTGCAGCGCGCGCAGCAGCTTGAGCGGATTGGCGATGCCGTCCACCGGCGTCCAGGTGGCGCCGCGCACCTCGGGACCGATGCCGGGCACCATGTCGGCGAGCTCGTGGCGGTCCAGCATTTTCCAGTCGTACTGCGCCATGCCGGGCTGCGCCAGCAGCGTGCGCATGAAGGTGGCGCGCGCTTCCATTTCCTCGTCGCTCAGGAGCGCGTGCAGACCGCCGCGCTGCTCCAGGTGCACGTCCACCCCGGTCTCGTCGCGCAACTCGGCCGCCAGCTGCGGCCAGGCGCCGGCCGAGGTCATGGTCCAGACGCCGTAGCGCGGCAGGCCCATGCCTTTGCTCTGCACCCAGACCAGCCCGAAATTGCCGCGCGAGGCCCGATAGGCCACGTCGCCTTCGTCCAGCACCGCGACGTGGTCCAGTTCGCGCCGCAGCCCGTAGGCCACGGCCGAGCCGACCAGGCCGCCGCCGATCACCACGGCGTCGTAGACGCCGCGATGCGCCGGCGCGCGCGGCGCATGTTGTGTTGCTTCCGTCATTAGCGTCCCTTTCCGACAAACAGCTTTTCCAGGCCGACCAGGCGGTCCAGGATGAAGATGGCGATGATGGTCACGTAGATCAGCACGGCCGACACCGCCGTCACCAGCGGGTCGATGGTGTCCTCGATGTGCAGGAAGATGCGCACCGGCAGCGTGGTGGTGGACGGCGAGGCGATGAAGATCGACATGGTCAGCTCGTCGAAGCTGGTGATGAAGGCGATCACCCAGCCGCTGACCACGCCCGGCAGCAGCAGCGGCAGCACCACCCGCCGGAATGCGGTCCAGTGGGACGCGCCCAGCGACTGCGCCGCGCGCTCCAGCGCCGGATCGATGCCGGTGGCCGAGGCCAGCACCAGCCGCAGCGCGTACGGCATCACCAGGATCACGTGCGCCACCACCAACCCCACGTAAGTGCCGGCCAGGTCCACCGTGGTGAAGAACTTCAGGAAGGCCAGCCCCAGCACCACGTGCGGAATCATCAGCGGCGACAGGAAGAACGCCACCAGCGCCTCGCGGCCGCGGAAGCGGTTGCGCGCCAGCGCCAGCGCGCTCGGCACCGCCAGCCCGATCGCCAGCGTCGCCGACAGCGTGCCCAGCCCCAGGCTGAACCAGAACGCCTCGATGAAGCGCGGGTTGTCCAGGATGGCGCGGAACCAGCGCAGCGACAGGCCGCCGCTGGGCAGCGAGATGAAGCCTTCGGACGTGAACGCCACCGCGCACACCATGACGATGGGCGCCAGGATGAACAGGATGAAGAGCGTGTGGAACAGCAGGCCGATGGGGCCGTTGCGGAAGTTCATGTCAGGCCCCCGACGGATTGAAGACCGCGCCATAGCGGCGCTCGATCAAGCGGTTGGCCGACAGCAGCACCACCACCGTCGCCAGCAGCAGCACCACCGCCAGCGCCGCGCCCAGCGGCCAGTTCAGCGTGTTGAGGAACTCGTCGTAGGCGGCGGTGGCCACGTTCTTCAGGCGCCGGCCGCCGATGATGGCGGGCGTGGCGAAGGAACTGGCGGCCATCGCGAACACCATGATCGAGCCCGACAGGATGCCCGGCATGACCTGCGGCACGATCACGCGGCGGATCACGGTGAACTGGCTGGCGCCCAGCGACAGCGCGGCGGCCTCGGTCGACGGATTGATCCGCTGCAGCGACGCCCATACCGAGATCACCATGAATGGCACCAGCACGTGCGTGAGCGCGATGCCCACGCCCAGGTTGCTGTACATCAGGTCGATCGGCGTCGCGATCAGGCCGATGCCGATCAGTGCCTTGTTGATGAGGCCGGTGGACCCGAACAGCAGCGCCCAGCCCAGCGTGCGCACCACCACCGAGATCAGCAGCGGGCCCAACACCACCATCAGGAACAGGCTCTTCCACGGATTGGCCATGCGCGACAGCACGTAGGCCTCGGCCGTGCCCAGCACCAGGCAGGCCAGCGTCACCAGCGCCGCCACGCCGAAGGTGCGGGCATAGATCTCGTAGTAATAGCCGTCGCTGAAAATCTCGATGTAGTTCTTCCAGGTGAAGGTGGCCTGCATGCCGCCATAGAACTGGAAGTCGAAGAAGCTGATGAGCAAGACCAGCGCCATCGGCACCACCAGGAAGGTGGCGTACACCGCCAGCGCCGGCGCGCTCAGCAGCCAGGGGTTGGCGCGCGCGCTCATTTTCCGGGCTCCTGGCCGGCCACCGCGCACATGTCCTGCGCGCGCCAGCGCAGGTGCACCGTGGCGCCCTCGGCGGGCACCGGCACGCCGTCGTTCTGGCGGATCACCATGACTTCGCCGACCGAGGTCTCGACCTGGCACAGCCAGTGGTTGCCTTGGAACACCCGCGTCTTCATGCGGCCGGGCAGGGCACAGGCGCCGGCCTCGGCGAACAGGATCTTTTCGGGCCGCACGATCACCGCGCCTTGCGGCACCGGCTGGCCGTCCATCGGGATATGCGCCTCGCCGACGCATGCGCGCATCTCGCCCGCATACGGCTGCGGCGTGGGCGTGAACACATTGGCCTTGCCCAGGAAGCCGCCGACGAAACGGTTCGACGGCCCCTCATACGCGGCGAACGGCTCGGCCACCTGCTCGACCCGCCCCTGGTTCATCACCACGATGCGATCGGACAGCGCCAGCGCTTCGGACTGGTCGTGCGTCACCAGGATGGTGGTGGTGCCGACGGTGCGCTGGATGCTGCGCAGCTCCAGCTGCATTTCCTCGCGCAGCTTGGCGTCCAGGTTCGACAGCGGCTCGTCCAGCAACAGCACGCTGGGGCGGATCACCAGCGCGCGCGCCAGCGCCACGCGCTGCTGCTGGCCGCCCGACATGCGCGCCGGGTGGCGGTCGGCCAGGTGCGACAGGCCCACCAGCTTGAGCGCCTCGGCCACGCGCGCCTGCCGCTCGTCCTTGCCGACCCGCTGCATCTCCAGGCCGAACGACACGTTCTCGGCCGCGGTCATGTGCGGGAACAGCGCGTAGTTCTGGAACACCATGCCCAATCCGCGCTTGTTGGCCGGCGTGCGGCTGACGTCCTTGCCGTCCAGCACGATGCTGCCGCCGCTGGGCTCGACGAACCCGGCGATCATCTGCAGGGTGGTGGTCTTGCCGCAGCCGGACGGCCCCAGCAGCGAGATGAACTCGCCGCGTTCGACCGACAGGCTCAGGTCCTCGACCGCCGTCAGGTCGCCGTAGCGCTTGGACAGGCGGTTCAATACGAGATAACTCATGGATGCTCCCGCTGGCGGCGCGCCCGCGCCGCCGTTGCGTGCTGGTGCACGACCCTCAACGCTCGATTTCGCGCGTCCAGCGCTTGTTCCAGTCGTCCCGGTTCTGGTTGACCGTGTCCCAGTCGATCACGATCAGGTCGGCGGCGCGCTTGCCGATCGGCAGCGGCACGCGCGCATCGTCGGCCACCTTGGCCTGCTTGTTGACCGGGCCATAGCCATAGGCGGTGGCCAGCTGCTCCTGCACCTTCGGGCTGACCAGGTAATTGACGAAGGCCTGCGCCAGCGGATTGGCGTTGGCCTTGGCCACCGGACACACCGACGACAGCAGCGCGTAGGCGCCTTCCTGCGGATAGACGAAACCCACCGGGAAGCCGGTGTCGGCGAAGGCCTTGACGCGGCCGCTGCCCCACACCGCGATGGTGGCCTGCCCGCTGGAGAACAGCTCGGTCATCTTGCCCGGCGACGGCTCGTACACCAGCACGTTGGGGCCGACCTCGTCCTTGAAGGTCTTGAAGCCGGCGTCGATCTTCTTCTCGCCGCCGCCGCCCTCGCGGGCGTACTCGACCAGCGCGTGCAGGCCGTAGGTGTTGTTCAGCGGCGGCACCACCAGTTGCTTCTTGTACTTGGGATCCTTCAGGTCCTTCCACGAGGTGGGCGCGGCCCACTTGCGCTCGTCGAAGACCTTCTTGTTGTACATGATGCCGGTGGCGACGATGCCGATGGCCACGGCCTTGTCGTCCTTGTAGCGCGCGGTGCCGTAGATGTCGTCGGCCGGCAGGCCCTGGATCGGCGCGCAGAAGCCCAGCGCGATGGCCTGGTACATCGGGCCGTCGTCGATGATGGCGACGTCGATCTGCTGGTTGCTTTTCTGCGCCTGCAGGCGCGCCACCGTGTTGGTGGAGTTGCCGGCCACGTAATCCAGCTCGACGCCGTGCTGCTTGGCGAAGGGCGGGAAGATGTCCTTGCGCATGATGTCTTCGAACGAGCCGCCGTAGCCGGCCACCACCAACTTCTGCTGCGCCTGCGCGTTGGCGCACACACCGACGGCCATTGTGGCCGCCGTCAGGACTGCGAGTACCTTGCCCATGAAAACCCCCGTTATTGGAAGAGAACTGCAAGAACTGCCGGTGCTGCCTGAATCCGGGGATGGACTCGCCGCAGAAAAAAATGCGGACCCGCTTGCCCCGCGACCTCATGTCCGCCGTACAATTTGTCCGTACATGAATGTCCGGACAAATAATGGATCCGCAAGGCGGGCCCTGTCAATCGGTTATTGTCCGTACAAACCCCGATAGAACGAAAAAAGGAGCCACCCCATGACCCGATCCTCCGAACGCGCGCCCGACCCGGCCGCCGCGCGCGAGGCCCGCGGCCAGGCCACGGGGCCGGACGACGAGGCAGGCGGTCCGCGCTACAAGAGCATCTACCAGCAGTTGGCGCGCGACATCGGCGCCGGCCGCTATCCGGTCATGACCTTGCTGCCGACCGAACACGAGCTGTGCGACCAGTTCGGCGCCAGCCGCCACACCATCCGCGAAGCCATCCGCATGCTGACGGTGGCCGGCATGGTGTCGCGCCGCCCGGGGGTGGGCACGCGCGTCGAGACCGCCCACGCCAGCACCCGCTTCACGCAGCGCATCTCGCAGTTTCCGGACCTGTTGCAGTACGCGCGCAACGCCGCGCTGCTGGTGCAGGACGTGCGCACGGTCAAGCTCACCAAACGGCTGGCCGAAACCCTGGGCGCCGAGCCCGGCCAGCCGTGGCTGCACATCAATTCCATCAAAACGCTGGGCGACCAGGACACGCCGGTGGCGTGCACGCTGATCTATGCCGATCCGGCGCATTCCGACCTGCGCGCCGACATCCAGCCGCGCATCTCGCTGCTGCGGCTGATCGAAGATCACTTCGGCAACCGCATCCACGAGGTCAACCAGGAGTTCTCGGCCACGCCCATCGCGGCCGGGATCGCCAGGCAGCTGCAGGTGGAGCCGCAGACGGCGGGCTTTGTCATCACCCGCCGCTACTACGGCGGCGGCGGGGGGCTGCTGCTGGCCACCATCACCACCTTCCCGCACGACAAGATGAAGTACTCGATGTCGCTCAACGTGGCGTAGCGGCCTCGTAGCCGTAGGCGGCGCGCGCCGCCGCGGCGCTGATCTTGTCGTCGGCCAGGTCGCGCTCGATGCGGGCGCGCGAACGCTCGGCCGGCGCGCCATAGCCGCCGGCGCCCGGGGTTTCGATGCGCACGCTCTCGCCCGGCGCCAGCGCGATGTTGGCGGTCTTGGAGAACAGCTCTTCCTCGGCCGGGGTGCCAAAGTTGCGCACCAGCCGCGCGCGCCGGCCATCGGCGCCGCCATCGACGCCGGCGGCCACGCCCACGGTGTGGCTGTCCGAGCGCGCCGAGAACACGATGCCCGGTCCGACCGCGCGGATCTGCTTGGCGATGCCCATGCCGCCGCGGGTGCGGCCGGCGCCGCCGGAGTCCTGGATCATGGCGTACTCGTCCATCAGCAGCGGGTACTCGTTCTCCAGCGCTTCCACCGGCAGGTTGGAGGTATTGGTCATGTGCACGTGCACCGCGTCCATGCCGTCGCTGTCGAAGCGCGCGCCGGCGCCGCCGCCCAGCGTTTCCAGGTAGACGAAGTGGCCGGCGCGCTCGCGCCAGCGGCCCGAGAACACGATGGCCGGGCAGCAGTCGTTGCTGGAGGCCATGGTCTTCTCCGCCGGCAGCAGGCCGCGGAACGCGCCGAAGATCGCGCCCGCGACCTTCTGCGCGGTGATCGAGCGCGCGCCCACCGCCGCCGGATGCTCGGGGTTGGTGATGGTGCCCACCGGCGCCGATACGCTGATCGGGTCGAACAGGCCGGCGTTGGGCGCCAGGTCCGGATCCAGCAGCGCCTTGACCGCGTAATACACGCAGGCCCGCAACGCGTTGAACGGCAGGTTCATGGCGCCGCGCGCTTGCTTGCCCGAGCCCTCGAAATCGAAATGCAGCCGGTCGCGGCTGACCGTCAGCGTCACCTGGATCGGCACCGGATCGCCGCCCATGCCGTCGTCATCCAGGTCGCTGCGGAAGGTGTAGCTGCCCTGCGCCAGCTCGCCGATGCGGTTGAGCAGGCGGCGCCGGGTATAGGTGATGACGTCATCCACCGAGCGCAGCACGGCCGCCAGGCCCATCTGCCGGATCAGGCCCTGCACCGCGGCCGCGCCGCGGCGGTTGGTGGCCATCTGCACGCGCAGGTCCAGCACCCGTTCCTCGGGGTCGCGGGTGTTGGCGCAGATCAGGCGCAGCATGTCCTCGTCCACCTCGCCGGCGCGCGCGATGCGGCAGGCGGGGATGCGGATGCCTTCCTCGAAGATCGACTTCAGGCCGCCGGCGATCGAGCCGGGCACCGCGCCGCCGACGTCCGAATGGTGGGCGATGTTGGCGGCGAAAAAGCGCAGCGTGCCTTCCCAGAACACCGGCGTGACGATGTTGATGTCGGGCAGGTGGCTGCCATCGGCCAGATAGGGGTCATTGCAGATGAACACATCGCCGTCGCGGATCTGGTCGACCGGGAACGCGCGCAATATCGCGCCCATGGCGCCGTCCAGCGAGCCCAGGTGCAGCGGGATCTGCGTGCCCTGCGCCACCAGCCGGCCGGCGGCGTCGAACAGCGCCACCGAGCAGTCCTTGCGTTCCTTGATGTTGGTCGAGAACGAGGCCCGCACCAGCGTGTTGTTCATGTCTTCGGTGATCGACAGCAGGCGGTTGCAGAACACCTCCATGCCGACGGGGTCGGCCAGGGCCACGCCCGCGTCGCGACTGGCTTGATGGGCTTCATGGGCTTCACGCATGGGAGCCTCCTTGCAAACGGATGATCAGGTTGCCGTAGGCGTCGACCTCGACGTCCTGGCCCGCGCCGACCACGGTGGTCGAGCTCATTTCCTCCAGCAGCGCCGGGCCGCTGAAGCGCACCCCGGTGGGCACGCGGTCGCGGTCATAGACCGGCGTGTCCAGCCAGCCGTGGCGCTCGCCGAAATAGGCGCGGCGTTCGCCGATGCGGGCGCCGTCCAGCGTGCCATCGACCTGGCGCGGCGCCAGCGGCGCCTTCACCACCTGGCCCACCGCCTGCATGCGGCAGTTGATGATCTGCACCTTGCGGTCATCGACCGTGTAGCCGTACTCGCGCTCGTGCGCCTCGGCGAAGCGGCGCGCGAACTCGGCGTAGCCGCCGGCGCCGGTGTCGTCCAGCGCCACCTGCACCTCGAAGTTCTGGCCCTCGTAGCGCGCGTCGATGGCGCTGCGGTACAGGCGCAGCGCCGGCTCCACGCGTTCCTCTTCCAGCCAGCGCTCGGCGTGATCGCGCAACCCGTCGAAGATCGCCGAGACGCCGTCCCAGCTTTCCGCGCTGGCCAGCGAGATCTCGCTGCGCACGAAGTCGAACGAGATGTCGCTGAGCAGGATGCCGCGCGCGCACATGGTGCCCGGCTCCTGCGGCACGATCACCGTGGGGATGCCGCATTCCTCGGCCACCTCGACCGCGTGCAGCGGCCCCGCGCCGCCATAGGCATACAGGGCGAATTGCGACAGGTCGTAGCCGCGTTCGGTCGACACGGCGCGGATGGCGCGGCTCATGTTGGCCGCCGCGATGCGCAGGATGCCTTCGGCCGCCGCCTCGCGCGTCAGGCCCAGCGGCCGCGCCACGCGTTCGTCGATAACCTGGCGCGCGGCCTCGGCGTGCACCGGCATGCGGCCGTTCAACAGCGCCACCGGATTCAGGCGCTGCAACGCGATCTCGGCATCGGTGATGGTCGGCTCGCTGCCGCCGCGGCCGTAGCCCACCGGTCCCGGCACCGCGCCGGCGCTGTGCGGCCCGACCTTCAGCGCGCCCGCGTCATCGAGCCAGGCGATGCTGCCGCCGCCCGCGCCGATCACGTGGATGTCCACCATCGGCGTCTTCACCGGATAGCCCGCCACCTGGCGATGCGAGGTGAACAACGGCCGGCCATCGCAGATCAGCGACACGTCGGTGCTGGTGCCGCCGACGTCGAACGTCACCAGGTTCAGGCTGCCGATAGCGCGGCCCACGGCGGCCGCGCCCACCACGCCGGCGGCCGGCCCCGACAGGCAGGTGCGCACCGGATACTGGCGCACCGTGGCGATCGACATCAGGCCGCCGTTGGAGTGGATGGTGTGCGGCTCGTGGCCGATGTCCAGCTCGCGCACCCGCTGCAGGAATCGCTCCAGGTAGCGCGCCATCTTCGGCCCCACCGCCGCGTTCAGCACCGTGGTCGACAGGCGCTCGTATTCGCGGAACTCCGGCAGCACGTCCGACGACAGGCTGATATAGACGTCGGGCATCTCCTCGGCCACGATGCGCGCGGCCTGTTGCTCGTGCGCGGGGTTGCGGTAGGCATGCAGGAAGCAGATCGTGACCGCGTCGATGCCGGCGGCGGCAAAGCGCCGCGCCGCCGCGCGCACCGCGTCCGCATCCAGCGGCGCCAGCACCTCGCCCTGCGCATTGACGCGCTCGCCCACCTCGGCGCGGAACTCGCGCGGCACCGCCACCGGCGGCTTGCCAACGCTGTAGTCGTACAGGTGCGGCCGCGTCTGCCGGCCGATCTCCAGCACGTCGCGAAAGCCTTGCGTGGTGATCAGGCCGACGCGCGCGCCCTTGCGCTCGATGATGAGGTTGGTCGCGACCGTGGTGCCATGGCCCACGTGCGACACCTGCGACGGCGAAACGCCATGGTCCTTGAGCATCTGCCCGATGCCGGTGGCGATGGCTTCCGACGGATCGGACGGTGTCGACGGCACCTTGTGAAAATGCACGATGCCTTGATCTTCGTCGATCATCGTGAAGTCGGTAAACGTGCCTCCGACGTCTATCCCTATGCGATACATGCTTGTGCTTCCCTGAAAGAAAAGAAGGGCGCGGCGGCGCTCAGTCCAGCTTGATGCCGGCCTGCTTGACCACGCCGCACCATTTGTCGATTTCGCTCTTTATCATGGTGCCGAAGGCCGGGCCGGCCACGTCCGAGACCTGCGCGCCCTGTTGTTCCAGATAGGTCTTCATGGCGGGCGCGTGCAGCGTCTGCACCAGCGCGTCGGTGAGCTTGGCGCGCAGCGGCTCGGGCAGCCTGGCCGGCGCCAGCATGCCGAACCACACCATGGCCTCGTAGCCGGGATAACCGGACTCGGCCACCGTCGGCACGTCGGGCAGCATGGGCGAGCGCTGCGGCGAGGTCACCGCCAGCGCCTTGATCTTGCCGTCCTTGATGTACGGATAGGACGTCATCACCACGTCCATCATCATGTTGATCTGGCCGCCCACCAGGTCGATCAGCGCCGGACCCGAACCGCGGTAGGGCACGTGCACCATCGACACGCCGGCGGTGCTCTTGAACAGCTCGGCGGCCAGATGGTTCGATGTGCCCTGGCCATTGGAGGCGAACGAGTATTTCTCGGGCTCCTTCTTGAGCAGCGCCACGAATTCCTGCAGGTTGTTGGCCGGCACCGACTTGTTCACCGACATGACGTTGGGAATGGTGGCGACGACGGTCAAGGGCGTGAAGTCCTTGACCGGGTCGTAGGGCAGCTTGGTGTACACGCAGGGCGCGCTGCCATGCGTGCTGACCGAGCCCATCAGGATGGTGTAGCCGTCGGCCGGCTGGCGCGCCACGTACTCGGTGCCGACGGTGCCGCCGGCGCCCGGGCGGTTCTCGACGATGACGTTGGCCGACAGGCGCTGGCCCAGGCCTTCGGCGACCTTGCGCGCGATCAGGTCGGTGGACCCGCCCGCCGCGAACGGCACCACGATGCGGATCACCTTGTCGGGCCACTCGGCGCGGGCCGGTAGCGCGGTGGCGGCCAGCGCGGCCGCCCCGAATGCAAGACAGCAACTGCGAATGAACGCTGCGTTCATGACTTCCCCTTGTTGATAGAACTTCCTTGCGGCCCGATCATGGATGTCGGACCTGAGAGGCTTTGCCTCGGGTTCACTGCAACAACGGGAACATCCTAGGCCTGGCCGGCGCGCGCCAGCAGTCCTGGCGGTTTATATTGATATAGATGCCATTTATAGGTGGGCGGCGGTGAAGAATCCGGACCTGAATCTGCTTCTGCATTTCGACGCGCTGATGGGCTGCCGCAACGTGTCGCGCGCGGCCGAGCAGCTGGGCATCAGCCAGCCCGCCATGAGCGCCGCGATGAACCGCCTGCGGCAATTGTTCGGCGATCCGCTGCTGGTGCGCGAAGGCGGCGCCTGGCAGCCGACGCAGCGCGCGCACGAGCTGCACCAGGGCTTTCTGCCGCTGCTGGAGAGCTGGCGCCGCGCCACCCGCACGCGCGAGGTGTTCGACCCCGCGCACTCGGCCCGCAGCCTGTCGTTCTACGCCACCGACTACGTGCAGTACACGCTGCTGCCCAAGCTGATTCCACGGCTGGCGGTGGACGCGCCGCACTTCCAGCTGCTGATCGTGCCGGCGCGGCCGCAGCATGGCCTGAGCATGCTGGACACCAATCACGTCGAGTTGATCGCCGGCTATTTTCCGGATCCGGCGCCGGACCTGCGCACGCGCTTCCTGTACCAGGAACCGGCGGTGTGCATCGTGCGCGAAGGCCATCCCTGTCTGCGCAAGCGCTGGAACCTGGATGCCTATCTCAGCTATGGGCACCTGGACCTGGCCGCCCACACGCGCTATTTCAGCAAGGCCATCGACCGCATCCTGATGGGGCAGAACCGCAGCCGCCGCATCGTCGCGACGCTGTCGAGCTACATGGTCTGTCCGTTCATCGTGGAAGCCTCGGACCTGATCGCGACGATGCCGGTGAGCATCGCCAAGGCCATGTCAGGCAGCGCGCGCATCGTGACGCTGAAGGCGCCGCTGAGCCTGCCGGCGATCACCGTGTCGCTGTACTGGCACGAGCGCTACCAGGACGATCCGGCGCATGCGTGGCTGCGGCAATACCTGGCGGGCGTGCTGGGGTAGCGGCGCCCAGCGCTTACTTCAACGGCATGCAGATGCGCGTCTGCAATTGCGCCGGCGGCGTGGTGCGCGGGTCATTGAGGTACTGCTCGAACATGGGGAAGTCGGCCGGCACCATGCCGCTGCCGGGCAGCCATTCCGAGAACATCCAGTTATAGGGCTTGTCCATCTCGTTGTACGGGCCGGTGTAGGTCAGCATCGCGCAGCGGATGGCGGGGATCTCGAAGCGTTCCAGCTCGTCGCCCAACACGGCGTCGGGCGCGACCGACATGCCGGCCATCGAGCGCAGCTGGGCCGGCGGCACCTGCTCGGGATCGTCGAAATACACGCCGAAGCCGATGGCCTCGGGACGCGCCAGGCCGCGGCTGCCGGCGAGCATGAAGGCGCGGGTGAAGACCGGGCCGATTTCCTGGTAGCTGCCACGGTGCGGCAGGGCGGCCAGCACGGCGCCGGGGAAGGTTTCGATGGTGATGGGATACATGCCTAGCTCCTTGGGGTCGAAGGGTCGGGAGCGGGCCGCGCGGTAGCGCCCCGGCGAGATGCCGAAGGTCGCGCCGAACGCGCGGTTGAAGGCGGCGTCCGACTCATAGCCGGCGCGCTGCCCCACGTCACGCAAGGAATCCCCGGTACTGCCCAGCGAGACGGCCGCGCGGTGCATGCGGATGCGTTGCACGGTGGCGTTCACGGTTTCGCCCATCACGGCGCGGTAGACGCGGTGGAAGTGGTAGGGCGAGAGGCAAGCCAGGTCGGCCAACCGGTACAGGTCGGGGTCGGCGTCGGGGTGGCTGGCCAGCCAGCGCAGGACGGGGTCCAGGCGGTGGGCGTAGGTGGTGCGGGTTTGGGGTTTCAAGTGCGTGGCTCCTTGGGGAGCAATGTAGGCGGGCCTGGTTTGCAGATTTTGCGGTTTTTTGCGGGGTTGTGGAGAGGGATTTTTGCTGGTGGAAGGGCGGGGTTCTTAAGACGCCAGGAGAGCCGTGCCCAGGGGTGGGCGGGGCTACGACTGCGGTCCGGAGCGTTCGCTCCGGACTGCCCCGTCCTCATCCTCGTTGTCGCCTGCGGCGACTGCCTTCGGATTCCGTCGGGCGCGTCTACACGCCCCGCCCACCCCTGGGCACGGCTCTCCTGGCTCTTGTTGATTTCACTTCAAGGGCGTTGGTGGGGAAAGCGAGTTTTCCACAGGGGCTCGTTTTTCTGTGCAACGGGCCGGCTGTGGATAAGTGCTTGGCGGGGTTTTCAGTAGCCGCGGGCGGGGTCGTAGATGTTGGGGAGGGGGTCGCCGCGTTCGTTGGCGGTGATGAGCCAGGCGGTGTGGCGGGCGCGTTCCTGGCGGTCGGGGATGGCGGCGCAGTGGGGGGTGATGATG
>NZ_CYTU01000058.1:0-31283 GCF_001299375.1 Achromobacter sp. 2789STDY5608621 | reverse complement strand
CAGGTTGGCACCGCGCAGGTTGGCACCGCGCAGGTTGGCATCGCCCAGGTTGGCACCGCGCAGGTTGGCATCGCCCAGGTAGGCACCGCGCAGGTCGGCACGGGCCTCCACGGCCTGCTCCAGCGCCACGCGGGCAACCATGCCGCTCTCGGTGCCCTCGGGCACGTCAGCCGTGAAGAGCACGGCGCCGGTCCAGCGGTTCTTGATCTCGTGTTTCAAGGTCTTCTCCCGTTTCTCCCCGGGGTGGGGAGGTGTTGGGAGAATTATGCGCAAACGAATAAATCAAGTCAATACGAAAACGAATAAATAATTCGTAAGGGTATTCCCGGCCATCGTCAATGTCCCAAGTGCGCCTATAGGCGTCGCTCGGCTTATGATGCGGGGGGGATTTTCGGAGGTCCTATGGAGTCGAAGCTGAAGAGTGTCTGGTTGTGTGCGCTTATTGCGGGGACCGCGCCGTCGGTCGCGTCTGCGCAGAACAGTGTGGACTGCAATGCCAAGCCGACAGTGGTAGATCGGCTCGTGTGCGACAACCAGACATTGCTTAATCTGGACACCAAGTTTGCACGGGCTTATGCGGCGGCGAAGGCCGGGGGTGGGGATTTGAAGGCGCTATCGAGCCGCGCGCAGGCAGATCTCAAATGGCGTCAAGACAACTGCCGAGATAGCGATTGCTTGGAGGAGTGGTACAACAACATCACGCCCCAGTATCAGGCGCTGGCTAAGAATTCCCGGATCTCGACAGCACAGACCAGGAAATCCGCCAGCTCAGATAATTCCTTGTGGGCGGGAGAACTGCTCCGTGCGTATCTCGCCAACGGTATTGCCGCCGACGCGAAATATAGGGGCAAGCCCGTGGAAATTCGCGGTGTGGTTCAGGAAGTGGGGAGAGATGCTGGAGGGGAGCCATACGTGGCTTTGTGGGCCGATGATCCATACCGATCTGTCAAGCTGGTTTTCGCCACAGCTCACGAAGGCATGCTGGCGCAGTTGCGGCGGGGCGAGTCCATCCAGAGACGGTGTGTTGGGCTCGGCATGGCCTTCCAAACCCCAATTCTCGATTGCCGATTCGAGGGCAATTTGCCTGCGGGGAACAGCGCTCGGTCGCGTGCTGAAGTTTCCGGAATGCTCGCCGAGGCAGACCGTCTGGATACGCTATGTCGCGGGGGTGCCGCGAACGCTCAAGCGACTGAAGTGGCGTGCAGCGAGCGCGAGTTACTCATGAAGCAAATCCGGTATGTGGGCTGGTGCTGGGGCCATGCCAACGATTTGGGCTACCAACGCAAGTGGGTACAGTGCGCGCCGGGAGACTGACACCAGCGCTCCCTGCCTCAACGGCCTAAAAATCTTCGCTGCGCCAGACCTTCAACACGCGGCCGAAGACCTCGAAATCCATGGTGGGTTCCACTACCCAGGCCTGGTATGCCGGGTTCTCCGACAGCGCCATCAGGCCCTTGCCGGGGATCTTCTGCAGGCGCTTGATGAACCCCTCGCCATCGACGCGGAAGAAGTACACGGCGTCATAGTCGGCCGTGATGACGCCGCGGTCGACCAGCAAAGGGTCACCAGGGTTGAACATGGGTCGCATCGAGTCGCCGAAGCCGGTCACGATACAGAGATTGCTGGCCGACGTGGCGCCGCGCACGTTCTGCGCCAGCCATGCCTGATCCACGCGCCAGCTCTTGATAAGGCCTGGCTGGTCGCGCAGCTCCAACCCGTCGCCCATCTTGCCGCCGGTGTCGAACTGGGGAATGGGCACGTCATCCGAAACCACAGCCTTGGGAAGTGCCATCAGCGTCTTGTCGCCTTCTCCGCTGAACATCGTCGCCACCAGGTCGGCCCGCGCGCGGTCGCTCAGAAAGGCCTCGACCGGTACGCCGTAATGGCGGGCGATCGGCTCGAAGGTGGACACGCGCGGCTCGGCCGCCGTTCCAGACAGAAATCGGTAGATGGTGGGCTGCGGCACCTTCGCTTTGCGTGCAAGGGAGTTCGCAGTGTCGCCGGCGCGCGACATCAGCGCCGCCAAGAATTCACGGGAGTTCATGGCGAAACTATGCATGAATGAATAATTCGATTGGGTATTGCATGGTTATTCGGAAACGTATAATCTGATGCCCATGGACACCGCTACCGACCTCATCAAGCGCATTCGCGCCGCCGGATTGACCCAGTCGGAAATTTCCCGGCGCACAGGCATTCCGCAGCCGCGGCTCTCTCGTTGGGAGGCCGGCGCGCCTTCCGCTGGCGCCAACGACGCGCTGAAGCTGGCCGAATTGGCTCGATCACTACCGCCGCCCGCGCCCGAGCTGGCCACCGCCGCTCCAGCCCAGCAGGAGTCGAGCCATGCGTGACGGCAAAGCCATGCCACCCCCTCCAGACGCAAGCCAGGACCGACTTCTCGCTGCCGGACTGATTTCTGGACAAGAGGTCAAGGAGCGGCTGCGCGCATTTGAGCTGGACGGCACTGATAGCCCGCCCGTCAATGCGCGCCTGCGGCTATCCCTCAGCGTTGCTGGTCGTGTGCAAGGGCAGATTGAAGTATCGCTATCGCCCGCTCCACCGCTTTTCGTTGAAGTTCCGTCCAGTCTTGTTTCTCTAGCGGCAGCAGAAGAGACAGGGAAATCGCTTCTGTCCCTAGTGACTGAGTGTGTTCGAGAGGGATATCGACTCGGACGGTCGGAAACGCATCGTGCGCGAGGTGAGGCGTGATGGTTAGCGACTTGACGCTCACGGGATTGAATTTTTCGCTCATGGCTAGTCCCTTTCGGATCGGGTTGGGTTTGTGGAAACACGATCATATCCGTCTGGGGCTGGCCGCCCATTTTTCTGCCCAGCAGGAGGCGGCGTAGATGGCTTCCCCCGTTCAACGCCCGCGTGGTCCGCTCGGGTACTCGCAGTTCTATTCCCATCTGCCGTGGCCCTCTGATGTCACCGACGAGCAAAAGGCTCTGTGGCTCGATCGATACAAGGCTGGAGACACGGGCTTGCCGCCACCGCCGCCCAAACGTCCGCAGGCGCAGCCCAGCACGATGACCTCTGACTGGAATTCTGGCTTTCGCGCAGGTGTCGAGGCGATGCGCGAGCGCGCCGCTCAATGCTGCGATGCCCATGCCGCGAGCTACACGGGCAACTGCAACACCACGCCGAAGCTCGCGGCCACGAACTGCGCCACTTTGATCCGTACGTATCTGCCGGCCCCTGGTGAAGAGCACGGGCCGATTTCCGACCAGGAGGCCAACCATGCGTGATCCCGACCCGCAGGACAACCGCATCCCCATAGGTCCGCTCGATGTGTAGCGCATCAATGCACCGTCGCGCCGACGCGGTCGTCGGTGGCCCATGCCATGCGGTCGCGCTCGGCGCGCAGCTCTTCAAAGATGGCCATCACCGCGGCTTCGGACGGGTCGATGAAGGTGCGCCGGGCCATGTCCTGGGCGGTGATCAGCAGCTTTTCGGTTTCGGTCAGATTTTTCATGCCGCCAGTGTGCCCGGCGGCCAATTCCAGGGCATTCCTTTCCTGTTGAGCAGCCATGATTCCCATTGAACCGGCCGGAATGTCCGGTCCCCACATCATCGAAACGGCCTTGCGCTTGGCAATGGCCAACCAGGCCCAGCGCCAAAAGCTGCTGGATGAGACGGGCTGGGACGCCAGCATGCCGTCCAAGATTTGTTCTGGTGCCACCGGTATCACGCTGGAGAAGCTGGATTCGATGTGCCGGGCCCTGGGCCTGACGATCGTCGAGGTCGGCTACATGGACTATCTGGCGCGCGGCAATGAAATCGGATCGCGCTGCTGCAAGGCCCGGCTGAGCCTGGGCAATTGCGGGGCGAGGTAGACATGCGCCAGCGCCTGCACAACCCCCGCACGTTCCTGCTGATCGGCGCCAGCCAACAGGCCGCCGCGCAGACGTTCCTGGCCAACTTGCCGCTGGATGCCGACGAGCCGCTGGAGGTGGTGGTGCGCGAGCGCGTGAAGCCGCGCAAGATGAGCCAGAACGCCCTGATGTGGGTCGGCCCCCTGGCCGACATCGCCGAACAGGCGTGGCTGCTGGGGCAGCGCTTCCCGGCCGAGTCCTGGCATGAACAGTTCAAGCGCGACTTTCTGCCCGAAGAGTTCGACTCGGAGTTGTGTCTGGAAGGCTACCGCAAATGGGAGTACACCCCGCGCGGTGATCGCGTGCTGGTGGGCAGCACCACCATGCTGACCGTCAAGGGCATGGCCCAGTACCTGACCCAGGTTGAAGCCGCCGGCGCTGAGCTTGGCGTGGAATTCCGCACGCGAGAGGCCCGCTGATGCGTAAAGAAATCATCGGGAACGCCACCCTGTACCTGGGCGACTGCCGGGAGATTCTGCCGACGTTGCCGAAGGTTGATGCGGTGATCACTGACCCGCCGTATGGGCAAAGCTACAAGGTGAACACCTTCTACAAGGGTGGCTCGCGCGAATCAGCAGTGGTCCAGCGGAACGGTAAGACGCTGCAGGTGCTGCCGAATTTGCACGCCGAGATTGAAGGCGATGACGAACCGTTTGACCCGACGCACCTTCTCGAAGTTGCGCCCGCCGTTTTGATATGGGGCGCACACAAATTCGGGCACCGGCTGCCGCAAGGGCGAACCCTGGTATGGGACAAGGTGCCTACCGGGAAAATTCGCTCGCAAGGGGATGGCGAGACGGCATGGACGAACGTCAACCCTGGCGGTCCGCTGCGCATCTTTCGCCTTCTATGGGATGGCCTGTGCGTCGGTGAGGGTGCCCGCCATGAGGTAACGGCCGGGCAGAAGCGCGTTCACCCGATGCAAAAGCCGGAAATCCTGATGCGTTGGAGCATTGATCAGGCTGGGCGTCCTGCTTCCATCGTGGACCCTTACATGGGAAGCGGTTCAACCGGCGTGGCGGCCATGCAGGCGGGTTGCAGCTTCTTCGGCATTGAGTCCGTGACCGCGTACTTCGACATCGCTTGCCGCCGCATTGAAGATGCCCAGCGCCAGGGGAGGCTTGTCGCATGACGCTCAAGCGCTCAGCCCCTCTCACGCGCAAGACCCCGCTCAAGGCCACCACCGGCCTGGCGAGAACCCCATTCAAGCGCCGCGCGCCGAAGAAGCGCCCGGGCTATCACGAACCCAAGTACCTGGCTGCTTGTAAAGGCGAGCCGTGCTTTCTCCAGATCCCGGGCGTTTGCCGCGGCGAACGGGAAAGCGTGGTCCCGTGTCATGCAAATTGGTCCGCCTACGGCAAGGGCATGGGCATCAAGGCAAAAGATGAATTCACCGTTCCCGGTTGCTTCAGATGTCACCAGTGTCTGGATCAAGGCTTCAGCCTTACCGACGCTGAGAAGCGCGCGACATGGGAATTCGCATATCACCGCTGGCTGCCTGTGCGCGCCAGCAAGATGGAGGCGCTCTGATGCGCGACTACGCCAAGATCGTCCCGACCTTCTGGACAGGGAACACCGGGAAGGCCCTTCGCAAGTCTCCGGAAGGGGCTTTGGTGGCCCTGTATCTGCTCAGTTCTCCCCACTCCAACATGCTCGGGCTCTATTACCAGCCCGTCCTGTACATGGCCCACGAAACCGGATTGGGCATCGAAGGGGCTTGGAAGGGGCTTCATGCGTGCATCGAAGTGGGCTTCTGCTCCTACGACGAAGCCTCTGAAATGGTCTGGGTCAATGAGATGGCCGCGTACCAGATCGGCGAAGCGCTGAAGCCCGCCGATAAACGCTGTGCGGGCATCCAGAAGGACTATGACGCGCTGCCTGATAACCCGTTTTTGGGTGCGTTCTTTGATCGGTATTCCGAGTCGTTTCACCTTACCCAAAGACGTGCCGCTTCGGTCAGTTCCGATCCCGGTTGCTTTGCTCAAAACGAAGCCCCTTCGAAGCCCCATCGAAGCCAGGAACAGGAACAGGAACAGGAACAGGAGAAGGAACAAGAACAGGAAAAAAAGATACGCACCGAAACCCGGAAATCCCAAAGCTCCGAAAGCCCCAAAGCAGGTTCGACGATCACCGCTGCTGACCTGCAAGCCCGTGGTGTCGAACCCCAGGTGGCTGCGGACTTCCTGGCGCTGCGCGCGAAGAAGCGAGCGCCGTTCACGCTGACCGCGCTGACCGGCATCGAGCGAGAAGCGGCGATGGCCGGCGTGTCGCTGAACACCGCACTGCGCACCGCTTCCGAGCGGGGATGGCAGAGCTTCAAGGCCGAATGGGTCCGTGCTGACCAAGCGCCTGGACGCCAGATCGGCCTGGGCATGGCGTCGGGCATGACCGAGTCGGAACGGCGCAAGCAGGAGTTCTTGCGCCTGGCAGGCCACGGCGGCAACGACAGCCGCACCATCGACATGGAGCCGATCTGATGCACAGCCGCGATACCTCCGCCTTTGCCGACCTGCTGGCCGGCGTGTTCGACGCCTACAACCGCGTGGCGCCGCAGCCCGCGACGCAGATGCTGTGGCTGCGCATGCTGGAGCCCTACGAGTTCGCCGCGGTCAGCGCCGCGTTTTCGCAGTACGTGGCGAACGAGGCCAAATTCCCGCCCACGCCGGCGCAGATTCTGGCGCTGCTCGGCCACGGCACGGGCGACAACCGACCCAGCGCGGATGAGGCATGGGCTACTGCGCTGCTGTCCCGCGACGAGGCGGAAACGGTCGTCTGGACGCAGGAAACTGCACAGGCCTTCGCGTCGTGCCGTTCCGTGCTGGACTTGGGCGACGAAGTCGGCGCGCGCATGGCGTTCAAGGGCGCATACGACCGCCTGGTGGCGCGGGCGCGCAACGAGCGTCGGCAGGTTGCATGGCAGGCATCGCTGGGCTGGGATGCTGACCGCCGCGAACGGGCGTTGACCGCTGCTGGCAATGCCGGGCTGCTACCGGCGCCGCATGTGGCCGCGCTGCTGCCGCCGCCTGATCCCTCCAACGGCATGGGCGACGACGAGGTAGCGGCCGAAAACATCGCGCGCCTTCGCAAGCTGGTTGCCAGCGCCATGTCGCCCAGCGAGAAGCGCCGCCGAGCTGCCGAAGAGGCCAGCCAGGCCGAGCGCGACCGCCTTGAATCCCTGAAAGCGCAGACGGCCGCCAAGGTCGCCCAGCACCAGAACGGAGCCAGCGCATGAACTCCTACGCCGAAGCCAGCGCCGCCGCCAGCGGCAACGAACCCCAGGCCTATGGCCTTTGCGCTGCTTACGGCTGCTGCCTGCCGGGCACGCTCACGATGAGCACCCAGGGCGCGCAGGACTGGCACTGCCGCCTGCACTTCGGCGCGCCGCGCTCCGAATTCGACGACATCAGCGCGCGTGCCCAGAACCGCAAGGCGCTGTTCACCGCCGCGTACTGGCTGGTCAACCGCCCCAAGGGCGACAGCGTCAGCCGCAAGGTGCTGGACCGGATCGAAGCCTTGGGCAGGGCCGACATCCTGGCCAGCGCCGCCAAAGCCGAAAAGCTCACCGCCTACCACCTGGGCGCCCACATGCTCCGCGTCCTGGGCGACGAATGCCGCCAGCCACAGGCGCACATGGGCACCCCCAAACCCGCCGGCCCCACCTGGCTGGACCAAAACCAACCCGAGGAAGCCGAAGCATGACTACACCGAACTTGACCGCCCAGGCCGACGTGGCGATTGATCCCATGGCTGGGACGCTGGCGGACACTTACGCGCGCGCGCTGGGCGAAGAATGGCGCCTAGTTGTCGGATGGCCAGAATATGAGGTGTCTAGCTACGGGCGTGTCCGTAGATTCGCGCCGTACGTGTCCACGCGCCCAGGTCGTTTGCTGCGCATGAAGCCCTCAAACGCCTATTTCCGGGTCGGCCTATGCCGGAAGTCTCGCGTTACCTGGAAATTTGTTCATCGCTTGGTGGCTGAAGCGTTCCTTCCAGCACCTATGCCTGGTCAGACACAGGTGGCACACAACAACGGCGTCGGCATCGACAACAGGGTGTCGAATTTGCGTTGGGATTCGCCGGACGGAAACGCGGCGGATAGGTGGGCCCATGGGACTTACAAGACCGGCGAAAGACACGCTTGCGCCAAGGGGTCGTGGCTTCTTGCACAGAAGGTGCGTGCGATGCGTGCCGACGGTTCCAGCGTGCCGAAGATCATGCGTGACACCGGGCTTGGGCGCACTTCGGTTTACAGCATCCTTAGGGGTGAAAGGTGGGGAGTGCCGGGGCCGAAAGGGCAGGCTGACATTCGCGCGCTTGGGAGAATCTGATGCAGGAATACGTGCTCACCCTTCCATATCCCATCAGCGCAAACCGCTATTGGGCCAGCCGCACGGTCACGCCTAAGGGCAAGCCGTCGTTCACCAGCACCTACGTGACGCCCGAGGCCAAGGCCTACAAGTCCCAGGTGAAGAAGCTGGCGCTGGTCGCGGGCGTGCGCAAGCCCATCGCCGGGCGCGTGCGTGTCGACTTCACCCTGTACCCGAACCGCCCGCTGGACTGGAAGACGCGCATGCGCAAGGCGGGCGCCGCATGGGATGACACCGTGCAATGCCTGGACCTGGACAACGCGCAGAAGGTGGTGCTGGACAGCCTCAAGGACGTGGTGTTCCAGGACGACGCATGGGTGCGCGAGATTCACGCCCGCCGGGCCGAGCCGGACGAATTCGGCGCGCGGCTCATGGTGGTGGTGACGCCGCTGGCCGTGGCCCAGCCGCAAACCGACCTGTTTGGTGCCGCATGAACGGCTGGTGGATCGTCTTTGGCGGCCTGGGCTTCCTGGCCGCATGCCTCGGGCTCGCGGTCTGGGGCCACGCCAGCGCATACCGGCACGAAGCCGAAGAACACGGAGACAACGTTGGCACGCACCCCTGAACAACTCACCGCCGTGCGCAAGGCGCGCTATGCCTGCGCTCAGAAGCTGCGCCGGATGGGCTATCGCTTCGCCAAGGAATCGGCGACAGAAGCCGAGATCGTCGCGGCTATCCACCGCAGCACCGGCTGGCCGAGGCCGGAACGCGGCGAAGCCATCGACTACCTGCAACGGTTCGCCAGCATGCCCGACGGCGTGCCCACGCCCAGCCGTCAGCACGACGCCCTGCACGCCGCCGAGTACCAGCCCGACCGCTGGCTGCGCGCCGCCGCCGAGCGCGCGGCCACCGTGCAGCGGCCATTGATCCCCGCCGTCAGCCGAATCCCTGGCGCAACTCAGGAGCATGCAGCATGAGCAACCCCAACCAGGGCGCCGCAACCCGCGCGCGCAACGAAGAAATCGAACGCCGGCTGACGGCTGGCGAGTCGGGCCCGGTGCTGGCCAAGGAATTCGGCATAACGCAGCCACGCGTGCACCAGATCGCCCGGGCGGTGCGCGAGGCGAGGGGAGAACTGACACCGCGCCCCAAGCGCAGCGCGCCCGTGCTGCCCCGCCTGCGGAAGGTCGCGGGCGTTTGGGAATGCGGCGACGGCGTTGTGACGCGTTCCGGGGATTCGCCGAAGGCCGCGTATGACGCTTGGAGTCTGGGCGCCATTGCCGTTGCGCAGCCGACGCGCAAAGACCAACAGACCACCGCGCCAGAGCCTGAGAAACCCTACACCGGCCCGGTCACGGTCGTCAGCGGGACGAAGGCGGCCCCAAAACCGTTTGTCCTCTCGCCCGCCATGGCAATCCTGGCGCAGCGCGCGCGCGAGGCTCAGAGCCCAATGCGTTCACTGGCCGGCATCCGGGAGCGTGCCGCATGACTTGGTCGAGCCGATCCGAACGCGGCGACCCGGCCAAGCTGCTGGAGCGCCGCCAAGAACCCCCGCCGGCGCGCACCTGCGCCGGCTGCAAGGAAATCCGCCTGATCACCAACCCCTTCGGCGGCCGGCGCGTCCTGCGCTGCGCCCTGGGCGAAGAGATCGGTCAACGTTGTTCGAAGTACGAGGAGCGCGCCGCGCCATGACCATTCCAAGGCTGAACTACGCGCGGCTCAAGGAGCTGTTGCGATATGACGCGGAGACCGGCGAGTTTCGGTGGACGTCTGCCCCTGGTGTGCAAGCCCGCATGAAGGGGAAGCGAGCCGGTTTCTACGAAGCCAGTACTGGCTACTGGCGAATCAATCAGGGCGGAGTCACCTACTACGCCCACAGGCTGGCATGGATGTACATGCACGGGGCGTTTCCAGCGCACGACATCGACCATCTCAACGGGAACCGCCTGGATAACCGGATCGCAAACCTGCGAGATGTGCCCCGGAGGATCAACACCCAGAACCGCCGGCGCCCCTTGGCTCGTAGTAGCACGGGATTGCTGGGAGTGACGGCAAAGCCGGGCGGCCGCTTCGCCGCCCAGCTCACATACCAGGGGAAAAACCTGTACCTAGGCCGATTCCCTACGCCAGAAGAAGCCCACGCTGCCTACCTGAAGGCGAAGCGCCAACTGCATGAAGGATGCACCCTATGACAGTCTCTCGCTTGCTTTTGGACCGGTTGCCAGCCGATTTCCATGAACGGCTTTGCAATTGGGGGGAGGTGATGCGCAGCCGCGGCGGCTACGGCGTATCGCCCACCTACGAGATCTGCCGAATGCTGGCCAAGCAGGCCGGCAAGCTGGCCGAGGTCGAGGAGCCGCAGAAGGAGGCGGACGAGGCTGACGGCGCCTTCATCGAAGCGGCCTGGCGCAACGCCGTCTACCGAATGTTGCACCAGCACCGCGAGCTGCTCCGGGCCCACTACGTCCAGCGCGCCTACTGGAAGGCCACGTGCCGCGCTCAGGGCATCAGGTTGCGCGAGTACGACGACATCCTGGTGCGTGCCGTCGGCAACTTCGAAGATTTTGTTGCGCAGTACGGAATGCGGGTGCATAATCGCCGCCAAGACAACCTGACTACCGTCTAACGACGTGACCCGATGCCCATGGCGGGCATCGTGCGTCCGCAAGAAACAAGCCCCGTGCGAAAGCCGGGGCTTTTTTCATGCTCGTTTCCAGAGAGCAGGGGCCAGAGAGAACCGTCCGCCGGGCCGCATGGGCACCGGCTGGCAGACGTCACGCTCCGGCCTCTGCTCTGTGGGAACAGCCGCCGCAATCGACCAGACAGCAGCGCGCCACCGTGGCCGCTGCGCGCGGGGATGGCCCCGTATCACTGGCTCCGACCGGCGCCGCCTGAAGTCTCCCTGCGCCACACAGCGCCACGTGCAATGCGTGCTTGGGGGAGGGGCCCCACGCCAACAACACCCCCATGAGTCGCCTCAGCTGGCCTGGCGCCCGCGCAGGGGCAAATGCGCGGGGCACTTCTTTCCGGTCTTGTCGCCGGCGGCCAGCACGACGAGAACCGCCGCGCCCAGCCCGCCGTGGCGGGTAGTCGGATGGGGGCAACCACACTGAGAACCGAATGACACAGCCCAAGAAGGCGCCACCCGACTGGGAGCGCATCGAGGCGGGCTACCGCGCGGGCGTCATGTCCTTGCGCGAACTCGCCACCCTGCACGGCATCACCGAGGGGGCCATCCGCAAGCGTGCCAAGCGCGACGAGTGGCCCCGTGACCTGGCTGCGAAGGTGCAGGCTAAGGCCGACGAGCTGGTACGCAGGGAGGAGGTACGCAAGCAGGTACGCGATGAAACGATTGCGTACCGCGAGGCGGAAGCGGTGGCCATCGGCGCGAAGCTGGTGGCCGAGGTCAAGCTGTCGCACAAGAACTCGCTGACCCGCATGCGCACCCTGTGCGACACCCTGATGAGCGAGATCGAGGCCGAGACGAACAACCCCGGCCTGTTCCAGGAGCTGGGCGAATTCCTGCGCGGCGAGGACGACGCGGCCGCCGACAAGCGGGCCGAGGTCTACCGGCGCGCCATATCGAGCGCTGGTCGTCTGGACGGCGCCAAGAAGCTGGCCGACATGCTGAAGGTGCTGATCCCGCTGGAGCGCGAGGCCTACGGCATCCTGCCGACGCCGCAGCAGATCAACCTGAACACGACGCAGCGAAAGGCCGATGACCTCACAGACGAAGAGCTACTTGCCCTCGCGGCAGGAAGCGGCCCGGGAGCTGCTGATTCGGAGGCGGGCGAGGGCTGACATCCTTCAGTACGCCAATGCGATCGAGGTGCCAGGCCGGCCGGTGGACGAGGAAGATCCGGACGCCGAATTTTTCGAGCCAATCGAGACCACCATGGCGGTGCACCACCGGCTGCTGCTGGCCAAGCTGGAAGAGACCAGCCAGCGCCGGCACGGCCGGATGATCGTCTGCATGCCACCTGGGTCTGCTAAGTCGACGTATGCGTCGGTGGTGTTCCCCTCTAAGTATCTGGGCGCCACCCCCAGCCGGCGCGTCATCCTGGCGAGCTACGGCGACGACCTGGCCCGCAAGATGGGGCGCCGCACGCGCTCGATCATAAAGCAGCCGCGATACCGGAACATCTGGGGTGCGGCCCTGGTGTCGGATTCGAACGCCGCTCAGGAATTCGCGCTCTCGAACGGTAGCGAATACATGGCCTGCGGCATCCTGTCCGGCATTACCGGCAACCGGGCTCACGGCATCATCATCGACGACCCGATCAAGGGCCGCGAGCAGGCGAATTCGGAGACGATCCGGAACAAGACCTGGGATGCCTACGAAGACGACCTGAAGACGCGCCTGATCCCGGGCGGCTGGATTGTCCTGATCACCACGCGGTGGCATGAGGACGACCTGGCCGGCCGCATCCTGCCGGATGACTGGAAGGGCGAAAGCGGGCTTATCCGCTGCAAGGACGGCAACGACTGGGAGGTGCTGTGCATTCAGGCGCGCTGCGAGGTCGACAGGGACCCGCTCGGGCGCGCCAGGGGCGAATACCTCTGGCCGGAATGGTTCGATCGCCAGCACTGGGCGCAGTTCGAGAGCAACTCGCGCACCTGGTCGTCGCTGTATCAGCAGCTGCCGACCCCGCTGGATGGCGACCTTTTCAAGCCCGACCAGATCCAGGTCATCGACGCGCTGCCGGCCGGGCGCATCGACTGGGTGCGCGGCTGGGACTTCGCCAGCACCGACGGCGCGGGCGATTTCACGGCCGGCCCGAAGCTGGGCCGCCTGCCGACCGGTCAGTACGTGATCGGCGACATGGTGCGCGGCCAGTGGGGGCCAGACCGCCGTGACAAGGCGCTGGAGAACACCGCGGCGCTGGATGGCCGGCAGGTCCGCATCAGCATCCCGCAAGACCCGGGCCAGGCCGGCAAAACGCAGGTGCTGTACCTGACGCGCGGCATGCCCGGCTACCGGATCGTGAGCAGCCCAGAAAGCGGCGACAAGGTTGTGCGCGCCGAACCGTTCGCCGCCCAGGTCAACGTCGGCAACGTGCTGATGCTGCGCGGCGACTGGAACAAGGCGCTGATCGACGAGCTGCGGTCTTTCCCGAACGGCAAGCATGACGACCAGATCGACGGGCTCTCACGGGCCTTCGCCGAGCTGATCACCAAGCGGCCGATGCAAATCAACCCCGACGCATTGAGGCGTGCATGAAACTACTCGACTGGACCCTCCGCAGGACGCCGGCGACGGCTCCCACGGCGGAGCCGGCTGCGCGCCGCGAGCCCGGGATGAAGATCAGCCTGGAAGCCTTGGGGAAAGCGAACATCCCGCCGGCCGAGCCCGTGGCCACGTCCGTGGGAGAGTTCAAGCGCCCCGCCGTTGCTCCCGGCGTAGTCCCCGCCACGATGGAGAAGGCCGTGCTGGCGATGGATGAGTCCATGTCGCCGGTCTACGCCTACGTGAGCGAGGCCTACGCCGGGATGGGCTTCATCGGCTATCCCTACCTGGCCGAGCTGTCGCAGCGCCCCGAATACCGCAAGATGTCCGATGTCATCGCCAAGGAGATGACCCGGAAGTGGATCAAGCTGGAGGTCAAGGGCGAAGACGACAAGAGCGACAAGCTCGAGGTCATCGAGAAGGCCATGCGCCGGCATCGCCTGCGAGCCAAGTTCCGCCTCGCCGCGCTGCAGGACGGTCTGTTCGGCCGGTCGCAGATCTACATCGACGTGAAGACGCCCAGCGGCATGCTGGCCTGGGCCGACCCGGACGAACTGAAGTCCATCCTGGTCAAGAGCCCGGCCAAGATCGCCAAGGGCGCGCTGGTGGGCTTCAAGGTCATCGACCCTGTCTGGACGACGCCGTACCTCTACAACAGCGACAACCCGATGCGGCCGGACTTCTACAAGCCGACGTCCTGGTTTGTGCTGGGGCGCCAGGTGCATTCGAGCCGCCTCCTGAACATCGTGTCGCGCGAGGTGCCGGACCTGCTGAAGCCGTCGTACAACTTCGGCGGCATGTCGTTGACCCAGCTGACGATTCCGTACGTCAACAACTGGCTGAAGACGCGCCAGGCGGTGGCCAATCTGATCGATGGGTTCTCGGTGGGGGTCTTCAAGACCAATCTGCAGTCGATCCTTTCGGGCGATCCCGGCGACGACGTATTCGCGCGCATCGACGTGTTCAACCGGACACGGACGAATCGCGGGGTCTTCGCCGTCAACAAGGAAGACGAGGAATTCGGGTTCGAGAACGTGCCTCTGTCTGGACTGGACGCGCTGCAGAACCAGTCGCTGGAGCAGCTGTGCGTAGTGCCAGGCATTCCGCTGGTGAAGTACACGGGCATCACGCCGAGCGGCCTGAACGCCACGGCCGAGGGCGAGATTCGCGTCTTCTACGACGAAATGTTGTCGGCCCAGGAAGCGGTGTTCCGCGACCCGCTGCAGCAGTGCCTGGAGGTGATCCAGCTGAGCGAGTTCGGCGAGATCGACCCCGACATCACCTTCAGCTTCGTGCCGCTGTGGCAGATGAGCGAGAAGGAGCTGGCCGAGGTGCGCAAGCTGGACGCGGACACCGGCGCAGTGCTGATCGAGTCCGCCGCCATCAGCCCGCAGGAAGAGCGCGAGCGCGTGGCCGCGGACGAGACGAACGGCTATCACTCGCTGGATCTGGCCGACGATGACGACGACGGGGTGCCGGATGCTGTGCCCGGCGCGCCGCCGCCCCTGGAAGACGAACCGCAGGAAGACGCGAATGCCTGACCTCGTATCCCCGACTGGCCGCGAGGTGCCGCTGCGCCCCGTGCACGCCAACCAGGGGATCGAGGCGGCCTATCGCAAGCGCCTGGACCGCCTGATCGATGAGATGCAGCGGTCCCTGGTGTACTGGCTGACGGCGGCCTATCGGCGCAATGTGCCGGAGATCGCCCAGGACGAAAGCCCAGCCATGGCGCTGACCAAGATGATGCGGCGCCTGGCCAAGCAGTGGCAACGACGCTTCGACGAGGCGGCCCAGCCGGTGGCCAGCGAGTTCGCCGAAACCTCGATGAGCGCGGCGGATATCTCGCTGCGCAATGCCCTGCGGAAGAAAGGGTTCAGCGTGCAGTTCCAGCTGACCCGAGCGGCCAACGACGTATTCCAGGCCACCGTGCAGGAGAACGTCGGACTCATCAAGTCGATCGCCGCCGAGCATCTGCAGGACGTGCAGGGCATGGTTATGCGGTCGGTTACCCAGGGTCGAGACCTGGAAGGGCTGGTCGAGGATTTGCAGAAGCGCTACGGCGTCACCAAGCGGCGCGCGGCGTTCATCGCGCGCGACCAGTCGAATAAAGCGACCGCCACCATTACAAGGGTCAGGCAAAAAGGCCTCGGCATCACCAAAGCGCGCTGGCTTCATAGCTCTGGCGGAAAGCATCCAAGGCCATCCCATGTCGCTGCCAGTGGGAAAACTTATGACATCGAAAAGGGAATGTATCTCGATGGAAAGTGGGTATTTCCGGGAACCGAGCCGAACTGCCGATGCGTGTCGATCAGCATCATCCCCGGATTCGAGGGCTGACCAGAAGAGATGCTTCAAGTGCGGAGAATCCAAGCCGCTTGAAAGCTTCAGCATAGATCGGTCCAGGAAAGACGGCCGGCATGCTCGCTGCAAAACATGCAGGAAGGCTCATTACGAAGCCGATAAGGACCGTGTAGCTGAGGCGTCGCGCGCGCACTACCTGGCCAACAAAGAGCGGCACGGCGATCTGTCCCGGGCGCACTATCGTGCCAACCGGGAGCATCGCTCCGCGAAGATGGCCGAATGGTATGAGGCCAATAAGGATGTGGTTTCAGCTTCTCAAAAGGCATGGCGCAGCGCGAATCTGCACAAAATTGCAGCTAAGCAGGCAAGGCGTAGGGCGGCAGAAACCAAAGCGACCCCGGCATGGGCAAACCAAGCCTTGATCAGCAGTTTCTACGAACTAGCGCGCGAGGCTACTCAACGAACTGGCATGCCACACCACGTAGACCACATCGTTCCTTTGCGCGGAAAGATAGTGTGCGGTCTGCACGTCGAATCAAACCTCCAGGTGCTGCCCGGCGCGGAGAACCTGTCGAAATCAAACCGGCAATGGCCGGATATGCCATGAACCAGAAGACACCCCACGGCCTGGCCTTCGACCGCGCCACCGTCCGCAAGATCGACGTCGACGGGCGGATGCACGTTGAGGTCAGCAACATCAGCAAGGCGACGGTCAACCCCTACCGGGGCGACGAGATCCCTGACTGGGAGGCGCTGGGGCTTGACCCCAACCGCATCTACTTCCTGTTGCGTGATCCGGAAGAGCTGGCGCGCGCGGCGCCCACCTTCAACAACATCCCGCTGCTGTCCAAGCACATCCCCGTCTCGGCCGCTGAGCCGCAGAAAGAGTTTGTGGTCGGGGCCACCGGTTCGAACGCCTCCTACCAGGCGCCGTACCTAAAGAATTCCCTCGTCGTATGGGACGCCGTCGCGATTGCGCTCATTGAGTCTGATGAGCAAAAGGAGCTTTCGAGCGCCTATCGCTACCGTGCCGATATGACGCCCGGCAAGTTTGAAGGCGTCGCACACGACGGGGTGATGCGAGACATTCGCGGCAATCACGTCGCGCTTGTCGAAGTGGGCCGTGCAGGCCCGGACGTCGTCGTAGGCGACAGCAGTACCCTCAACCCTTCGGAGATCCCGAAAATGAAACTGAGCAAAACCGCCGCCGTCGTCGCCGGGGCACTCGGGGCGCATATCCGGCCCCGGCTGGCCCAGGACGCGGCACTGGGCGACCTGACCCCCTTCCTGAAGGGCGTCAGCCGCAAGAACCTGAAGTCCGAGCAGCCGCGCATCATCCGCGCCATGCAGAACCACTTCAAGGGCAAGCTGGCGCAGGACGCCGACCTGGAAGACCTGAAAGAGGTCATCGAGGTGTTCACCGACCCGACCGTCGCGCCGATCGGCGAAGACGAGGACGACGACACCGCCGAACCCAAGCCGGTCGCCCTGGACGACGAGCTGATGGGCAAGATGCGCGAAATGCTCGGCGAGAAGCTGGGCCCGGAAGAAGCCGCGCGCGTCATGGCCGCCCTGGGCGAGCCCGCCGCCGGCGCATCCGACGAGCCGCCGCCCACGCCCAACACGCCGCCGGCGCCGGTGACCAAGCAGGCCATGGACCAGGCGCTGGCCAAGGCCCAGAAGGCCGGCGAGGAAGGCGCCATCGCGCGTATGACCGCGATCCGCACCGCCGAGCAGGAATGCCGGCCCATCCTCGGCGAAATCGTCGCCCAGGACTCGGCCGAGGCGGTCTACAAAATGGCCCTGGACGCGAAGGGAATCGACCTGACCGATACGCCGCCCTCGGCGTACCGCGCGCTGGTCAAGATGGCCCTGGCGCAAGACCAGGCTCCCCAAACCCCGCGTGTGGCGATGGACTCGGCCTCGGTGCAGAGTTTCAACCAACGCTACCCCCATCAGCCGAAGGTGATCTAAATGGGCTTCCAGAAACAGGTCTACATCGAACCCGCCGCCGCGGTGGCGGGCGACTTCGCCAGCTCGAACCCGCGCTCGACCGTCCTGGCCGGCCCCGGCGCGCTGGTGGCGGACACCGCCGGCGTGACCGTCGGCCGCTTCGCCTGGGCTGACGCCAACGGCAAGGTCACGAATGCTGGCTCCGGCGTGCCCACGGGCTTCGTGCACCGTGAGCAGCAGGGCGTCATCACCATCTGGCTGGCCGAGGCCACCATGGTCATCCCGGCCGGGCTCGGCGTCACCCTGCACAACCTGGGCGATTTCTGGGCCGCCACCAAGACCGTGGCCACGATCGGCCAGAAGGTATTCGCCTCCAACACGGACGGCACCATCTCCACCGGTGCCGCTGGCGCCACCATCGCCGGTAGCACCGAAACCGACTGGTTCGTTGCCAGCGCGGGGGGCGTCGGCGCGCTGATCAAGATCACCTCCACCAACCTGGGGTAATGACATGAAACGACATCAAGACCTCGCGATGCTGGAGAAGCGCTTCGGCATCGTGTTCCCGGGCGCTCAGGATTACCTGCCCGACGGCTTCCGCGCTGACTACGGCCTGGCCATGGACGCCGCGGGCCCCCTGGTGACGGTCAGCAACTCGGGTATCCCGGGCTACCTGCTGAACTACATCGACCCCGAGCTGACCCGCGTGCTCACGACGCCGATGCAGGGCGCCGTGATCCTGGGCGAGTCGAAGAAAGGCGACTGGACGACCCTGACCGCCACCTTCCCGGTGGTGGAATCCACGGGTGAAGTGTCGTCCTATGGCGACTTCAACAACAACGGCCGCGCCGGCGCGAACACCAACTTCCCGCAGCGCCAGTCGTACCACTACCAGACCATGACGGAATGGGGTGAGCGCGAGCTGGACATGGCCGGCCAGGCGAAGATCAACTGGGCGTCGGAACTGAACATCGCGTCCGCCCTGGTGCTGAACAAGTTCCAGGACAACAGCTACTTCTTCGGCATCGCCGGCCTGCAGAACTACGGCCTGCTGAACGATCCGAACCTGTCGGCGCCGGTGGCCCCGATCTCGGTCGGCGGCGTGACCCTCTGGTCCGGCAAGGACGGCCAGGCGGTCTACGACGACATCGTGAAGATCTACGGCCAGCTGGTGGCGCAGACGCGCGGCCTGGTCACGCGGCGCGACAAGCTGAAGCTGTGCATGTCGCCCGAGATCGAAGTCAACCTGACGAAGACGAACCAGTACAACGTCAACGTCAGCGACATGCTGGCCAAGAACTTCCCCAACCTGACCGTCGAGACCGCCGTGCAGTACGCCACGGGCTCGGGCCAGCTGGTGCAGCTCATCGCGGACTCGATCGAAGGCCAGAACGTGGGAACCGCCGCCTTCACCGAGAAGATGCGCGCGCACGCCATCGTCCGCGACACCTCCAGCTTCAAGCAGAAGAAGTCGCAGGGCACGTGGGGCGCCGTCATCAAGGTTCCGATGGCCATCGCCAGCATGATCGGCGTGTAACGCAGGCCTGCTGCAACGACCAGGGGCGCCAAATCGGCGCCCCTTTTTTATTCGAGGATGAGAAATGTCGACCGTTACCGTCGCGTGCAAATTGCCCAATGGGCTGGTCCTGGACGTCCCGGGCGCTAAACAGCCGGTGGTGCTGAATGGCGCCAACCACCCGGAAGCCATCGCAGGCCATGGCCTCACCGAAGTGGCCGCCGACTTCTGGGAAGCCTGGACGAAGCTGTACCCCGATTTCCAACCGCTGAAGAAGGAGCTGATCTTCGCCCAGGGCGGCGAACGCAGCGCCACATCGAAGGCCAAGGAACGCAAGGACGAAAAGTCCGGCCTGGAAGGCCTGGACCCCGATGCTCCGGCGCCCAACATCAAGCCCGAGAACTACGAAGGCAAGAAGAAATAGGAGCGGCCCATGGCTGTCGTCGTCTTTGATCCCGCTGACTTCCGGCTGATCTACCCGTCCTTCGCGTCGCTCTCGAATGAGCAGCTCAACCACGCCTTCAGCATGGCCACGCTGTACCTGAGCAACAAGGACACCAGCGCGGTCTGTGACGTCGACGAGCGCAAGGTGCTCCTATACCTGCTGACGGCCCACGTCGCGGCGCTGACCTATGGCGAGAACGGCAAGGGCCCGAGGCCGCTGGTGGGCCGGATCAGTAGCGCCACCGAGGGTTCGGTGTCGGTGTCGGCCGAATACAACGTGGCGCCGGGTTCGGCGCAGTGGTATGCCCAGACCGGCTACGGCGCCCAGTACTGGGAGGCAACGGCCAAGTACCGGGTGGGCCGTTATCGGCCCGCGCCGACCGGCTACGCGGTCCCTGTGGTGATTCCATGGCGACCGTAGGCCTGAAGGGCGGCGATGCGCTCATGCGCCGGCTCAAGGAAATGGCCGACAAGGTGGGCGACGGCGGGACACTGCGCACGGGATTCCTGGAGAACGCCACCTATCCTGATGGCACGCCGGTCGCCTATGTGGCGGCGATTCAGGAGTTTGGCTCGCCTGAGAGAGGAATTCCTCCCAGGTCCTTTTTCCGAACGATGATCGCGGCCAAACAGAAGGACTGGCCGCGAGCGCTCGGGGCGCTGGCAAAGAACAACGACTACGACATCGATAAGGCGTTGGGCCAGATGGGCAAGGGCATCAAAGGGCAGCTTCAGGAGTCGATCCGGGAAGTTGACGGGCCTGCGCTGTCTCCTGTCACGCTTCTCCTGCGTGAGCGATTCGGGAACCACCCCGAGGAAATCTCGTTTGCCGATGTGCAACAGGCGCGCCGCGATATCGCCAGCGGAGTACAGCCCAAAGTGACCGGCACTCAGGCAAAGCCCTTGGTCTGGACGGGCAAAATGCTGAACTCGGTAGATTATGAGGTCGACACATGAATCTGCATGCAATCGCCGGCCCGATCATCGCCACGGTGAACCCGATGATCGACGGCACCCTTCGCGCCAGCGATGGCTTCGAGATCGGCGCCGGACGCAAGCAGGTGCCGAAGTACAAGCCGGACGTTGCCGCGCGCCTCCAGGTTCAGCCGCTCAGCGGCAAGGACCTGGCGCACCTCGAGGCGCAGAACATCCAGGGCGTGCAGCGCAGCGTGTACATGTACGGCGACACCCAAGGCGTCGTTCGTCCATTGGCCAAGGGCGGAGACCTGCTGGTATTCGGTGGGCAGGTGTGGCTGGTGACCGTGGTTTTCGAGACTTGGCCCGACTGGTGCAAGGTCGGTGCGACCCTTCAGATGGACGCGGCGCCATGAGCATCCCTGTTTCCATGACCGAGGACGCGCTGGTCGAGGCGCTGGGCGCGTTCGTTCAGGTGATCGTGGGCGACCAGGTCGAGGTGGTACGCGGGCAGCAAAACCGCGTGCCGCCGCCCAGGGGCCGCTACGTGTACATCACGCCGACCTTGGCCCCCGCGCTGTCCCTTCCTCGCACCACCTACGCGGATGTTCCGAGCGCCGGCACCATGACCCTGACGCGGCCCACCCAGTGGAACGCCCAGGTCGATTGCTACGGCGACGGCGCGCAGGACCTGGCCCTGGCCATCTGTATCGCTTTGCGCAGCTCCTACGGCTGCGATGCATTGAAAGCGAGCGGCGCGCAGCCGCTCTACACCGGTGAGCCGCGGCAACTGCCGTTCATCACCGGCGAGGATCAGTACTTGGAACGCTGGTCAGTCGACGCGGTCCTGCAGTTCAACCCATCCATCACCGTGCCGCAGCAGTTTGCGGACGAACTCCACGTGGACCTCGTCGAGGTCGACACTACCTACCCTCCGGGAGCTTAAAGCTATGTCCATTCCCGCCAGTGAAATCGTCCAGGTCGTCCCTGGCGTGATCGGCGCCGGCGGATCGGCGCTCGACCTGAACGGCCTGATCCTCACCACCGATACGGCTGTGCCGGTCGGAACCGTCCAAAGCTTCGCCACGGCGCGCGATGTGGAGCGCTTCTTCGGCGCCACCTCGACCGAGGCGACGCTGGCCGGCATCTACTTCAACGGCTTCGACAACTCGACGCGCAAGCCAGGCAACCTGCTGTTCGCCCAGTATCCGACCGATGCCGTGGCCGCCTACGTGCGCGGCGGCTCGATGGCCTCGACCACGCTGGCGCAGCTGCAGGCCCTGACGGGCGTCTTGACGGTCAGTGTCGACGGCATCGCGAAGACGTCCAGCACGATCAACCTGTCGGCCGCTACCAGCTTCTCGAACGCCGCCTCGATCATCCAGGCCGCGTTCACGTCGTTCGGCGCCTCGTGCACCTACGATGCGCAGCGCGCGGCCTTCGTGATCACCTCGGCCACCGATGGCGCGGCCAGCACTATCAGCTACGGAAGTGGCACGATCGCGGCCGGCCTGAAGCTGACGCAGGCCACCGGTGCCGTGCTGTCGCAGGGCGCCGCCGCCGGCGTCCCGGTCGTGAACATGAGCGCGATCACGGACATCACCCAGAACTGGGCGTCGTTCATGACCACCTTCGAGCCGGATACCGAAGGCAAGGTCGCCTTCTCGGCCTGGACGAACAGCCGCGGCAACCGCTATGTCTACGTGGGCTGGGATACCGACGTTGCGGCCACGCAGCAGGGTAGTACTACCAGCTGGGCCGCGCGTATCGCAGCGAACGAGTATTCCGGTTCGGTGCCGGTCTACAAGGACGTCCAGCACGCGGCTTTTGTGCTTGGCGCCGTGGCGTCGATCGACTTCGAGCGCACGAACGGCCGGATCACGCTGGCTTTCAAGAGCCGGTCGGGCCTGATGTTCTCGGTGACCGACGCGACGACCGCGCAGACGCTGATCGACAACGGTTACAACTTCTACGGCGACTACGCGACCAGCAACGATCAGTTCCGGTTCTTCTACCCGGGCCAGATCAGCGGAAGCTGGAAGTGGATCGACGTGTACGTGAACCAGATCTGGCAGAACGCGGCCCTTCAGCAGGCGCTGATGACGCTGCTCACGCAGATGAACTCGATCCCGTACAACCTCGACGGCTACACGCTGATCGACGCCGCCTGCCTGGATCCGATCAACGCCGGCGTGAACTTCGGTTCCATCCGCGCCGGCGTGACCTTGTCCGCGCAGCAGAAGGCCCAGGTGAACAACCAGGCCGGCGTGGATATCGCAGAAGCGCTCCAGACCCGTGGCTGGTACTTGCAGATCAAGGACGCCACGCCGCAGGTGCGTGAGGCGCGCGGTACGCCGCCCATGACCTTCTGGTACATGGATGGCGGTTCCGTCCAGCAGATCACCCTGGCCTCGTTGGCCGTCCTGTAAGGGCAACAAATCATGACGACTCTGACCAGTGCCAATTCCGTCCTCATGCTGGCGGTGGGTACCGTCTACCCCACGCCCCGCAAGGTCGAGGGCTACGCCACGGACGACGCATTTGCGTTCGACGCCGTGCAGCTCGCCCAGGCGGTGATGGGTGTGGATGGCTATATGTCCGCCGGTTACACGCCGCAGCCCGTGATCCAGACCATCACTATCCAGGCCGACTCCCCGTCGAAGGGGCTGTTCGAAGCCTGGATTGCCGCGATGCAGACGTCGCGGGAGGTGTTCTACGCCAGCGGGTCCCTGGCGATTCCGTCGTTGGAGCGCAAGTACACGCTCCAGCGCGGCGTGCTGACCCAAGCGCCGCCGGTGCCGACCGCGCGCGCCATCCTGCAACCCATGACGTTCCAGATTACCTGGCAAAACGTCAGCCCGTCGGTGGTGTGACATGGCTCGAAAGCAGAAGACCATCACTATCGGCGCGCCGGGGCGCGACAAGGGCAAGGCGTTCCTGATCACCGAGCTGTCGGCGGCCGACGCCGAGGAGTGGGCCGGCCGCGCGATGTTCGCGTTGATGAATGCAGGGGTAGATATCCCCGACAACATCGCGCAGGCCGGCCTGGCCGGGCTCGCGTCGATCGGCCTGAAGGCGCTCCAAACCCTGAAGTTCGCACAGGCGAAGCCGCTTTTCGACAAGATGATGGAATGCGTCGAGGTGGATCTGGGCCGCGCCGGCACGCGGAAGTTGGACAAAGACGACATCGAGGAAGTGGCCACGCGCCTGCTGTTGCGCCGCGAGATCGTGGCGCTACACCTGGATTTTTCGCAAGCCGCCGGCCAATCGACTTCGGCGTCCAGCCCTGGCACGGCGGCAACCACCGGCTGATCAGCTACGCCAATGTGCCGCCCAACATCGCCGCGGTCATCTCCCGGCACCCACACATGCTGCATGACCTGCAGACCGTGTACGGGGCCGAGGATCTCTACAACCTGCTTGAGGTGATCGCGGTGGACGCGCACAACAGGCGCGTGCTGTCCGAAGTGAGGAAGTAGCAATGGCCACCATTCTGGATGCGCTGTTTGTCGAGCTGAAGCTGAACGCCAAAGGGTTCAAGCAGGGCGTGGCGGAGGTCGATCGTTCGCTGAAGCACACGACGGAGGAATCCGGCCGTGCCGCGCGGACGATGGAGGCCAACGGCAAGCAGGCGGCCATGTTCTTCAGCCGCATGCGCAACGAGGCGCTGGCGCTGCTGGCGGTGTTCACGGCCGGGATGGGCCTGAAGAACTTCACCGCGAACACCATCAGCAGCGCCGCGGGCCTGGGGCAAATGTCCAAGAACCTGGACATGAGTACTGAGCGCCTGCAGGCCTGGCAACGGGCCGCCGAGCGCGCGGGCGGGTCGGCGGAAGGCATCACCGCCCAGCTGCGCCAGTCGGCCAGCGAGGTGGCGAAGTTCCGCCGCGGCATGTCCGCCGAGACCTTGCCGGCGTTCTTCCAGTTCGGCGGCAAGGTCGAGGATCTGAAGGACGGCAACAGCTACCTGCTGGCGCGCTCGCGTATCGTGTCGGAGATCTACAAGACCGACCGCGCCCGCGCCGCGCTGGCCGCCCAGATGATGGGCATTTCGGACGACCAGTTCGACCTGATCAAGCAGGGGCCGGCTGCAATCCAGCAGCTGGTGCTGGCGCAGGAAAAGCGCTCGGCCATCTCGTCGAAGGATGCCCAGGACGCCCAGCGGCTGCGCAACATATACCTGGATCTGCGCGACACATTCGAATCGGTGGGCACCAAGGTGCTGATCGCGCTGATTCCTACCTTCGAGAAGCTGTTGAAGGCGGCCCAGAAGGTCGGCGACTACTTCCTGGAAAATCGGCAGCAGATCGTGCAGTGGATAGATAGAGCTGTCGACGGCCTGAGCAACCTGGTCGAGAAGGCAGACCAGGCGGCCCAGGCAGTGGGCGGATGGAAGAACGTGCTGATCGGCCTGGCGGCCCTGAAGCTGTTGTCGATCGTTGCGCCCATGGCGTCCCTGGCGACCGCGCTGGCGTCGATTGGCGCGTCGCTGGGCGTGATCGGGGGCGCCTCGGGTGCGGCCGGCGTTGCGGCGCTTGGGACCATTGCCACGGTTGCGGGTGGCGTGGCCCTGGCCACCTACAGCAAGTCGCTCAATCAGGGCGAGGGCGCCCAGTTGGACGCCCTGAACAATCCGGCCTACCAGAGCGGCAACAAGGCGGCGATGGATGCAATCAAGTTCTTCGAGGGGAAGGGCTACTCGCGAGAGCAGGCGGCCGGCATCGTGGCCAACCTCATGGCCGAAAGCAACCTGAACCCGAAGGCGGTGGGCGAGAACGGGCAGGCGGTTGGCATAGGGCAGTGGCATCCCGTGCGCCAGGCCGACTTCAAGAAGGCGTTTGGCATGGACCTGAAGGACGCGACGCTGGCCCAGCAGTTGGCGTTCGTGGACTGGGAACTCCGCAACACGGAGCGCACGGCCATGGAAAAGCTGCAGGCGGCCAAGACGCCGCAGCAGGCCGGCGATGCCGTGTCACGCTACTACGAGCGCCCGAAGGACAAGGACGGCGAAGCCGAGAAGCGCGCGGCCGCGGCCGGCGCATTGTATGGCGCCGCGCATATCGCCAGTATGGAAGCGGCGGCGGGGTCTTCGACCGCTGCGGCTGCCCAAGCTGCGCCGGTGATTGCGCAGGCCGGCGCGAAGCCATTGCCGCTGAACACCGAGAACAACCACGAGGTCAACATCAACGGGCCGGTGACGATTCACACGCAGGCGACCGACGGCCAGGGCATTGCCCGCGACCTGGGCGCGCTGGGTGGTAGCCAGAGCTTGGTGAACCAGGCGAATACAGGGACTTTCTGATGCCGCTGATCGAATTTCCGAATGTGCCGCAAGTGCCAGGCGTCCCGGCGGTGCTGCGCGGGCTGACGATTCCGTCGCTTGGCGAGCTGGCCAATCTCGGCCTCGGCGCCATCGCTGCGCTGATCTTCGGCATCCCGCGCTGGGGGCTGTATGACCAGGATGGCCAGCAGGTGCTTCTGTTCGACACGTTCCTGGGAATCCGCTTTCGCAACGGCTCGCGGATATCGAGCTTCCCGGTGGAGCAGGGCTCGTTCTCGTCGTTCAACAAGGTGGACACGCCGTTCGACGCCATGCTGCGGTTCGCCCTTAGCGGTGACACGGCTTCGCGCGGTGCATTGCTGAACACCCTGGAGACGTTGAAGGGCAGCGTGGACCTGTTCTCGGTGGTGACGCCAGAGATCGTCTATCCGTCGGCCAACGTCGTGGCCTATTCCTACGAGCGGAATTCTCGTTCGGGGCCCAGCCAGCTGATCGTCGACCTGTACGTCGAGGAAGTGCGGCGGACGGCACAGGCCGCCTTCAGCAGCACAGCGGAGCCCGACGGCGCCGGCGAGCAGAATAACGGGCAGGTGCAGAGTTTCCCGCTCGGTACCGAACCTGGCGAGCCGTTGATCCTGACGACGGAGTTTCAATGAGGAAAATCCCATTGCGCGCCTTGCCGGCGCAGGCCTTCAGCGTGGTGCTGGGCGGCCAGAATTGCCAGGTCAGCGTCTACCAGAAGTCCACGGGGGTATACCTCGACCTGCAGGTGAATCACGAGCCTGTCGCCATGGCGGTGCTGTGCCATGACCGCGTCTGGCTGATCCGGGAGACCTACAGCGGCTTCGTGGGCGACCTGACTTTCGTTGACACCCAAGGGCGCGATGACCCTGTCTACGCCGGTTTCGGCGGCCGCTTCCAATTGATGTACCGGGAAAGCACAGATCTATGAGCTTCGTCAAACGCCGCATCGACGTCACGATCAACCTGGCCGAGGGGCAGTTCGGCGACAACGCTGGGCCCGCTGTCACGCTGTCCGGCTACCGCGTTCAGGCGGCCGTCGTGGCCTACAACGGGGACGCGCAGGCCCAGTTGCAGCTGCGCATCTTCGGCCTGTCGCAGGACATGATCAACAAGCTGACTGTCATCGGGCCCATCCTGACCGAGCGCCGGAACAACCGCATCCTGGTGGCGGCTGGGGACGTGGGCGCCGATGCACTGACCGTGGTCTATGAGGGCACAATCTCGCAGGCCTGGGCCGACTACAACCAGGCGCCGGAGGTGGTGTTCAATGTTGTGGCGCTCGCGGCTGCGTTCGAGGCGGTTAAGCCCGCGAATGCCCGCAGCTACAGGGGAGCGATACAGGCGGCAGTCGTTGCGCAGGATCTGGCCAACGCCATGAATCTGGCCTTCCAGAACAATGGCGTGGATGTGGCTCTGTCAAATCCGTATTTCCCTGGAACCGCACTGGACCAGTTGAAGGCTTGCGCTCGGGCGGCACGGTTCAACTACACGATCGACCGCGGGATTCTTGCAATTTGGCCGCAGGCTGGCGCCCGCGCCGATGAGCCCGTGCTGATCCAGGCGGGCGACAACCTGGTGGGCTACCCGACCTTCACCGGCGGCGGCGTGGAGTTCACCGTGCTGTACACCCCACAGCTGGGGCTCGGCAACCGTGTGCAGGTGATTTCGGTCATCGAGGCAGCCCACGGGGAATGGACGGTAGTGAGCCTCGTGCATCAGCTCGAGGCGGAGGTCCCGGGCGGCGCCTGGGTGTCAAGAATCTTGTGCCAGAGGCCGGTAAATGGCTGATCCTCAATTCGGGTACCGCGGACAGGCTGCGGCTGCCGACGGCTCCCAGGACTTCGGCGCCATCAGCTTCCTGGTGACGCAGATGTTGAATCGGCTGAACACCTGCACGCTGGTGCGCGTGATCGCGGTGACGAACAACGGTGGCGTGTCGCCGGTCGGTTTTGTCGACGTACAGCCGCTGGTGAACCAGTTGGACGGAAACGGGAATGCGGTGCCGCATGGCCAGCTGTTCCAGTTGCCGTACTTCCGGCTGCAGGGCGGCACCGACGCCGTGATTCTCGATCCGAAGGTCGGGGACATCGGCATGGCGGCATTCGCCAATCGGGACCTGTCGGCGGTCAAGGCCAGCAAGCAGCAGTCGAACCCTGGGTCCTGGCGGACGCACGACATGGCCGACGGCCTCTACTTCGGCGGCATGCTCAACGGCGCGCCGGTGCAGTATGTGCAATTCACCGAGGGCGGTATCAACGTGGTGTCACCTTCCAAGGTGGAAGTCATCGCGCCGACGGTGGCGGTTACCGCGTCGGGAGCCGCGACGGTGCAGTGCGCCACCTCGACTGTAACCGCGAGCGGCAGCGCAAGTGTGACGGCGCCGACCATATCGCTGGGCGCCGCTGGCCAGAGCCTGAAGGCGTTTGTGACCTCCGTCTTCCAGACTCTTTTCAACAGCCACACACACCACGAGAACGGGGTGGGCTCTGAAACGAATCCGCCGTCGCAGCAGATGGACGCATCACATATGACCACCACGGTGAAGGGGGGCTGACGTGGATACCCTATTGCTGGATCGAACGGCGTGGGACCTAGTTCTGGATGCTGCTGGCAACATCGCGATGGCGTCGAACCCCTACGCGGTCGCACAGGACGTGGCCAGCGCCATCAAACTGTTCCGTGGTGAGCTGTTCTATGACACGGCCAAGGGCATACCGTACTGGACCGAGGTGCTGGGCCAGTTGCCGCCCCTGGCTCTGGTGCGCGAACGGCTACGCGCCGCAGCCTTGACCGTTCCGGACGTGGCCGATGCCGTGCCTACCATCACCGCTTTCGAGAATCGCCGCCTGAGCGGCTACGTCGAAGTCACGCTGACCAACGGCACGACGTCGACCATCACTTTCTAGGGACCCCATGGCTACCTCCCAAGTACCGCGCGTGCAGTTCACGCCGGAAGGCCTCGTATTGCCTCAAGAATCCGAGATCCTGGCCGGCGTGCTGGCGGACATGGACAGCGCCTTCGGTGGCGGCCTGAACAAGAACCTGGAGACGCCCCAGGGCCAGCTGGCCAGCACCACCACGGCAATCATCGGTGACAAGAACAGCGAGTTTGCCTCGTATGTGAACCAGGTGGACCCTGCCTTCGCCGCCGGCCGGATGCAGGACGCCATCGGCCGCATCTACTTCCTGGACCGCAAGCCCGGCACCGCCACCACCGTGATTGCGACGTGCATGGGCCTGACGGGTGTCACGATCCCCGTGGGCGCGCGCGCGCAGGCGGTCGACGGAAATATCTACCTGTGCACGCAGGCCGGCACGATCCCAGCCTCGGGCAGCATTGATCTGCCGTTCTCCTGCTCGGTCAACGGACCGATCAGCTGCGCGGCGGGCACGCTGAACCAGATCTACCAAGCCATCCCCGGGTGGGACTCGGTCTTGAACGCTGACGCGGGTACCGTGGGCAGCAATGTCGAGTCGCGCGCTGAGTTCGAAGAGCGCCGCCGCCAGTCGGTGGCGATCAATGCCCGTAGCTCGCTGCAGTCCATCTACGCTGCGGTTGCAAACCTGGACGGGGTGATTGACGTCTACGTGACGGAAAACAACCTGTCCATCGCCCAGACCATCGGCGGTGTCTCGCTCGTTCCGCACTCCATCTGGGTGGCCGTCGTAGGAGGCGAGGCGGCGGATATCGCCATGGCCATCTGGCGAAAGAAGAGCAACGGGGCTGACTACAACGGCAACACGTCTTATACGGTTGAGGACAGGGACGGCTATGCCTACCCGTACCCATCCTACGTCGTGAAGTGGGAAACGCCCGTCGCACTGCCCGTGAAATTTGCGGTTCAGTTGGCCAACAATCCCTCGCTGCCATCGAACATTGTGGAATTGACGAAGCAGGCCATCGTCGACGCTTTCAACGGCTCCGACGGAGGTCAGCGCGCGCGCATAGGCTCAACCATCTATGCAAGCCGCTTTTACGCGCCCGTGTCGATGCTGGGCGCTTCGGTGTCAATCCTTTCATTGTTGCTGGGTGATGCGACCCCGACGGCGGCGAGCCTGACCGTGCCCATCAATCGGCGCCCGACTGTGTCGGCTGCTGATATCTCGGTGACCTTGGTATGAACGTGCAACCGAAGCCTGGTCTGGTGGCGCGGACCATCATCAGCCAGTATGCCAACAGCCCGACGCTCGTCCAGTTGATCAACAACATGGACGAATACATCAATCCGGACGCCGATTTTGATGCGTTCTACAGCTTCGTCTGGAATGTGGAGACGGCTCAGGGGTTCGGGCTGGATATCTGGGGAAGGATTGTCGATATCGGGAGAATGCTGACCGTTCCGGGCGATGTCAGCTATCTGGGTTACGAAGAGGCCATCAGTTGGCAGCCCTTCAACCAGGCTCCGTTCTTCGCAGGCGAGCAGGCCACCCAGACCTATCGGTTGGCTGACGATGCATATCGACGCTTAATTCTGGTGAAGGCCCTCGCAAATATCAGCGACTGCACTTCACCGAGCCTTAATCGTTTGCTGTCAAACCTGTTCGAAGGCCGTGGTCGCTGTTACGTGTCTGATACCGGAAACATGGAGTTTCGGTACGTGTTTGAGTTTGCGCTCGAGCCCTTCGAGATCGCCATCTTGACTCAGTCCGGTGCTATTCCGAAACCGGCGGCGGTATTGGCAAATGTTCTACAGGTCGATCGCTCCACCACTTTCGGTTTCCACGAAGGGCTTATGCAGCCATTCGGATCTGGCGTTTTCTTCACATCTTCGGGGCTTATAAATGCAAGCCAGTAATGCACCCAGCAAGTCTCCAGTTCCCTTTGCGGAAAGTGGCACCAAGAACACCATCCCGGTGAATTCGCAAATCGGCATTACGCCTGGGGCGGCATCGTTTACGGATGGATTTCCGCCTTTGACGATGACGCCTCTAGCAGCCGGTGGCGTGCCGCCATATGGTGCCGATTTCAATGGCATCTTGAACTTTCTTAGCGAAGGTCAGCGGTGGGCCAATGCGGGGGGGGGATATACATACGATGCGCCATTTGCAACCGCTATCGGCGGCTATCCGAAGGGCGCGTTGATTCTTGGTAATGATGGGGTGACAGTTTGGGTTAGCCAAGCCGACAACAATGCAGTTGATCCCAATGCGGGGGTGTCGGCGGCTTGGAAAGCTCTGGCCTCTCTGACTTCCCCCGCCTTCCTTGGGACACCGACCGCGCCAACGCCTGTCGTAGCGGACAACTCGACGAAGCTTGCGACCACAGCGTTTGTGCAATCCGTCGTCGCTGGCGTCGCCGCGGTTCCGGCAACAACATTGGTTTCTGGGATCTCTCGGCGCGCTACGACGCCGGAGGCTCAGGGGCTCACCAGTAGTGACACGACGCTCAGCCCCGCGTCGTTGAGAGCGGCATTTCAGGGTACTAACTATTCGGCCACGT
>NZ_CYTU01000057.1:17800-33178 GCF_001299375.1 Achromobacter sp. 2789STDY5608621 | reverse complement strand
AGTCCGGAGCGAACGCTCCGGACCGCAATCGTGGGCGCCCGCCATCGGGTCCGCCCGACCGAGGGGCGACCTACGAAGCCCGCTCCCGCCCCCACCCCCCACCAGGAAATCAATCAAGCCGCCTGCAGAACCGCCCACTCCACGGCATGACACCGCACCTCACGCCCCCCCACCACCGCCACCTCCGGCGCCCTCTCCCGACACTCAGCCCTCGCCCCCGGACATCTCGGATGAAACGTGCATCCGCTTGGCGGCTGAATCGGATTCGGGACTTCGCCGCCCATCGGCTCGCGGTCTCGCCTGGGAGCGTCCAGGTCTGGAATCGTATCCAGCAGCATTCTTGTGTACGGATGTTCCGGCGCATCGAACAGCTCGTCCGCCGGCGCCTGCTCCACGATCCGGCCCAGGTACATCACCGCCACCCGGTCCGACACATGGCGCACCACCGACAGATTGTGGCTGATGAACACATACGTCAGCCCGAACTCCTTCTGCAGATCGCCCATCAGGTTCAGGATCTGCGCCTGCACCGACACGTCCAGCGCCGAGGTCGGCTCGTCGCACACCAGGAACTCGGCCTCCGTCGCCAGCGCCCGCGCGATCGAAATGCGTTGGCGCTGGCCGCCCGAGAACTCGTGCGGATAGCGCGACGCGTCGTTCGGCGACAGGCCCACCAACGTCAGCAGATCCTCAACCCGGCGCCGCGTCTCGGCCGGCGTGGCGCGCAGGCCCAGCGTGATGATGGGCTCGGCCACGATCGCGCCCACCCGCCAGCGCGGATTCAGGCTGGCGTACGGGTCCTGGAAGATCATCTGCGGATGCAGCGCGCCGCCCGTGCGGCTGCGGCCATAGCGCAGCGTGCCGCGGGTCGGCGCCACCAGGCCCACCAGCAGCTTGGCCAGCGTCGACTTGCCGCAGCCGGACTCGCCGACGATGCTCAGCGTGGTGCCGCGCGGCACCGCCAGCGACACGCCGTCGACCGCCTTGAGCGTCTGCGCCGGCTGGCGCGACAGGGTGCGTTCGAGCCAGGGCGGCGAAACGTCGAACCAGCAGGCCAGGTCATCGGCCCGCAACAGGATGTCATCGTCATGCGGCATGGGCAACGCCTCCTTGGTGCAGCCAGCAGGCGCTGAGGGTCGCGCCCGACGGGGTGGACGCCAGCGCCGGGCGGTCCATGCCGCAGCGCGGACCGGCCATGGCGCAGCGGGGATGGAAGGCGCAGCCGTCCGGCATCGCGTGCAGGCGCGGCATGGCGCCATCGATCTGGTTCAGGCGCGCGGCGCGCTGGCGCAGGCCGGGAATCGCGTTCATCAGGCCCTGCGTATACGGATGGCCGGGGCGCCGCAGCACCTCCAGCACCGGGCCGATCTCGACGATGCGGCCGGCGTACATCACCGCCACGCGGTCGGCGGTCTCGGCGATCACGCCCATGTCGTGCGTCACCAGCAGCACCGAGGTGCCCTGCTCGCGGCACAGCCGGCGCAGCAGCGCGGTGATCTGCGCCTGCACCGACACGTCCAGCGCGGTGGTCGGCTCGTCGGCGATGATCAGCCGCGGCCGCGCCGCCAGCGCCAGCGCGATCACCACCCGCTGGCGCATGCCGCCAGAAAACTGGTGCGGATAGTGGTCGATGCGGCGGTCCGCCGCCGGAATGCCGACCGCCAGCAGCAGTTCGAGCGCGCGCTGGCGGGCCGCGGCGGACGACACCTTGTCGTGGTGGCGGATGGTCTCGACCAGTTGGTCGCCCACGGTGAACAGCGGGTGCAGGCTGGTCAGCGGATCCTGGAAGATCGCGCCGATCTCCTTGCCGCGCAGTTGCTGGCGCGCGCGGGCCGACAGGTTGTCGATGCGGCGGCCAGCCAGGTGGATCTCGCCGCCGCCCAGGCGGCCCGGCGGTTCCAGCAGGCCGATCACGGCCATGCCGGTCAGCGACTTGCCGGCGCCGGACTCGCCCACCATGCCCAGGATCTCGCCCGGCTGGATGTCGAAACTGATGTCGCGCGTGGCCACCAGGATGCCGTGGCGGGTGGGAAATTCCACCGACAGGCCGCGCACCGACAGGGTGGGCGCGGCGGGATTCGGAACGGTCGTCATGACGGGCTCCCCGGGAATCGCGGATAACTGGAGGAAAAGATCTCGTCGACCGGCGGATGGCCCCAGGTACGGTCGGGATAGCGCGCCACCAGCCGGTCGAACTGCGCTTGCGCCTGGTCCTGCGCCAGCCGGGCGTCGAAGCCGGCAATGCGGCCGTCGACCATGACGAAGCGGCCGTCGATCACCACCTGCGACACGTCGCGGCCGCTGCCGCCGACCATCAGCGTCTGGATCGGATCGATCAGCTGGCCGTTGCGGTCGTGGGAAAAATCGAACACCACGATGTCGGCCTTGGCGCCCGGCGCCAGCCGTCCCAGGTCGGCTCGGCCCAGCGCGTCGGCCCCGCCCAGCGTGGCGGCGTCGTAGTAGTCCTCCGAGCGCACCGCCTCGGTGGACTGGTCCATCACCCGGCACAGCATCAGGCCGACCTGCATGTTCAGCACCATGTCCGGCGGCCAGGTATCGGTGCCCATGCCGATCTTCACGCCCAGCTTGCGGTAGCGGGCGAACGATTCCAGCGTGGCGCCGTGGCGCGCCGACACCAGCGGACAGTGCACCACGGTGGCGCCGCCGTCGCGGATGATCTCCAGGTCCTGCCCCGGCCGCTCGATCTGGCGCGAGCCGGACACATAGGTGCCGTGCGGCAGCAGCGCGCGCTCGGACAGGAAGCCCAGGCTGCGCAGCCATTCGGGCGGACTCATGCCGTGCTGTTCCCGCACCAGGTCGTATTCCAGGCGCGACTGGCAGCAATGCAGGCGGATCGGGATGGCGCGTTCGCGCGCCGCGGCGGCCGAGGCGCGCAGCAGCTCGGGCGTGCAGGTCTCGATGCGATCCGGCGACAGCATGGCGCGCACCCGGCCGTCGTACAGGCCCTCGACCTCGTCGGCGAACGCCACCGCCTGCTCCAGCCCGGCCATGCCGCGCGCCGCGTCGTAGTGGCAGCGGATGCGCCCCGCCCCGTCCACATAGGTGTGGCCGCTGCGATAGGCCGGCCCCAGGTAGACGCGCAGCCCCAGTTCGCCGGCGGTGCGCGCCGCCGACAGGAATTCATCGCGGGTCTCGCCCCACACGCGATAGAACAGCGAGGCGATCGGCAGCGCGGTGGTGATGCCGTTGCGGATCAGCTGGGCGAAGGCGTAGCGCTTCTGGAACGCCAGTTCGTCCGGCGTATACATCTCGTACGGGCCGCGCTGCATGTACGTGTCGGGCCAGATGCGGCCCTTGCGCCAGGCCGGCGAGTTGTCGAAACCCAGGATGGTCGTGTCCAGGTCCGACAGCGCGTCCAGGTCGACGAAGCCCGGGCCGATCAGGGCGCGGCCGTAGTCGTGGCGCCGCGCCACCGCGCCGGGATAGCGAGGGCCGACGTAGACGATGCGGTCGCCCTGGAACACCACCTCGCCGTTCTCGTAGAGGCAGTGCCGGCCGTTTTCGTGGCCGACCACCCAGCGCGCGGTCAGCAGCGTGGCGTCGTCGCGGGCGGCCATCACGGCGCCTCCGCCAGCGCGCGGCCATCGCGCGCCACCACCTGGCCGCGCTTGACGACCAGCTTGCGCACCGGCCGCGAGACGATGGCTTCGGCCACCGTTTCCGCGTCGACCAGCACGAAGTCGGCGTGGCAGCCCGGCGCCAGGCCGTAGTCCGCCAGGTCCATGACGCGCGCATTGCCATAGGTGGCCACATGCAGCGCCAGCGCCAGTTCGTCGTCGCGGCGGAAGTTGTTGCGCAGGCCCACCAGCATGGTGCGTTCCAGCATGTCGGGCTTGCCATAGGGGCCCCAGGTGTCGCGCATGCCGTCATTGCCGGTACAGACGATGACCCCGGCCGCGTGCAGCCGCGCCACGTTGGGCACCGGGCGCGAGGCCGAGCCCGTGGTCATGATGTGCACGCCCGCCTCCAGCAGCCCGTCCACCAGTCCCTGCACCGCCTGCGCATCGGGCATGCCCAGGCAGAACGAATGCGACAGCGTCACCTTGCCCTGCATGCCCAGCGCCAGCACCCGGTCGATGGTCATCTGCATCGAGAACGCGCCCAGCTCGCCCGCCTCGTGCAGGTGGATGTCGATCGGCTTGCCGTGCTTGTCGGCCAGCGCGAAGATCGCGTCCAGGTGGCCCTTGGGGTCGCGGTCCATGCCGGCCGGATCCAGCCCGCCGACCACGTCGGCGCCCAGGCGCAGGGCCTGCTCCATCAGCTCCAGCGTGCCCGGGCGGATCAGCAGCCCGCTCTGCGGAAACGCCACGATCTGCACGTCGATCTGGTCGCGGTATTGGTCGCGGGCGCGCATCACGCCCTCGATCGCGGCGACCCCGATGTCGGTATCGACATCGACGTGGCTGCGGATATGGCTGGTGCCGTCGGCCACCGACATCACGATCTGGCGCGCCGACTGGCGGTACGGGTCGATGCCCAGGCGGCGCTTCTCGACGCGTTCGTTCTCGATCTTGTCGATCAGGCGCGGGCCCACCTCGTTGCGGTACCAGGGCATGCCATACATGGTCTTGTCCAGGTGGGCATGGGCGTCGATCAGGCCGGGCAGCAGCAGCGCGCCGCCGCCATCGACGCGCGGCACGCTGTCCGGCACCGCGCCATCGACGGCCTCGAAGCGGCCGTTGCGCACCAGCACCGAGGTGGATGCGCCGCCCGCCGGGCGGACATGGGTATACAGGGTTGCGTTGTCCATGGTTCTCTTGTGTCCGTTCTTGCCGCGCTCAGCGCAGGCGGGGGTTGAGGGCGTCGCGCAGCCAGTCGCCCAGCAGGTTCACCACCAGCACGACCAGGCTCAGGTACACGGCGGGAAACACCACCACCCACCATTGCCCGGAAAACAGGAACTGGTTGCCCAGCCGGATCAGGGTGCCCAGCGACGGTTCGGTCGGCGGCATGCCCACGCCCAGGAAGCTCAGGGTGGCCTCGATCAGGATCGCCAGGCCCAGGTTCAGGGTGGCGGTCACCATCACGGGCGTCAGCGTGTTCGGCAGGATATGCGTCAGCATGATGCGCAGCGGGCTGACCCGGATCAGCCGGGCCGACTGCACGTATTCCTTGCCGCGCTCGACCAGCGCCGAGGCGCGCACGGTGCGGGCGTACTGCACCCAGTTGGTCATCGAGATCGCCAGGATCAGGATCACCGACGACAGCGTCTCGCGCAGGCCCGGCGGCAGCAGCTGCCGGAACACCGCCGTCACCAGGATCGCCACCAGGATGGTGGGAATGCTCAGCAGCGTGTCGCCCAGGCGCATCAGCGCGTTGTCGATCCAGCCGCCGAAATAGCCGGCCGCCAGCCCCACCAGCAGTCCGATCGCCAGCGACAGCACCACGGTGGCCAGCCCGATCACCAGCGACATGCGCGAACCGTACAGGATCGCCGACCAGACATCGCGCCCCTGGGTGTCGGTGCCCAGCAGGAACTGGGCCTCGCCGCCCGCGATCCAGCGCGGCGGCAGCTCGGCGTTGAGCAGGTCCAGCTGCGCCAGGTCGTAGGGGTTCTGCGGCGCGATCCACGGCGCGAACAGCGCCAGCAGCACCACGGCGATCAACACCACGCCCGCCCCCATCGCCACCGGATCCTGCCGCAGGCTCCACCACAGGTCGCCCTGGAAGAAGCGCGCCAGCCGGCCGCGGCCCGCGTTCGACATCGGTTTAGTGAGCATTGGCGCCTCCCTTGACGTGCTGGCTGCGCAGGCGCGGATCGACCACGCCGTACATCATGTCCACCAGCGTGTTCAGCGCCACGAAGATGAAGGACACGATCACCAGATAGGCGGCCATGACGGGAATGTCCACGAACATGACCGATTGGATGAACAGCAGGCCCATGCCGGGCCACTGGAACACGGTTTCCGTGATGAGCGCGAAGGCGATCAGGTTGCCGATCTGCATGCCGGTCACGGTGATGACCGGCATCAGGCAATTGCGCAGCGCCAGCCGGAAATGCACCACCCGGTCCGGCAGGCCGCGGGCGCGCGCGAACTTGATGAACTCGGTGCGCAGCGTCTCCAGCATCTCGGCCCGCACCAGCCGCATGATCAGCGTGATCTGGAACAGCGCCAGCGTGATCGACGGCAGCACCAGCGCGGCCCGGCCCGACGGCGTCAGCAGGCCGGTGGTCCAGCCGCCGATGCGCACCGTGTCGCCGCGGCCGAAGCCCGGCAGCCAGCCCAGCTGCACCGAAAACACCAGGATCAGCATGATGCCGACCACGAAGCTGGGCAGCGAAATCCCCAGGATCGAGACGAACTGCAGCGCCTGCGCCAGGCGCGACTTGCGGTAGATGGCGGTCAGCACGCCCAGCGGCACCCCGATCACCAAGGACAGCAGCGTCGCCATCATCACCAGCTCGAACGTCGCCGGGAAGCGCTCGGCCACCAGCGCGAACACATCCTGCTGGTTGCGGTACGAAATGCCGAACTCGCCGCGCGCCGCGTTGGCGACGAAGTGCACGAACTGCATGCCGACCGAGGCATTCAGGCCCAGCCGCTCGCGCAGCTCGTCGCGCTGCGTCTGCGAGGCCTGCTCGTTGAGCATCATGTCGACCGGATCGCCGACGAAACGGAAAATCACGAAAGCCAGCAATGCCACCGCCAGCATCACGCCGACCGCATTGCAGACCCGCCTAACTATGAACGCCAGCATGTGCGCCTCCTGTCAGCCTCAAGCATCCCGCGTCCGGCCGCGTGGGCGGCCGGCGGGGCCTCACTTCATGCGCACCGTCCACAGCCGCGCCTTGTTGTCCGGCATCTGCAGCACGTCGCCGACGTTAGCGCCCACCGCCCAGGCCATGGGCTGCTGGTGCAGCGGCAGGAAGCGCACGTCGTCATGCAGGGTCTGCAGGATGTCGGTCATCATCTGCACGCGCTTGGGCCGGTCCATCTCGGCGGCGGCGGCGTCGATGCGCGCATCCAGCGCCGGATCGCCCCACTGCCCCCAGTTGAAGACCCCGGCCGGGCCGGTGCGGCTGTGCATCACCTGCAGCAGGATCGACAGCGCGTCGATCTGCGGCTCATTGGCCCAGCCGTGGATGGTGATGTCGAACTCGCCGCGCGAACGCTTGGGGTTCTGCAGCGAACGCGGGCCGCTGGCCAGCGAGGCCTTCACGCCGATGCGCGCCCACATCGAGGCGGCGGCCTGGCACAGTTCCTCTTCGTTGACGAACATGTCGTTCGAGCACAGCAGCGACAACGTGAACCCGTCCGGATAGCCGGCCTCGGCCAGCAGCTTCTTGGCGCGGGCGGCGTCGAACGGCAGGCGTTCCTCCTGCCTGGCGTCATAGCCCGGGATCGACGGCGCCACCAGCGCGCCGGTGGTGCGCGACAGGCCGCGCATCACGCGCTTTTGCACCAGCTCGGGCGACAGCGCCATGTACAACGCCTGGCGCACGCGCAGATCCTTGAGCGGGTTCTTATCGGTGATGTTGGAGCCGACCAGCTTGTCGCCCAGGTTGAAGCCGAAATACAGCGTGCGCAGCTCGGTCGCGGCCAGCACCTTGACGTTGGGCGCGGCGCGCAGGCGGTCCAGGTCCTGCAGCGGCGCGTTCTCGGTGAAGTTGATGTCGCCCGACAGCAGCGCCGCCACCCGCGTCGGCGCCGAGGCGATCGGCGTGAACTCGATGCGGTCCAGGTTGTGGCGCGGCTTGTCCCACCAGTCCGGGTTCACCACCAGCACGGTGCGCGTGTCGGGCCGGTACGACTCGACCTTGAACGGGCCGGTGCCGTTGGCGTTGTGGGTGGCGTAGCCTTCGATCTTCTTGGCCGCGTCGGTCGGCTTCAGGCTGTTGTTGTCCACCAGCCACTGGCGGTTGAAGATGAAGATGTTGGTCAGGTCGTTGAGCATCAGCGGATACGGATGCGTCATCTCGATGTCGACCGTGTAGTCATCGACCTTGCGCACCGCCTTGAAGGCCGGCAGGTTGCCCTTGAGCGGCGAGGCGTCGTCGGACACACGGGTCATGGACGCCACCACGTCGTCGGCCGAGAATGGCGCGCCGTTGTGGAACTTGACGCCGCGGCGCAGGTGGAAGCGCAGCACCGTCGGCGACGGCGACTCCCACGACTCGGCCAGCGCCGGCGTGATGTTGAACTTGTCGTCGTAGCGGATCAGCGCTTCGTACACGTGGTTCAGGAACGCCAGGTTGAAGGTGCTGCCGTAGGAATACGGATCGAGCGAATCGAGGTCGCGGGCGGCGCCCCACTTCAGGGTGTTGGCGGCGGATGCCCCGGTGATGGCCGATAGCGCGATCACGGCCCCGGCGGTCCACTTCAGCAACGTCTTCATGATGAGCATTCTCCCTAGCGGTTGGGTATGGGATACATCGGGAATACGGCGGCGCCCGCCGGCGTGGCGGCGGGCGGCAATGCCGGTCAGCGGCCCGCCGCCTGGCGCTGGGCGCGCTCGAGCGTGGCCAGCGCCTGCACTTGCGACAGCGCGGCGCGGTAGGAATCGATCACGGGTACGGCGGGCAGGCGCGGCAGGCTGGGCAGGAAACCCGCCAGCGCGGCGCCGGCCACGATCACGACGTCGGCGCCCAGGGCCACCGCGTCGTCCAGCGCCTGGCCGACGGCGGCAATGGTCGCGGGCGAGCGCGTGACGTAGTCGAGCGCGTTGCCCGGCAGCGCCAGCAGGCCGGCGCAGCGTGACTCCAGCCCGAGCTGGCGGATCTGCTCGCGCAGCATGCCCGGCCACAGCCGGCCCACCGTCACGATGGCGTAGCGGTCGCCGCGCTGCAGGGCGGTCAGGATGGCGGCCTCGGCCATGCCGGCCACCGGCATGCGCAGGCGCTCGCGCACCGCGCCGATGCCGGGCTCGCCGAAACAGGCCAGCAGACAGGCGTCGAACGGCTCGCCGGCGGCCTCGGCCAGGGCGGCCTCGCGCTCGGCGGTTTCGCAGACGGCGTGGGCCGACACCGCGGCCTGCGCCCGGCTGGCGATATAGGCGGGCCCGAACGGCACCGTCACGGCATGCACCCGGGCCGCGTCGCCGAAAAAGGCGCGCGCCTGGCCGGCCAGGCTGGCGGTAAGGTCGGCGGTGGTGTTGCCATTGATCACCAGCAGGCGGCTGGGCGTGACGGCCAGGCGGTAGGGAAGGACGGCGGGTGCTGCGGACATGAATCAAACCCCTGATCGTTTGTATACAAAAACTTTCATGCAAAACCCACAGTTTCCTGAATTTTGTATAAATGTTTGTATACGATTTATGCCGACAATGTACGCCGTTGGTCCGACGCTTCAAGCTATCGCTAACCCTTAGCGGCCGATGGTGTATGCTGTTTCACACCTAGAAAAGTGCGCACCGGCGCGGTTTGCCGGCAGATTCCCGCCACCGGAACGCGCAGGCATCGGAGATCAGACCCAGATGACGGCCCCCATTCCCGCGGTGCCAGAGCCCGCACGGAAAGACGTGAACCGCACGGAAATCGTATACAAAAACTTGCGGCAAGCGATCATCGAGCAGGCCTTGCTGCCGGGCGACAAATTGCCCGAAGACGTCATCGGCGAGCGCTTCGGCGTCAGCCGCACGATCGTGCGCGGCGTGCTGACGCGCCTGTTCAGCGAAGGCCTGGTCGACCTGCGCCCCAACCGCGGCGCGGCGGTGGCGCGCCCCAGCCTGGAAGAAGCGCACGACATCTTCGAGGCGCGCCGCTGCCTCGAACGCGACGTCGCGCGCCGGCTGGTGCAGCACGTCACCGAGGCCGGGCTGGCGCGGCTGGAACAGCATGTGGCGCAGGAAGAGGCCGCGCGCTCGCGCAACAGCGTCAACGAATCGATCCGCCTGTCGGGCGAATTCCACATCCTGATGGCGGAACTGTCGGGCAACGCGGTCTACGCCCGCTACGTCAATGAGATCGTGTCGCGCTGCTCATTGATCCTGGCGCTTTACGGCCGGCCGCATTCGAGCGAATGCGCGGTCAGCGAGCACCGCGAGATCGTCGCCGGCCTGCGCGCGCGCGACGAAAAGCACGTGCTGCATCTGCTGGGGCATCACCTGGAGTCGGTCACGGCGCGCGCGCTGCTCAGTCCGGACGGCGCGGGCGTGCGCGACATCCGCAAGATCCTCGACCGCTACGGCACGTAGCGGGCGATCCCCGCGGCGGCGCGCGGGCTGGCGCGGCGCGCGGGTAGGAGACGGCCCGCCCCCGGCGAATGGGGCGTGGCCTGGAGTGGCAAGCCTGAAATGGAAAAGCGCCCGGTTCGGGCGCTTTGTGGTTTCGGCTGGCCTAGATTTCGCGTTCTTCCGTCTTGAGGTGGTTGTCGCGGGCGAAATCCACCACGAACTTGTACGCCAGCGGTTCGAGATCGCGCAAGCGCAGGTCGACCACGATGCCGCGCACGCCGTCGATCACGACGGGGAGCACGTAGGGCGAATAGGTGAGGTGGTTACCCGCACAGCCGGCGGGCCGGAACTGTGCCATTACGCCGGCGAGCCGCTCCGCCCAGTCGCTGGGGCGAAATCGGCTACCGCTTTCGGTAACGCCATGAATTACGAATTGTCTGACGCGAGTTGCCATGGATTCTTCACTACGGGACGCCCTTCACTGAGCCGGATCTTCGGCGTGATCAAACATGCGCCCCGCGCCGCGAATTGTATATGATTGATCCTTTGCCCTGTCCCGAAAGGCGCTTCGCCCAGGGAAAAATGCCCAGGAGGACCCGTGATGACCTCGCCTCTGGCCAATATCTACGCCCGGTTGCCGGTCGCGTTCACGCACGGCCAGGGCGTCTGGCTGTGGGACGCGCAGGGCCGCAAGTACCTGGACGCGCTGGCGGGCATCGGCGTCTCCTGTCTGGGCCACGCCCATCCCCGGCTGGTCGCGGCCATCAGCGAGCAGGCCGCGCGCGTCATCCACACCTCCAACATCTACGAAGTCCCGCAGCAGACTGAGCTGGCCGCGCGCCTGGCGCGGCTGTCCGGCATGCGCGACGTGGTCTTCAACAACAGCGGCTCCGAGGCCAACGAGGCCGCCATCAAGCTGGCGCGCTACTACGCCTACCAGCGCGGCAACACCCACGCCCACATCATCACCATGGATTCGTCCTGGCACGGGCGCACCCTGGCGACGCTGGCGGCCACCGGCAGCGACAAGGCGCGCAAGGGCTTCGAGCCCCTGCCATCGGGCTTCATCCAGGTGCCGTACAACGACGCCGCCGCGATCCGCGCGGCCGGCGACGCCGAGCCGCGCGTCGCCGCCGTGCTGCTGGAAGCGCTGCAGGGCGAAGGCGGCATCCGTCCCTCTGACGCCGCTTTCCTGCGCGACGTGCGGCAGCTATGCACCGAGCGCGGCTGGCTGCTGATGATCGACGAAGTCCAGTCGGGCATCGGCCGCACCGGCAAATGGTTCGCCCACCAGTGGGCCGACATCGTGCCGGACGTCATGACCCTGGCCAAGGGCCTGGCCGGCGGCGTGCCGATCGGCGCGATGCTGGCCGCCGGCCCCGCGGCGGGCGTCTTCACCCCCGGCAGCCATGGCACCACCTTCGGCGGCGGCCCGCTGGTCTGCGCGGCCGGCCTGGCGGTGCTGGACGCGCTGGAATCGGAACACCTGCTGGACAACGCCCATGCCGTCGGCGGCCACCTGAAGGCGCGGCTGGCGCAGGAACTGGCCGGCCTGCCCGGCGTGGCCGAGGTGCGCGGGCGCGGCCTGATGCTGGGCATCGAGCTGACCCGTCCCTGTGGCGTGCTGGCGCTGCGCGCCCTGGAAGCGGGCCTCCTGATCAACGTCACCCGCGACCGCGTCGTCCGCCTGCTGCCGCCGCTGGTCCTGTCGCGCGCCGAAGCCGACCAGGTCGTCGACATCCTGGCGCCGCTGATTCGACAGTTCCTGGCCGAACATCCATAATCAACCTCCCGCCCGGGCCACGAGCCCGTCCGGGCCCAATGACCTGCGACATCACCATGACTCCTCCCACGACTCAAAACGGCCCCTTGCGGCACTTTCTGCAGTTCAAGGACTTCTCGTCCGCCGAGATCGCCTACGTGCTGGACCGCGCGCGGCTGATCAAGGAAAAATTCAAGCGTTACGAACCCCACATGCCGCTGCACGACCGCACGCTGGCGATGGTGTTCGAAAAGGCCAGCACCCGTACCCGCGTCTCGTTCGAGGCCGGCATGTACCAGATGGGCGGCTCGGTCATCAACCTGACCTCCAATGATTCCCAGCTGGGCCGCTCCGAGCCCATCGAGGACACCGCGCGCGTCATCTCGCGCATGGTCGACATCGTCATGATCCGCACGTTCGAGCAGACCCGCATCGAGCGCTTCGCCTCGCACTCGCGCGTGCCCGTGATCAACGGCCTGACCAACGAATTCCACCCCTGCCAGATCCTGGCGGACATCTTCACCTACATCGAGCACCGCGGCCCCATCGCCGGCAAGACGGTCGCCTGGGTCGGTGACGCCAACAACATGGCCTACACCTGGCTGCAGGCCGCCGAGATGCTGGGCTTCACGCTGCATGTGTCGACCCCGGCCGGCTACGAGCTCGAAGCCGCCCGCATCGGTTCGCCGTCCGACAAGGTGCTGCGCCAGTTCAAGGACCCGATGCAGGCCTGCCAGGGCGCGCACCTGGTCACCACCGACGTCTGGACCAGCATGGGCTACGAGGCCGAGAACGAAGAGCGCCGCGCCGCCTTCGCCGACTGGTGCGTGGACGCCGAGATGATGGCCGCCGCCGATCCCCAGGCCGTGTTCATGCACTGCCTGCCCGCCCACCGCGGCGAGGAAGTCACCGGCGAAGTCATCGACGGCCCGCAGAGCGTGGTCTGGGATGAGGCCGAGAACCGCCTGCACGTGCAGAAGGCGCTGATGGAATTCCTGCTGCTGGGCCAGCTCAAGTAAGCGGCGCGCCCATGAAAAAAGCAGCCCCGCGGGGCTGCTTTTTTTTGCCCATGCCAGACGCGGCCGTCAGGGCTTGAGCGACTTTTCCCAGCGCACGATGGCGTCGGCCACCGCCTGCGGCTCCTCCGGCACCAGCGCATGGCCGGCGCCCGGGATCACCACCACGGAGACACGCTCGCCGAATTCGTCGCGGATCTCGTTGCGGGTCGATTCCGGCTTGAACAGGTCGGCGCCCGCCTGCAGGTCGAGCAGCGGCTTGCTGCCGCCCGACCACCAGTCCGACTGGCGCGTGGCCTTGCCGGCCAGGCGCTGGCTCTCGCTGACCTCGGGGTACCAGCCGTTGAGCCAGACGCTGGCGTCATGGCCCGGCGCGAAGAAGGCGTACTGGATCGACTTGAGGCGCTCGGCGTCGGGCAGCGACAGGTCGGCGCTGCGATCGACGTGCTCGCTCAGGCCGGCGGGGTACTTCTTGGCCGCGGCCGCCACGATCACCACGCCGCGCACCAGGTCGGGGTGGTCCACGCCCGTAGTGCGCGCCACCCAGTTGCCGAACGCGTGCCCGATCATCACCACCGGTTGTTTGGCGACATCGCGGATCACCGCCGCCATGTCGTTGCCCAGGTCGTGCAGCGTGATGTCCTTCATCGGCCCGCTGCTGCCGCCGATGCCGCGCGGCTCGGGCCGCAGCACGCGGTAGCCGGCCTGCGCCAGGCGCGCCGCCAGGTCATCGAAATCCTCCTGGCCGCGGCCGCGCGACGGCAGCAGCACCAGGGCCGGGCCCTGGCCCTGCACCAGCACCTCGATGCGGGCGCCGTTGCCCGGCAGCACCGTGACCCGCTCGACCTTGTCGGCAGCCGCTGCCGCGGCAGGCGTCGGCGCGGCCTGCGCGGCCAGCGACACCCCGGCCGCGCTCAGCGCGCCCCACAGCACCACCTTCGCCCATCGCTTGCTCATCGTTGTCTCCTCGTTCTTCTATGTCAAAGAATCTTCTGGAACATGGTGCGGCGCGTGTTGCGGAACGACGGCCGCACCCGGCTGCTCCAGTCGGTGGCGCGCACCGCCAGCCACGGCGGGCTGCCGAAGGTCTCGCGCGTCTCCAGGTCATAGCAGGCCAGATAGCGCGGCCCCTGGTCGCGGCACTCGTAGCGCTGCGCGCGCACGGTGCCGGGCACCGAGGCCAGCCCCGGCAGGTGTTCCTGGTCGTACCAGGCATTCAGGTCCGCCTCGGCCTCGGGCAGCACGTCGGTCTCGACGATGTAGTGCCAGGGCGCGTGGGCGCCGGCCGAGGCGCCGGCCAGGTCCAGGGTCAGGTGCAGCACGCGCGCCTGCGCCCCCGGGAACAGCTCGGCCAGCCGGGCCTGCACCTCCGGCTGCGCGGCGGCGTCGCCGTCGACGTACACATAGGTGTCATCCTCTTCGACCGCGGCGAAAGCGCGCAGCCGCACGCCGTCCAGGCCCTCGGTCAGGCGTTGCGCCATGTCGGCCGCGCGCGCCGCGTCGAAACGCTCGCCCAGCGACACCAGCAATACCGTCTTGTCCATGCAAAGCTCCTTTCAGTGCCCGACGCGCAACGCCACCAGGAAGCGCGACACCATGTTGTAGGCCGCCACCGTCGCGGTCAACTCGACCAGTTCCTGGTCGTTGTAGCGCGCCCGCAGCGGCGCGAACAGCGCGTCCGGCACCTCGATGTCGCGGGTCATGGCGTCGGTCAGGGCCAGCACGTCGGCCTCGCCCGCCTCCAGCCCCTGCACCGCGTCCGCGCGCGGCCCGCCGCGCAACTGGTCCACCACCGCCTGCGGCATGCCCGCCGCCAGGGCGTGCGGCACATGCGCGTCGAACTCGTAGGGCGCGTTGTTCAGCGTCGCCACGCGCAGGATGATCAGCTCGCGCACCCGCGGCGACAGCGACGTGTTCAGGCGGATCGCGGTCAGCATCGCTTCCCAGCCCTGCACCACGGCGGGACTGTTCAGCAGCACCTGATACAGCGGCGAGATGCGGCCGCGCGCGGCCGCGATGCGCGCTTCCATTTCGGCCAGGGCCGGGCGGGTGCCCGGCGCGACCGGCGAGACTCGGCAGTCGCTCATGCTCACTCCGGACGGATGTTCTTGCGCTGGATCAGCGAACCCCACTTCTCGCGGTCGGCGGCGATCAGCGCCGCCAGTTCCTGCGGCGAGCTGGGCGCGGCCTGGGCGCCGAACTTCTCGAGCTTGGCGCGCACCGCCTCGTTGCCCAGCGCGGCGCGCAGGGCCTGGTTCAGTTTCTCGACCGTGGCCGGCGGCGTGGCGGCGGGCGCGACGATGCCGTACCAGTTGTTCGATTCGACGCCGGCAATGCCCTGCTCGGCCAGCGTCTTGACGTCCGGCAGCAGCGGATGACGGGTCGGCGCGGCGATGCCCAGCGCCTTGAGCTTGCCGCTCTGGATGTGGCCGATCAGGCCCGGCACGTCGCCGAAGAAGCCGT
>NZ_CYTU01000057.1:0-17524 GCF_001299375.1 Achromobacter sp. 2789STDY5608621 | reverse complement strand
ACACCGGCGCGAAATCGCGCACCGGGTCGTACGGCAGGTCCTTGTACAGGGCCGGGCTGATGGACACCGCGCCGACGCTGGTCAGGAACAGCACCGAGCCGTCGGCCGGGGCCTTGGCCACGTAGGCCGCGGCGATGTTGCCGTTGGCGCCGGCCTTGTTCTCGACGATGACCGATTGCTTGAGCTCCTTGCCCAGCTGTTCGGCCAGCACCCGGCCGACCAGGTCCACCGGGCCGCCCGGCGGGAAGGCGATGATCAGGCGCACCGGACCATCGGCGTGCGCCGTGGGGCCCAGGCTGGCCAGGCCTAGCAGGCCGGCGAATACGATTTTCTTGAACATGGATTGTCTCCTCGGGATGTCGTGTTTTCTTGTTGCCCGAAATCGGGCGATGGCGCGGCTACAGGAAGCCGTAGAGACGCGCCGGGTTGTCCACCAGGACCTGCCGGCGCGTTTCCGCGTCCGGGCAGGCCAGGAAAAAAGCGTCGGCCAGTTCGCCGTCGTCGGGCATGTCGCCCGCCACGTTCGGATGCGGCCAGTCGGTGCCCCACAGCGTGCGCTCGGGCAGCGCGTCCACCAGGGCGCGCACGAACGGGATGCCTTCGGCAAAGGGGCGCTTGCCCGAGGCGATGCGGTCGATGCCGGAGACCTTGACCCAGGCCTGCGGCACCCGCTCCAGCGCCAGCAAGGCGCGGAACGCCGGCGCGTCCAGTCCATCGGCCGCCTTGATGCGGCCCATGTGGTCGACCACGAACGGCACCGGCAGCGCGCGCAGGCGCGGCAGCAGCTCGGGCAGCATGGCGCCGTCCAGGTGCACGCAGACATGCCAGCCCAGCGGCGCGATCAGGCCGATGACATGGTCGAACACCGCCGGATCGGGCGCGCCACCCAGGTGCGGCACGAAGTTGAAGCGCGCCCCGCGCACGCCGCCGTCATGCAGCTGCCGCACGCTGGCGGCGGTGGCGTCCGCCCCCAGCAGCGCCACGCCGCGGTAGCGGCCCTGGCTCTGCGCCAGCGCGTCGAGCAGCGCGGCATGGTCGTTGCCGTGGCAGTTGGCCTGCACCACCACCGCGCGCTGCACGCCCAGGTGCGCATGCAGCGCCGCCATCCTGGCGTAGGGCGCGTCGGGCGGCGTGTAGGAACGGCCCTCGGCATAGGGGAACACGTCGGCCGGACCGAACACGTGGCAGTGCGTGTCGCAGGCCCCGGCCGGCAGCGCGTGGCGGGGACGGGAGGGCGTGGCAAGCGGAGGACGGCAATCGGGCACGGCGGGATCCAACGGGGAAAACGCCATGCTCGCGGATTGCGCCTCGCTTAACAATGCTATATCTTTGATTTCAGATATAGAAAATTTAGATATCCACATGGATATTGCGCCGCCCGCCTTCCCATGGACCTCAAGCAGATCGAATACTTCGTGCGCGTCGCCGAGCGGCGCAGCTTCTCGCGCGCCGCCGAAATGCTCGACGTGGCCCAGCCCACGCTGAGCCGCCAGGTGCGCCTGCTGGAACTGGAGCTGGGCCAGCACCTGCTCTATCGCAACGGCCGCGGCGCCGAGCCGACCGAGGCCGGCCTGCGCTTCCTGGAGCACGCGCGCGCCCTGCTGGCGCTGGCCGACCGCGCCAAGCAGGACCTGCAGACCCTGCGCGAAACGCCGACCGGCAAGGTGGTGGTCGGCCTGCCGCCGCGCATCGCCCGGGTGCTGACCCCGCCGCTGGTGCAGGCCTTCCGGCGCCGCTTTCCCGATGCGTCGATCGCGGTGGCCGAAGGCCTGAGCGCGCAGATGCGCGAATGGCTGCTGGCCGGCCGGGTCGACCTGGCGCTGCTGTACGACCCCGCGCCGTCGCCGCAACTGGGCTACGAATCGCTGTTCCGCGAAGACCTGGTGCTGGTGGCCGCCGCCGACCACCAGCCGCCCCTGCCCGCCCGCGTGGCCGTGGCCGGCCTGGGCGCCTATCCGCTGGTGCTGCCCAGCCTGCCCAACGCCATCCGCACCCTGGTCGAGAGCATCTGCCGCGCCCAGGGCGTGCGGCTGCAGGTCGCGGCCGAGGTGGACGCGGTGCAGACCATCGTGGAACTGGCGGCCCAGGGCGACGCCTACGCCATCCTGCCGCGCTCGGCCGCGCGCGGGCCGGCGGCCGAACACGCGCTGTCGCTCAGCGACATCGTGTCGCCGCGGATCACCAACAACCTGGTGCTGGCCAGCGCCCGCCATCGCCCCGCCACCCGGCTGGCCATGGCCACCGGCGACCTGATCCGCCAGTTGAACCTGGCCGCGCTGTTCGCGCCGGCCGCCGCCGCGCGCTGAACGCCGCATGCCGGCGGGCTACGCGGCCGTGGTGCCGACGCTGAACGCCACCCGCGTCACGCCGCCGCCGCTGGCGGCCGACACCGCGCCGCCATGCATGGCCGCCACCGCCTTGACGATGGCCAGGCCCAGGCCATGGCTATGTTCGACGCCGTCGCCGCCACGCGCGGCATCGACCCGGTAGAAGCGCTGGAACAGATGCGGCAGGTGCTCCGGCGCGATCGGCGGGCCGGGATTGCTCACCGCCACTTCCAGCAGCCCGTCGCGCCGTTCGATGTCCACCGTGATCTCGGCGCCGGCCGATGAATACTGGATGGCGTTCTGCAGCAGGTTGGTCACCGCCCGCCGGAACAGCGCCGTGTCGATCAGCGCCACCGCGTCGCGTTCGCCCTGGATGCGCACGCGCATGCCGGCCTCGTCCAGCAGGAACTCGAAAAATTCCACCGTCTTGCCGACCTCGTCGGCCAGCACCGCGTGGATGCGGCCGGTGGCGGCCTCGCCCTGGTCGGCCCGGGCCAGGAACAGCATGTCGTTGACCATGGCGCGCAGCCGGTCCAGCTCTTCGAGGTTCGATTGCAGCACCTCGCGCAGCTCGCCCGAGCCGCGCGGCCGCGACAGCGCCACCTGGGTCTGGCCGATCAGGTTGGTGAGCGGCGTGCGCAGCTCGTGGGCGACGTCGGCGTTGAAGTCCTCGAGCTGGTTGTAGGCGCCCTCCAGCCGCGCCAGCGCGCCATTGAAGGAGGTGGCCAGGTCTTCCAGCTCGACCGGCAGCGCCGCCATGCTCAGGCGCTGCGACAAGGCGCTGGGACGCAGCGCCCGGGCCTCGGCCGACAGCCGGTTGAGCGGCCGCAGGCCCAGCCGCGCCACCCAGAAACCCAAGAGGCCCACCAGCAGGATGGCGGTCAGCGACAGCCCGGCCATGGCCCACAGGAAGTAGCGCAGCGTATGGGCATAGGGCGCCGAGTCCATGCCGACGATCAGGCGCACCCGCGGCCGCTGCTGGAAGGCCTCGACGGTCACGGTGATGGTCAGCAGTTCATTTTCGCGGTCCGGCAGCGTGATCGTGCCGAAGCCGTCGGCATGGCGTTCGAGCCGGTCGACGTCGGCCAGGCCCTTGCCGTATTCATAGGCAGGATCATCCGACAGCACCCAGAAGCGCAGGCTGCCGTCGGCCGGCGTCAGGGTATCGAGCTTGGCCTTGAAGCGGCCCCAGCGTTCGGGATCGCCGCTGCGCGTGAGCGAATAGCTGACCTCGTGCGCCGTGGTGCGCAAGGCGTCCTGCTGGATGCGGTCGAGCTGGCGGTCCAGCACCCCGTACAGCGCCACCCCGGTCAGCGCGAAGGTGGCCGCCGCCGCCACCGCGAACATCAGCACCAGCCGGGATTTGAGCGAGGATTTCATTCCGCCGGCTCGTCGTCGCGCAGTTCCAGCACGTAGCCCATGCCGCGGATGGTGTGCAGCAGCTTGCGGTCGAACGGCGCGTCGACCTTGCCGCGCAGCCGCTTGATCGCCACCTCGACCACGTTGACATTGCTGTCGAAGTTCATGTCCCAGACAAGTTCGGCGATCGCCGTCTTGGACAGGATCTCGCCCTGGCGCCGCGCCAGGACCGCCAGCAGCGCGAATTCCTTGGCGGTCAGGTCCAGCCGGACGCCGGCGCGCCAGGCCTTGCGGCTGATCAGGTCGATCTGCAGGTCGCCGATGCGCAACTGCACCGGCTCCTGGGCGCGGCCGCGCCGGGTCAGCGCCTGCAGCCGGGCCAGCAGTTCCAGAAACGAGAACGGCTTGACCAGGTAGTCGTCGGCGCCGTCGTGCAGGCCGCGGATGCGGTCCTCGACGCCGTCGCGCGCGGTCAGCATGATGACCGGCGTCTGGCGCACGCTGCGCAGCGACCGCAGCACCGCGAAGCCATCCATGCCCGGCAGCATCGCGTCCAGCACGATCACGTCGTAATCGTGCTCCAGCGCCAGGTGTTGGCCGTCGATGCCGTTATGCGCGACATCCACCGCGCAGCCCTGCTCACCCAGGCCCTTGCGCAGGTAATCCGCCGTCTTCAGTTCATCTTCGACTATCAGGATTTTCATGGCAGCCCCGCCAGGGCACGTCGACGATCAAGGAAGCCTATTTTGACTCAACTCCGGGCTGGACAGGCGCTCCCGCCTCGCCTGGCTCGACGCCAGCCGGCACGGACGCCCCCGCCTTGCGCGCGGCGCGTTCCTGCTTCTTGCGCATGTACCAGAAATGCGCCCGGTCCAGGTACAGGTACACCACCGGCGTCGTGAACAGCGTCAGCGCCTGCGACACGATCAGGCCGCCCACCATCGCATAGCCCAGCGGCCGGCGCAACTCCGAGCCCTGGCCGTGGCTCAGCATCAGCGGCAGGCCGCTGAGCAGCGCGCACATGGTGGTCATCATGATCGGCCGGAAGCGCAACACGCAGGCCTGGTAGATCGCCTCGGCCGGCGACATGCCGTGCTCGCGCTCGGCCGTCAGGGCGAAGTCGATCATCATGATGCCGTTCTTCTTGACGATGCCGATCAGCAGGATGATGCCGATCAGCGCGATCACGCTCAGGTCATAGCCGCCCACCATCAGGATCAGCAGCGCCCCCACCCCGGCCGACGGCAGCGTCGACAGGATCGTCAGCGGATGGATGTAGCTTTCGTACAGCAGCCCCAGCACGATATACACCGCGATCAGCGCCGCCGCGATCAGGTACGGCTGGGTCGCCAGCGAGTCGCCGAAGGCCTTGGCCGTGCCCTGGAACGCCCCGGTCAGGCTGGCCGGCGCGCCCATCTGCGCCTGGGCCTGCTGGATCGCCTGCACCGCCTGGCCGAGCGAGGCGCCCGGCGCCAGGTTGAATGAGATTGTCACCGCCGGGAACTGGCCCTGGTGGCTGATCGACAGATAGGCGGTCTTGTCGGTGTCGAGCTTGATGAAGGTCGACAGCGGCACCTGCTGGCCGGTCAGCGGCGAGGTCAGGTAGAGCTTGGAGAACAGGTCCGGATCCTGCTGCAGCTTGGGCGTCACCTCCAACACCACGTGGTAGCTGTTGATCTGGGTGAAGTACTGCGCCACCTGGCGCTGGCCGATGGCGTCGTAGATGGTGGCGTCGATCAGCGCCGGCGAGATGCCGAACGACGAGGCCCGCGCGCGGTCGATGGTGATGGAGGCGGTCGCCGCCGCGTTCTGCTGGTCGGACGCCAGGTCGGTCAGCATCGGCAGCTCGCGGAACTTGGCCAGCAGCCGCGGCGCCCACACGTTCAGTTCGTCCAGGTTCGAGTCCGTCAGCGTGTACTGGTACTGGGTGCGCGATAGCCGCCCGCCGACGTTGATGTCCTGGCCCGCCTGCATGAACAGCGTCACGCCCTCCAGCTTGGCCAGCTGCGGCCGCAGCCGCGCGATGACCTCGTCGGCCGACGCCGTGCGGCCCTCGTCCTTCGGCTTCAGGCCGATGTAGAAGTTGCCGGTGTTGTAGGTGCTCTGGCTGCCGTTGAAGCCAAAGCTGGCGATGTCCGGATCCTGCCGGATCACGTCGGCCATCTGGATCATGCGCTGGTTCATCAGCGAGAACGACGAATCCTGGGCCGATTCGGCGAAGCCGAAGATGAAGCCGGTGTCCTGCTGCGGGAAGAACCCCTTCGGGATCATCACGAACAGCGCCACCGTGCACGCCACCGTCGCCAGGAACGAGCACAGCGTGGCGAACGGGTGCCGCAACACCAGCTTCAGGCCGCGCTCATAGCCATGCAGCATGGCGTCGAAGCCGCGCTCGAACAGCAGGTACAGGCGTCCATGGCGGTCGCCGTGGTGGTTCTTCAGGTAGCGCGAGCACAGCATCGGCGTCAGCGTCAGCGACACCAGCACCGATACCACGATGGTCAGCGTCACCGTCACCGCGAACTCGCGGAACAGCCGGCCGACGATGCCGCCCATCAGCAGCAGCGGAATGAACACGGCCACCAGCGACACCGAGATCGAGACGATGGTGAAGCCGATCTCGCCCGCGCCCTTGTAGGCCGCCTCCATCGGCGACATGCCGGCCTCGACGTGGCGGTAGATGTTCTCCAGCATCACGATCGCGTCGTCCACCACGAAGCCCACCGCGATCGTCAGCGCCATCAGCGACAGGTTGTCCAGGCTGAACCCGACCACGTACATGATGGCGGCCGTGCCCATCAGCGCCAGCGGCACCGTCACGCACGGAATCAGCGTCGCCGCCACGTTGCGCAGGAACAGGAAGATCACCAGCACCACCAGGATGATGGTCAGCGTCAGCGTGAACTCCACGTCCTGCACCGAGGCGCGGATGGTCTGAGTGCGGTCGATGATGGTGTTGACGTGCACCGACGGCGGGATCGAGGCCTCCAGCCGCGGCAGCGCCGCGCGGATCCGGTCGACCGTGTCGATCACGTTGGCGCCCGGCTGCTTGCTGATCTGCAGCACGATCGAACGGCCGTTGGTGATGGTGTTGTCCGGCGGCGAGGCCGGCCCGGCGTAGGCCCAGCCGGCCAGCTTGGTGTTTTCCGGCCCGTCCACGGCCACGCCGACGTCGCGCACCCGGATCGGCGCGCCGTTGCGGTAGGCCAGCACCATGTCGTTCCATTGCGACGCCGACAGCAACTGGTCGTTGGTGTAGGTGGTGAAGCTCTGGCGCGGCCCGTCAATCGTGCCCTTGGGCTGGTTGACGGTGGTGGTGGCGATGACGCCGCGGATGTCCTCCAGGCTCAGCCCCAGCGCCGCCAGCTTGCCCGGGTCCACCTGGATGCGCACGGCCGGCTTCTGCTGGCCGCCGATGTTGACCAGCCCCACGCCCGAGATCTGCGAGATCTGCTGCGCCAGGATGTTGTCGGCGTAGTCATTGACCTGGATCAGCGGCAGTGTGTCCGACTGCACCGCCATCACCATGATCGGCGCGTCGGCCGGATTGACCTTGCGGAAGGTCGGCGGATTCGGCAGATTGTTCGGCAGCTGGCCGGTGGCGGCGTTGATCGCGGCCTGCACGTCCACCGCCGCCGAGTCGATGCTGCGGTTCAGGTCGAACTGCAGCGTGATCTGGGTCAGGCCGATGGCGCTGACCGAGGTCATCTGCGACAGGCCGGCGATCAGCGAGAACTGCCGCTCCAGCGGCTGCGCCACGTTGGACGCCATGGTCTCGGGACTGCCGCCGGGCAGGCTGGCCTGCACCTGGATGGTGGGAAAGTCGACCTGCGGCAGCGGCGCCACCGGCAACAGCGGCCAGGCCGCGATGCCGACCAGCAGGATCGCCAGCGCCAGCAGCGAGGTGCCGATCGGCCGCTTGATGAAATTCGCTGAGATGCTCACTGGCCGCCTCCCGCCGCCGCGGCCAGCTCACGCACCTTGCTGCCGGGCTTGAGCTTGTATTGGCCGTCCACCACCACGCGCTGGCCGGCGTCCAGCCCCTGCTGGATCACGGCCAGGCCGTCCTGCATGCGCTCCACCTTGACCGGCCGCGGCTGCGCCACGCCGGCGCCATCCACCACGTACACGAAGGTATCGGACTGGCCGCGCTGCACCGCCGCCGCCGGCACCGTCACGGCGCTTTCGTGCGGGTCCAGCACCAGCCGCGCGTTGACGTACTGCCCGGGCCACAGGCGATGGCGCGGATTGTCGAAGCGGCCCTTGAGCTGCACCGTGCCGGTGGTGGTGTCGATCTGGTTGTTCAGCAGCACCAGCTGGCCCTGCTCCAGCGGCTCGTTGCCGCCGCGCGCATAAGCCGCCACGGTCAACGCCTGGCCCTTGTCCATGGCCGCGTTGATCGCCGGCACCGATTCTTCCGGCAGCGAGAACAGCACCGTGATCGGATCGATCTGGTTGATCACCACCAGGCCGTTGACGTCGGCCGCGTGCACGATGTTGCCCGGGTCCACCAGCCGCGCCCCAACCCGGCCGGAGATCGGCGCGACGATGCGGGTGTAGTCCAGCTGCACCTTGGCGTAGCTGATCTGGGCGTCGTCGGTCTGCGTCGCCGCCTCCAGCTGCGCCACCAGCGCGCGCTGCGTGTCCAGCGTCTGCTGGGTGGCGGCGTCCTCGCGCTGCAGGCGGGTGTAGCGCTGCAGGTCCAGCCGCGCGTTCACCAGCGTGGCCTGGTCCTTGGCGCGCTGCGCCTGGGCCTGGGCCAGTTGCGCCTGCAGGGCGCGCGGGTCGATATTGGCCAGCACCTGGCCGGCCTTCACGTCCTGGCCCTCGACGAAGCCGACGCTGTCGAGCTGGCCGTCGATGCGCGCCTTGACCGTGACCGTCGCCGCCGACGTCACCGTGCCGACGCCGGTCAGGTAGCGCGGCACGTCCTGGCGCTGCGCCAGCGCGGTGGCCACCGGCACCGCCGGCGCCGGCGGCGGCGCCGCCTCGCCGCCCCCGCGCAGCCACCACCATGCCGCCAGGCAGCAGGCCGCCAGCGCCAACGCCAGCAGCGCCGCCTTGCGGCCGCCCGCGCCCGGAGGGGAAATCGTCACAGCCTTGTCCATGGACTTACTCATTCTCGGTAGGGGATTTGGGCGCGGCCGGCGCCGCGCCAGCCGCCGCCAGCGCCTGCGCATCCGGCGTGTTCAGGGCGGACGCGTTCCAGCCGCCGCCCACGGCCTTGATCAACGCCACGCTGGCCACCATCTGGCGGCCGCGCAGCTGCACGGCATTGCGTTCGTTCGACAGCGTCAGGGCCTGCGCCGTGGCCACCGCCAGGAACGTGGTGGTGCCGGCGCGGTACTGCGCCAGGGCCAGCTGCTCGCTCAACCGCGAAGCCGCCACCGCCTGGTCCTGCGCCCGCGCCTCGTCGTCCAGCACGCGCAAGGTCGACAGGTTGTCCTCCACCTCCTGGAACGCGCCCAGCACCGTCTGCTTGTATTGCGCGGCGCTGGCGTCGAACGCCGCCACCGCCTGGGCATCACGCGCGCGCCGCAGCCCCCCGTCGAAAATCGTCTCCGCCAGCGCCGCCCCCAGCGACCAGACCCGGCCCGGCGCGTTGAACCACTGCGCGAAGCTGGCCGCGCCGAAGCCGCCGGTGGCCGACAGCACCAGCGACGGGAAGTAGGCGGCGCGCGCCACGCCGATGGCGGCATTGGCCGAGGCCACCTGGCGTTCGGCCGCCGCGATGTCCGGACGCCGCTCCAGCAGGTCCGACGGCAGGCCGGTCGGCACCGCGGGCACGTGGAACATCCAGGGCTGGTCCGCCGCCAGCGGCGCCAGGCTGAACTGCGCCGGCGCCCGCCCGGTCAGGATGGCGATGGCGTGTTCGAGCTGGTTGCGCGAGGTATCCAGGTCGATCGCCTGGGCCTGCGCGGTCCGCAACTGGGCCTCGGCCTGGGCCACGTCCGAGCGCAGCGCCACGCCCGCGTCGTACTGGCTCTGGGTCAACTTGAGCGTGCGTTGATAGGCCTGCAGGGTGCGGGCATACAGGTCCTTTTCCCGGTCCACCGCGCGCAATTGCAGGTAATCCTGCGCCAGCGCCGCCTGGATGCTGAGCCGGGCCGCCGCCAGGCTGGCTTCGCTGGCCTGGGTCGAGGCATCGCTGGACTCGACCTGGCGGCGCACCGCGCCCCACAGGTCCGGCTCCCACGACACGTCGATGGCGGCCGCGTAGCTATTGGAAACGCCCACCACCCCGTTGCTCTTGGCCCGGGCCCGCTGCGCCGACACATTGGCGCCGACCGTGGGCCAGAAGCCGGCGCGGGCCGCATCGGCCGCCGCGCGCGCCTGGCGGTATTGCGCCTGGGCCTGCTGGATAGTCTGGTTGGCGCCGTTGGCGGCCACGATCAGGCCATTCAGGGTCGGATCACCATAGGCTTCCCACCACGGCTGCGAACCGTCGATCACGCCCGGTTGCGCCGTCTTCCAGGGCCCCGATTCCTTGTATCCGGCCGGCAGGTCCATGGTCGGACGCTGGTAATCCGGCCCCACGGCGCACCCGGCCAACCCCAACAGGGCCGCCAGTCCCGTCGCCGCCCAACGCGGCGCTCTGCGCTTGCCAGTGTTCATTTTTCGGCGCCGCCCGCGCGGCCAACGAGTCCAGTACGGCCCTACTGTAGAAACCCCTGCGGGACCGCACGCTGTCCGTTCGCTGACAATTCGGACAGGTTGGCGCCGGGCCCGCTCTCCCCCCGGGCGCCCCGCCGCCTGTTTTTCCTGGCCCCTTTTTCCAGCCGATTTTCCCCGCGCCCCTTCCCGGCCCCGCTGCCGACGGCTTTCCGCCCCGCCGCCGCAGCCCGGGCCGCCACCGCCCAAAAGAGTTAAAATGCCCCGCAGATTTCTTGTTTGGCGGCTCGTTGCTGTCAAAGTCCCGTTGGCGTCTCACCTCAAACAATGACCACTATCCTCCCGAACCTTCCCACCGGCCAGAAGGTCGGCATCGCCTTTTCCGGCGGCCTCGACACCAGCGCCGCGCTGCTCTGGATGCGCAACAACGGCGCCATCCCCTACGCCTACACCGCGAACCTGGGCCAGCCCGACGAATCCGACTACGACGAGATCCCGCGCAAGGCCCTGGCCTACGGCGCCGAGAACGCCCGCCTGATCGACTGCCGCGCGCAGCTCGTGGCCGAAGGCATCGCCGCCCTGCAGGCCGGCGCCTTCCACATCTCGACCGCCGGCATCACCTACTTCAACACCACGCCCATCGGCCGCGCCGTCACCGGCACCATGCTGGTGGCCGCCATGAAGGAAGACAACGTCAACATCTGGGGCGACGGCAGCACCTTCAAGGGCAACGACATCGAGCGCTTCTACCGCTACGGCCTGCTGACCAACCCGGACCTGAAGATCTACAAGCCCTGGCTCGACCAGCAGTTCATCGACCAGCTCGGCGGCCGCTCGGAAATGTCCGAGTACATGCGCCAAGCCGGCTTCGACTACAAGATGTCGGCGGAAAAGGCCTACTCCACCGACTCCAACCTGCTCGGCGCCACCCACGAAGCCAAGGATCTGGAACACCTGAACTCCGGCATCCGCATCGTCAAGCCCATCATGGGCGTGGCGTTCTGGCGCGACGACGTCGCCGTCAAGGCCGAGGAAGTCACCGTCCGCTTCGAGGAAGGCCAGCCGGTCGCCCTGAACGGCGTGGAATACAGCGACCCGGTCGAGCTGATGCTCGAAGCCAACCGCATCGGCGGTCGCCACGGCCTGGGCATGAGCGACCAGATCGAGAACCGCATCATCGAAGCCAAGAGCCGCGGCATCTACGAAGCCCCGGGCCTGGCCCTGCTGTTCATCGCCTACGAGCGCCTGGTCACCGGCATCCACAACGAAGACACCATCGAGCAGTACCGCGAAAGCGGCCGCAAGCTCGGTCGCCTGCTGTACCAGGGCCGCTGGTTCGACCCGCAAGCCATCATGCTGCGCGAAACCGCCCAGCGCTGGGTCGCCCGCGCCGTCACCGGCGAAGTCACCATCGAACTGCGCCGCGGCAACGACTACTCGCTGCTCAACACCGAATCGCCCAACCTGACCTACGCCCCCGAGCGCCTGTCGATGGAAAAGGTCGAGAACGCCCCCTTCACCCCCGCCGACCGCATCGGCCAGCTGACCATGCGCAACCTCGACATCGTCGACACCCGCGCCAAGCTGTTCACCTACACGCAAACCGGCCTGCTCTCCGCCTCCGGCACCTCGCTGCCGCAACTGAAGGACGAGGCCAAGAAGAAGTAATTCTTCCCGCCCAACAAAAAGCCCCTCGGCAACACCGAGGGGCTTTTTTTATTCGACACAACCAACGCGGTCCTTCCCGGATTCAACCTCGAACCCACCGCCTCCTCCAACTCGGACGCCACCGCAAACGCGCCCGCCTCAAAGCCTGCCAAGATGCAGACATTGCAGCCCGTCGGGTTGGCGTTGCGGGGGCGCGGGGCGTGTAGATGCGCCCGAGGGAATCTGAAGGGAAGGCCGAAGGCCTGGACGAAGATGACAATGGGGAAGTCCGGAGCGAACGCTCCGGACCGCAATCGTAGCCCCGCGCCCCCGCAACGCCAACCCGGCGGGCGTCTTAAGAACTCAAAACCCCAGGCCTAAAGTTCGACCTGCATCCCCATCTCGACAACCCGATTCGCCGGAATCTTGAAAAACTTCGTGCTCCGCGTCGAATTGCGCGCCATGAACGAGAACACCGCCCGCCGCCACCGCCACAGCGCCGGCTTCCTGGCCGCCACCACCGTCTGCCGCGACAGGAAGTAAGACGTCCGCATCGGCTCCAGATCCAGCTCCGGATACGCCTCGGCCACCAGCCGCAGCGCCTCCGGCACGTCCGGATCTTCCTTGAAGCCGTAATTGATCGTCGCCGCCCAGCTCGACGCGCTCATCTTGGTCACCGAGAAGCGCTCTTCCGCCGACACGTACGGCACGTCGGCCCCCCGGATCGTCAGGAACAGCACGTGGTCATGCAGCACCTTGTTGTGCTTGAGGTTGTGCAGCAGCGCCGGCGGCACATTGCCCGAATTCATCGTCATGAAAATCGCCGTGCCCGGCACCCGCGACGGCGGATAGGCCTCGAGCTGCTCCATGAACTCCTTGAGCGGCTGGCGATCACGCTGCTGCATGTCCGACAACAGCCGGCGGCCGCGGCGCCACGTCATCATCAGCGTGAACACCACGATCGCCACCAGCAGCGGCAGCCAGCCGCCTTCGTGGATCTTGAACACGTTGGCCGAGAACAGCAGCACGTCGAACAGCAGCAGCAGGCCCAGCACCACGAACCACAGCATGCGCTTGGCGCCCGTGCTGCCGCGCGGCAGCACCGCGAACGCCAGCACCGAGGTCGTCAGCATCGTCCCCGTCACCGCGAAGCCGTAGGCGGCCGCCAGATTGTCGGAATTGCGGAACACCAGCACCAGCACCAGCACCGCGCACAGCAGCAGCGCATTGACCTGCGGCAGGTAGATCTGGCCCTTCTCCACCGCCGACGTATGCAGGATCTGCATGCGCGGCCAGAAGCCCAGCTGCACCGCCTGGCGCGTCACCGAGTACGCGCCCGAAATCACCGCCTGCGACGCCACGATGGTGGCGACCGTCGCCAGCGCCACCAGCGGCGCCAGGCCCCATTCCGGCGCCATCATGAAGAACGGATTGCGGATCGCGCCGGGATCGCGCAGCAGCAACGCGCCCTGGCCGAAATAGCACAGCGTCAGCGCCGGCAGCACCATGCTGAACCAGGCGCTGCGGATCGCCGGACGGCCGAAGTGGCCCATGTCGGCGTACAGCGCCTCGGCGCCGGTCAGCGCCAGCACCACCGCACCCAGCAGCACGAAACTGATCCACGGGAACTCGATGATGAAGCGCAGGCCCCACATCGGATTGAGCGCCGCCAGCACCTCGGGCGTCTGCCAGATCTGCCAGCCGCCCAGCGCCGCCAGCGTGCCGAACCACAGCAGCATCACCGGCCCGAACAGCTTGCCCATGGCGCCCGTGCCATGCGACTGGATCGCGAACAGCGCCACCAGCACCACCAGCGCCAGCGGCACCACCCACGCATCCAGCGTGTGCGACACGATGCCGATCCCTTCCAGCGCCGACAGCACCGAAATCGCCGGCGTGATCATGCTGTCGCCATAGAACAGCGCCGCGCCGAAAATGCCCAGCACGATCAGGATCCAGCGCAGCTTGCCGTCGCGGTTGCGCACCGCCAGTTCCAGCAGCGCCAGCGTGCCGCCCTCGCCGCGGTTGTCGGCGCGCAGGATCAGCGTCACATACTTCAGCGACACCACCACCATCAGCATCCAGAACAGGATGGACAGCACGCCCAGCAGATGCGCCGGCTCCAGGTCGGTGTGCACGCTCAGCCCGGTCAGGCAGGCCCGCAGCGTGTACAGGGGGCTGGTGCCGATGTCGCCGTACACCACGCCCAGCGCACCCAGCACGAGGGCGGCGCGCGAGGACGGCGCGTGGCCGGCGGAAGCCGCGCCGGGAGTCGAAGAAGGAACGCTGACCGAGCCCTGGCTCATGATGTGGGTTCTTGCCGAGTGAGTTGCGCCCCCTTGCGGGGGCCGGGGAACACGACGGAAAGCCGCGTTCCGGAAAAATCCGGGCGGCTGGTGAGCTTCCACCAGGCGCCATGCGCGTGCGCGATCTCGCGCACGATCGCCAGTCCCAGGCCCGAGCCGCCGGCGGTGACCGAGGGCGAACGGTAGAACGCCTCGAACACGCGGTCGCGCTCTTCCGCCGGAATGCCGGGGCCATCGTCCTCCACCGTCAGCGACGGCGGATTGGCGCCGACGATCAGGGTGATCTTGCCGGTGTCATTGCCATAGCGCAGCGCATTGTCGATCAGGTTGCCCAGCAGCTCGGCCAGCAGCAGCGGATCGGCGTCGATCCAGATCGGCGCGTCCGGCGCCACCAGATCCAGCTCGTAGCGCGCCTCGCGCACCCGCGGAAACCACTCGGCGCCATGCGCCCGCACCCATTCGCACAGGTCGATGCGCACGAAGCTGTCCTGCGGCCGGGCATTGGGATCGGCGCGCGCCAGCACCAGCAGCTGCTGGCCCAGGCGGATCATGCGGTCGCTGACCGCCTTGATGCGCTCGGCGCGCGCCCGCACGTCGTCGGGCAAGGGCCGCGCCAGCATCAACTCGGACTCCAGCCGCAGACCCGACAACGGCGTGCGCAGCTGGTGCGCGGCATGGCCGATGAAGCGGCGCTGCGCCGCCAGCGACGCGTCGAGCCGCAGTAGCAGGTCGTTGGTATGGGTGACGAGAGGTTCGATCTCGACCGGCACGCCGGCCACTTCCAGCGGCTGCATGTCGTCGATGGAGCGCTGGCGGATTTCCTCGGACAGATGGTTGACCGAGCGCAGGCCGGAGCGCACCCCCTGCACCACCACCCCGGTGAACAGGGCGATCAGCAGCACCTGCCCCACCACCATCAGCCAGAAGAAGTCTTCCAGCATCCACAGCGACATGTCGATCTTGTGGGTGATGACCCAGGTGGCGGCCAGGTCCAGCAGCACCAGCAACAGGATCGGCGGCATCAGCCGGATGACCAGATGCCGCGCGAGCGAACGTGAGGGGAGCAACGGCCGAGCGGCCTGGGGCGCGGAAGGAGTGCGTTCTGACGTCATGACGCGGAGCCCTCGCTTAGGTGGATGTGGGGTGTGGCCGCCGCGGGCTGGCGGCGCCAGCCGGCTTCAGGCGGCCAGACAGGCCGTCAGGCCGTTTCCACATCCAGCATGTAGCCGAAGCCGCGCACCGTCTGGATGCTGGCGCCCGTGCCTTCCAGGCGCTTGCGCAGGCGGTACACATAGACTTCCACTGCGTTCTCGCTGAAATCGGCGTCCCAGGCGGACAGCGAATTGACGATCTGGCGCTTGGTGACCACGCGGCCGACGCGAGCCATCAGCATTTCCAGCACGGACAGTTCGCGCACGGACAGCGACAGGCGCTGGCCATTGGCCCGGACTTCGCGGCCGACGGTGTCGAACACCAGGGGGCCGACTTCGATCAGCGGCTGCGCCTGCCCCGCCCGGCGACGGCCGAAGGCGCGCACGCGGGCGGCCAGCTCGGGCAGCTCGAAGGGCTTGGTGACGTAGTCGTCGGCGCCGGCGTCCAGACCGGCGACGCGGTCCTCGATGCCGTCACGGGCCGTCAGGATCAGCACCGGAACCTGGTTGCCGTCCTGCCGCAGCTGGCGCAGCACGTCCAGGCCGCTCATGCCGGGCAGATTGAGGTCGAGCAGCATCAGGTCATACGGCTGGCCTGCCAGTGCGCCCAGAACCCGGTCGCCCTCGGTCAGCCAGTCGACCGCATAACCTTGGTCGGCCAGAAATTCCTGGAGCGCATGGCCCAGGGTGGTGTCGTCTTCGATTACCAGAACTCGCATGCCGCGATTCTAGCGCGATCCCAGAAAAAACGGGGCGCGAAATGCGCCCCGTTGTTGGGAATCGTTCAACGGGCGGACGGCGCCGGGGTGCCCGGGCCCTCTGCTGCCGCCCCGCCCGAGGGCGGCGTGGTGACGAATCCGATGCGCGTCATGCCCGAGCGGCGGGCCGAGGCCATGACCTTGGCCAGCGTCTCGTAGCGGGTGTTCTGGTCGGCGCGGATGCGGATTTCAGGTTGCGGCTTGGTGCTGGCGATCGACTTGAAGCGATTCGGCAGGTCGTCGATATTGACCGGCTTCTCGTCCCAGAACAGCGCGCCGCTGGCGTCGATGGCCAGGTCCACGGTCTTGGGTTCTTCCTCGATCTGCTCGGCGGCCACCTGGGGCATGTTGATCTTGATCGAGTGCGCCAGCAGCGGCGCCGTGATGATGAAGATCACCAGCAACACCAGCATGACGTCGATCAGCGGCACCATGTTGATCTCGGACACCGTGTGGGTGCCGGATCCTTTGCCCTCGAAGCTGCCAAAAGCCATTATTCGCTCCCGCGTTGGACCGCGGCGCCGTTACCGTGCTGGCGGCGCAGCGCGCGCACCTTGCTGTCCGACAGCGCCACTTGCTGGCCGGTCGTCAGGAAGGCGAACAGGTCATGCGCGAAGGCGTCCAGGCGCGACAGGTAGACGCGGTTGTTGCGCACGAAGGTGTTGTAGGCCAGCACCGCCGGGATGGCGACCGCCAGGCCCAGGCCGGTCATGATCAGGGCCTCGCCCACCGGACCGGCGATGCGATTGATGGTGACGCCATCGGACAGGCCGATGCCGACCAGGGCATGGTACACGCCCCACACCGTGCCGAACAGGCCGACGAACGGCGCCGTCGAACCGACCGAGGCCAGCACCGTCAGGCCGTTTTCCAGCTTGGCGGTTTCCTCGTCGATCACCTTGCGCATGGTGCGCGTGACGAAATCGCTGTTCGAGCCCGCTTCTTCCAGCTTGGTGGCGCCGAACTTGTTGTGATGCGCCTGCGCGTGCATGGCGTGGCTGGCCAGGTGCGAGAACGGATCGCGCGCGCCGTGCGTGGTGATCTCGTGCTCGACCTGCTCCAGCGAGCTGGCGTTCCAGAACTTGTTCAGGAAGTCGGCCGAGCGGCGGCGCATGCTGATGTTGCTGCCGACCTTGACCAGGATCAGGTACCAGGTCACCAGCGACATCAGGATCAGGATGATGAACAGGCTCTTGCCGACGAAGTCGCTCTGCGCGACGAAGTGCATGAAGCCCATGTCGGGCACGGGCGCGGGCGCCGGCGCGACCGCGGGCAGCGCGGCGGCGGCGCCGTGCAGCGCGTCCGCGGATTGCTGGACTGCGCCAGCGGCTTGCTGGGCGATGCCGCCGGCCGTGGCCGTGGCC
>NZ_CYTU01000056.1:32826-33397 GCF_001299375.1 Achromobacter sp. 2789STDY5608621 | reverse complement strand
GCCTGCCGCGCCATCGGCCTGCGCCACCCGCCGCGGCTGCGCCGAAGGCGCCAGCGACGACGCCAGTGGCGGCACCTGATCGATCGACAGTTCGCCCCTGCGGCGATCATCGCCCTGCGGCGACGCGCAGGCGGCCAGGGCCAGCGACAGGGCCAGGCCGAGGACGCTGCGATGGGCAGGGATGCGCTCGGGCGTGCGGCGCAAGCGGGACGGCGTCACGGGCTCACCTCTGGTCGCGGGAAATGGGGCTCAACAGCACGACGCCCGCCAGGCCTTCGCCCGGCGCCACCGCGGGATCGCCGGGTTCGGCCTGGTCCTGGCGCTGCAAGGCAACGCGCGTCAACGCCAGCGGAAACGGCGCCGGTCCGGCCAGCAGCCAGGCCGCCAGCGGCGCCGCCGGCGCCCGGTGGAACACGATGCGCCAGGCGCCGGCCGCGCTCTCGTCGGCGCCGAGTTCGTAGCGCCCCGCCAATCCGGCCGCGTCGAGCCAGCGGCCCAGCGCCTCGGGGGAGACCGCGGCCTGGCGCGCCGCCGGCGCCGGACCCGCCTGGCGCAGGACCGCCTCCAGGTC
>NZ_CYTU01000056.1:32377-32537 GCF_001299375.1 Achromobacter sp. 2789STDY5608621 | reverse complement strand
CATGAGCGCTCCGCCGGTTTGCCGCCTGCGGCCTGCGACGCACGCCGCAGGCGCCAGCCGGCGTCGGTCGCCTGCACCTCCACGCCAGCCTGGCGCGCGGCCTGGATCCAGGCCGGCGCGGCGCCTGCCTTGGCGCCCTCGCCCGTCTCGGCCGCTTTCG
>NZ_CYTU01000056.1:5111-32108 GCF_001299375.1 Achromobacter sp. 2789STDY5608621 | reverse complement strand
GGCGCCGCGCCGCCTGAGCGGCCTGTTCCAGCCGCCCGGCGTGCAGCACCAGGCCCGCCATCCACACGGCCGCGGCGGCCGCGCCCAGCCAGGCGGCGCGGCGCCAGCCCGACGCGCCGGCCTGACTGGCGGCGGCGGCCGCCGGGATCGACCAGGGTATCTCCGCCATCACGCCGCAGGCCGCTTCGGGCAGCACCACGTCGGCGGCCTCGCGCCGCCACCCGGCCGGCGCGGCGCCGATCCAGCGGCACGGGCCGGCCGCGCAGGCGGCGGCGTCCGGCCCCAGGACCCGCGCGAGGCCGGCCGTTGCGTCATCCACCTGCGCATCCAGCGCATACAGGCTGCCCAGCCCGCCGGGCTGGCGCGCCACCACATAACCGTCCAGGACGCACAGCGTCCAGCCATCCACCGTCTCGGGCAGCCATAGCGGCGTGGGCGCGAACCCCGCCGGCCGCAGGCCGCAGGCGGCGATCAGCGCCTGCAGGCGGTCGGCGGCCTCGGCGTCGAACCAGGCCACGCCCACGCGGCCATCGGCGCCACGCGCGCCGTGGCCGATGCGCAGCGTCTCCGGATCGCCCAACGCCAGCGGTTCGATCGCGCCTTCCACCGCCACCCGCAAGCGCGCTCGGGCGAGCGGCGGCAGCGATACCGCCGTCAGCGTCAGGTCTTCGGGATGCGGGAACGCCGTGGCGCGGGCGCCCGGCCAGCGGCGTCCCAGTTCCGCCAGACCCGCCGGCGGCAGGCGGCGCCAGGCGGTCTTCTCGGCCGCCGCCACGGGCAGCGGCGTGTCGGCGGTCAGGGACCGCAGCGGCGGCAGCAACACGCGGATCGCGGCCATCACGCGCCTTCCCGCGACCAGATGATCTGCGAAACGCCGTCGCCGCCGCGGGTCAGCAACGCCTTCAGGGGCAGGATCATGCCGCCCAGGCGCGCGGCGCCGTCGAGACGGAACCAGCCGCTGGCGACCGCCACGCGCGGCGCCTCGGTCCGCGCCGCGGGCGTGGCGGAGGCGCCGCCGCCGTTGTCCGCGGCGCCCTCGGCCGCGCTCAGACGGTTGGCGAAGTCGCCGTTATTGACGAACCAGAGCCCGCCGTCGCGCTGCGCCACCATGGCCTTGGCCTGGTCCAGCGACATGCCGGGCACGTGCGCGGCGATCACTTCGGCGCTGGCGGTGTTGACGTTGACCAGCGTCACGCGCGGCAGCACCGTCACGTGGCGCCGCAGGCGCGCCAGCACCGCGGCGTCCACCCCCGGCACGCCGGCCAGCTCTTCCAGGCTGCGCGGCAAGGGCGCCAGCCGGCCATGCGGATCGGCGCCCGGCTGCGCCGCCAGGATCCGCTCGGCGATCGCCTGGCCCACTTCCGGCGCGACGCCCACCAGCGCGCACAGGCGCAGCAGCTCGGCCACGCCGTCCTGGTACAGGCGGCCCTCGAACACCAGATTGCGCAGGTTGAACTTGCCCTGCTCGTCCTCCAGCCGGCCGACGAAGGCGGCGTCGCGGCCGGGACGCTGCAGGCGCGTATCGACGATGGGCGTGGCCCAGACGCCGTCGGGGCGCGTGGTGGCCTGCCGCTGGCCGTCCTCGCGCAGCCGCTGGCGCGCCAGGCCCAGCCCGGCCTCCAGCAGGGCCTGGGCCTGGGCGCGGCTCTGGGCGGCCTGCACGGCGCGCAGGAACGTGTCCTGGCGCTGCAGCAGCGAGGCGACGATCATCGTCACCGCGGCCACCACCAGCAATGCGCTGATCACCGCCATGCCGCGCTGCCGTTCACAGCTGCCAGGAGCCGATGTCGGCATTGCCGCCATCCCCATCCGGCTTGCCGTCCGCGCCCAGCGAGAACACGTCGATCTCGCCGCGCGTGCCCGGATTCAGGTACTGGTACGGATGCCCCCAGGGATCGTTGGGCAGGCGGTCGAGGTAGGCGCGCCAGGCGCTCGAGGCGCCCGGCCCCGAGGCCGGCCGTTCCACCAGGGCGCGCAGGCCCTGCTCGGTGCTGGGATAGCTGCCGGTGTCGAGCCGGTACAGCTTGAGCGCCTGCATCAGCGCGCTGATGTCCTGGCGCGCCGCCACGGCGCGGGCCTGGTCGGGCCGGTCCAGCAGCCGCGGCACGATCAGCGCGGCCAGGATGCCCATGATCACGATCACCACCATGATCTCGATCAGCGTAAAGCCACGCTGCCGGCGCCCGCGGGGGTACTGCCTATCCGTCGTTAACCGGCCTGCTTTCATCGCGCTGGGACTCCGAAGGCAATCACACAGGGATCCGAAGACGACGATGCCGGCGGCAGAGCGCCGGCATCGCCTTTCGGGTCCGCACAGTGTGGCCAGCCCAAATGTCACGCATTTGACCCGTTGTGTGGAGCTTTGAAAGCCTCGCGGACCGCGTTTGGACGGCGGCAAAGTTGTTTGCAGTGTTAACAGCCCCTAGGGATTTCCCGTGTTTTTTCCACGCGCCCCGCCTTGCGTGGAATTTTTTTCCATTTCATGAAAGGTATTCGGAAGTTTGAATTCTTAGACTCCCGCTTTCATTGGAATGTCAGCTTTTATTCAGACCGCAGTCAGCCTGAATCAAAGCCACAACAAAGGGAGGAATGAATCCAATGCAATCAACACGCAGCATCATCAAGCGCGAGGCGTGGGCCGCGGGCACGATGATCGTGCTCGGCCTGGGCGCCATCGCGCAGGCATCCACGTACAACATCGGCAGCCTGGCGCGCATGGGCCCGGGCATGTTCCCGGCCATCCTCGGCGTGCTGCTGGTCCTGCTGGGACTGATCATCGCGCGCACGGCCTACTCGCCCGTGATCACCGAAGAGGACGCCGAAGAGATCCCCCCGCCCGAATGGCGCGGCTGGGGCTGCATCATCGGCGGCCTGATGGCCTTCATCCTGCTGGGCAAGTACGGCGGCCTGGTGCCCGCCACCTTCGCGCTGGTCTTCATTTCGGCCATGGGCGACCGCCAGCACACGCCGCGCAGCGCCGCGCTGCTGGCCGTGGGCGTGACGATTCTCGGCGTGGCCGTTTTCTCGTGGGCGCTGCAATTGCAGTTTCCGCTGTTCCGCTGGGGCTGATCGATGGAAATCTTCAATAACCTGATGCATGGGTTCTCGGTCGCCTTCGCGCTCGACAACCTGCTGTGGGCCGTGTTCGGCGTGTTCATGGGCAACCTGATCGGCGTGCTGCCGGGCATGGGCGTGCTGGCCGCCATCTCGATCCTGCTGCCGCTGACCTACACCATGACCCCGACCGCCGCGCTGGTGATGCTGTCCGGCATCTACTACGGCTCGCAATACGGCGGCGGCATCACTTCGATCATGCTGAACCTGCCGGGCACCGCCTCGCACGCGGTGGCCTGCCTGGACGGCAATCCGCTGGCGCGCAACGGCAAGGCCGGCTCGGCGCTGTTCATGTTGATGTTCTCGTCGTTCTGCGGCGCGTCCGTCGGCATCCTGGCGATGATCCTGTTCTCGCCGCTGCTGGTCGACGTGGCCTTCAAGTTCGGCCCGGCCGAGTACTTCTCGATGATGATGCTGGGCCTGCTGGCCGGCGCCACGCTGGCCAAGGGCTCGGCGATCAAGGGCGTGGCGATGGTGGTGGTCGGCCTGTTGCTGGGCGTGATCGGCACCGACGTCAACACCGGCACCATGCGCTTTCACTTCGGCATCCTCGAGCTGAGCGACGGCCTGCAGATCGTGGCGCTGGCGATGGGCCTGTTCGGCGTGGCCGACTTCCTCAAGAACATCAACCAGATCGGCGGCGACACCAAGGTCACCAGCACCAAGGTCAGCATGAAGTCGATGCGTCCCGAAGCCGGCGACATCAAGCAGTCGCGCGGCGCCCTGGTGCGCGGCACCGCCATCGGCGCGGCCTTCGGCATCCTGCCGGGCACCGGCCCGACCATCGCCTCGTTCATCTCGTACGCGGTGGAAAAGAAGGTGGCGCGCGAACCGCGCCGCTTCGGCCGCGGCGCCATCGAGGGCATCGCCGGCCCCGAGGCCGCCACCAGCGCCTCGACCCAGACCAGCTTCATCCCCACAATGAGCCTGGGCATCCCGGGCGACCCGGTGATGGCGCTGATGCTGGGCGCGCTGATCATCCACGGCATCCAGCCCGGTCCGCAGATGATGGTCGAGCACGCCGACATGTTCTGGGGGCTGATCGCCAGCTTCTGGGTCGGCAACGTGCTGCTGTTGCTGCTGAACCTGCCGCTGATCGGCATGTGGGTGCGCCTGTTGACCGTGCCGTTCCGCTACCTGTTCCCGGCGGCGCTGTTCTTCGTCTGCGTCGGCGTCTACAGCACCAACAACAACCTGTTCGACGTGGGCATGGTGACGTTGTTCGGGGCCGCGGGCTACGCCCTGATCCGATTGCGTTTCGAACCGGCGCCGCTGCTGCTGGGCTTCGTGCTCGGGCCGATGGTGGAAGAAAACTTCCGCCGCGCCCTGCTGCTGTCGCGCGGCGACCTGGCGATCTTCGTCACGCGTCCGATCAGCCTGGGGTTCGTGCTGGCGTGCGTGCTGCTGATCGCGCTGCTGCTGGTCTCGGCCGTGAGGCAGAAACACAAGGCGCAAGCGGCCTTGGAGCAATCCCGCTCGGCCGCCTGACCGGCGCCGACGGAATGACGGACAGCCGCCCTCGGGCGGCTGTTTTTCATGGATCGGCAGACCCGCCGGTCGCGGGCGGACAGCGGGCCGCTAGGCCTTGGGCGGCGCGGCCGGCCCCGCGGCATGGCCGTCGATATGGCCCAGCGGCCGGCCCGGATCGAGGCGGTCGCGCACCCGCTGCTTGAGCACCTTGGCCTCCGGAAAGCCGCCGTCGCGCTTGCGGTCCCACACCAGCTCGCCGTCGTAGGTGATCTGGAAGATGCCGCCGGTGCCGGGCTGCAACACCACCTCGCCCAGGTCGGTGGAGAACGTGGACAGCAGCTCCTGTGCCATCCAGCCGGCGCGCAGCAGCCACTGGCACTGCGTGCAATAGAGGATGACGATGCGGGGACGAGGGGCGGCGGGCGGGGTGGCGGTCTGCATGGCGCGGATCATTCTACGCCAGCCGGGTGCGCGCGGCGCGCGGCGCCAGTCGTGGATAATGTCAGGTTTTCCCGGGCGCGCGGTGCGCCCTGAGTCCGCCAATGAAGTCTGCATTACCCGCCCGAAGCCAACGCTGGCTGATCGGCCTCCTGATGGGCCTGGTCACGTTGACGCCGATGGGCATCGACATCTATCTGCCCTCCCTGCCCGCCATGGCCGTCGGCTTCGGCCAACCGATCAGCGCGCTGCAGGCCAGCATCACCCTCTTCATCTTCTCGGTCGGCGTCGGCCAGATCCTGATCGGCCCGCTGGCCGACCGCTACGGCCGCCGGCCGGTGGCGCTCGGCGGCGCGCTGGCCTACCTGCTGGGGTCGGCGCTGGGCGCGGCCGCGACCTCGCTGGAACTGTTCTACGCCGCGCGCGTGATCCAGGGCCTGGGCGCCTGCTCGGCCTCGCTGGTGGCGTTCGCGGCGGTGCGCGACCGCTTCAGCCCCGCGGTCGGGGCGCGCGTCTACAGCTATCTGAACGGCGCGCTGTGCACCGTGCCGGCGCTGGCGCCGATGCTGGGCGGCGCGCTGGCGGTGCATGCCGGCTGGCGCAGCACCTTCGTCTTCATGGTGCTGTTCGCGCTGGCGCTGGCGGCGTTGCTGGCGTGGCGTTTCGCCGAAACCCGCGAGGCGGCGCCGGCGCGCGGCGCGCCCCTGTACAGCCTGCGCCGCTACGCGCCGATCGCCGCCAGCGGCCGCTTTCTGTACTTCGCCATCTTCGGCATGGCCGGCATGGCCATGATCCTGGTGTTCGTGTCGGCCGCGCCGGTGGTGCTGGTGCAGCAGCTGGGCTATTCGGAGCTGGGCTTTTCCGCCTGGTTCGGCGGCAATGCCGCCATCAACATCGCGGCCTTCTTCCTGGCGCCGGTGTTCATCGCGCGCTTCGGCCGCTACGCCATGCTGCGGGTCGGCATGACGGCCCTGCTGCTGGCCGCGCTGATGCACCTGGCCGCCTGGCGCTGGGCGCCCGCGGCCGCGTGGATCTTCATGCTGCCGGTGGCGGTGCTCACCGTCGGCTTTTCGCTGGCGTTGGGGTCGGCGCTGAGCCTGGCGCTGGAACCCTTCGCCGACCGCGCCGGCACCGCCGCCGCGGTCTACGGGCTGTTCCAGATGAGCGGCTCGGCCGTCATCGCCACCGCCCTGCTGGACCAGGGCGTGGCGCCGCAGGCCGCCATGGGCCTGATCGGCGTGGTGATCGTGGGGCCGCTGCTGTGCCTGTCGGGCGTCATGGGCCGGCGCGTCGCCGCGTCTTCGCACTGAGCGCCCGCGCCCGGCCCGCGCCGCCCGGCGTGGTTCAGGCCGCCGCGCGCGGCGCGTTCGACAAGTGCATCAACAGCGCGCCGCCGGCGATCAGGGCCGCGCCCGCCAGGCGGCCGGGATTAAGCGCGCTGCCGACGAAGCCCACCAGCGCATAGCGGTCCAGCAGCAATGCCGCCAGCATCTGGCCGGCGATCACCGCCGCCAAAAAGGCGCCCGCGCCCAGCCGCGGCGCCAGCATCAGCGCCGCCGTGATGTAGAACACGCCGGCCAGCCCGCCGGTCCAGCCCCACCACGGCAGCCGGCCAATCTCGGCGAAGCTGGGCGCCGGCACCCGCAGCAACGCCATCACCACCATGGCCGCGATGGCGCTGATCGCCAGCGAGGCCATGGTGGCCCACAGCGGATGGCCCAGGTGCCGCCCCAGGGCGGCGTTGGCGCCGGCCTGGATCGGCACCAGCGCGCCCGCCAGGATGGCGGCGGGAATAGCGTAGAAGGTCGTGGTATTCAAGGCTTGCTCCGGTTCAAGAGGGATTGGCGTTATTCTCTTATTCGCCAACCATTGAATCCAATTCGATATTTGTCTATTGAATATGCAGCCAGTGAATAATCTAAGGGCCATCGACCTGAATCTGCTGGTGGTGCTGGACGCCTTGCTGCACGAGCGCAACCTGACCCGCGCGGCCGCCCGCCTGCCGATGAGCCAGCCCGCCATGAGCCACGCCCTGGCCCGCCTGCGGACGCTGCTGGGCGACCCGCTGTTCCATCGCACGCGCGGCGGCCTGCGGCCGACGCCGCACGCCCTGGCGCTGGAAACGCCGTTGCGCGACGTGCTGGCGCAGGTGCGGCGCCTGCTGGCGGGCGCGGTGTTCGAGCCCGCGGCCAGCCGGCGCGCCTTCCGCCTGGCGATGTCCGACTATGGCGCGAGCGTGCTGCTGCCGCCGCTGATGCGGCGCCTGCGGCGCGACGCGCCGGGCATTGACCTGGAAATCAGCTATGCCAGCCGCAGCGGCATGATCGCGGGCGTGGCCGACGGCCAGCTCGACCTGGCGCTGGCGGTGTTCGGCGAAACGCCCGCCGAGATCCAGCGCGCGGTGCTGTTCGAGGAAGGCTTTGTCTGCGTCGCCGATGCCGCCGCGGGCCTGCCGTCGACGCTGGAGGATTACCTGGCGCGGCCGCACGTGCTGGCGGCCGCCAGCCAGGACCAGCGCGCGGCGGAAGTGGACGCGGCGCTGGCCCGCATCGGCCAATCGCGCCGCGTGGCGCTGCGGCTGCCGCACTGGACGGCGGCGCCGGCCGTGCTGGCCGGCACCGACCTGGTGCTGACGGTGGCGCGGCGCGCGGTGACGCCGACGCCAGCGGGCCTGGCCGTGGGACCGGCGCCGTTCGCCATCGCCCCGCTGGGGTTCGAAATGATCTGGCACCAGCGCGCCGACGCGGACGCCGGCCTGGGCTGGCTGCGCGCGCTGCTCGGGCAATTGGCGGGCTGAAGCGCGCCGGCGCTGGCGCCTACTCCCGCGCGCGCGGCGCCATGAACTCGGGGCCGACCGGATCGAGGATGTTCTTTTCCAGCAGATCGTCGATGTCGGCCATGTCGGCATCGCTCAGGCGCCAGCCGCAGGCCTCGTCGACGCCGTCCAGCTGCTCCGGGCGACGCGCGCCCCACAACGCGATGGTCGGGCCGCTGTCCAGCACCCAGCGGATCGCCAGGGCCAGCACCGGCTTGTCGTAGCGGATCCGCGCCATGGCCTCCAGTTCCTTGGTGGCGCGCACGTACTGATCGAAACGCGGCCGGCGGAACTTCGGATCCGAGGCGCGCAGGTCGTCGGCGCCAAAGGTGGTGTCCACCGTCATGCGGCCCGACAGCAGGCCGCGGCACAACGCGCCGTAGGCCAGCACGGCCAGCCCATGCTCGCGGGCATACGGCAGCACGTCGCGCTCGATGGCGCGCTCGAACAGGTTGTAGGGCGGCTGCACCGACGCCAGCGGCAGCACCGCGCGGAACGCGTCCATCTGTTCCGGCGAATAATTGCTCACGCCCACGGCCAGGATCTTGCCCTCGCGCTGCAGCGCTTCCAGCGTGCGCGCGGTGTCCTCGATCGGCACCAGCGGATCGGGCCAATGGATCTGGTAGAGGTCGATGCGGTCGGTGCGCAGGCGGCGCAGCGAATCCTCCACCTCGCGCCGCAGCCGCTGCGGGCTGGAATTGCGCCGCACGCCCTCGCCGGCCCATTCCAGGCCGCCCTTGGTGGCGATGACCGCCCGGTCGCGCAGGCCCGCCAGGGCCTGCCCCAGCATTTCCTCGGAATGACCGAAGCCATACACCGGCGCGGTGTCGATCAGGTTGATGCCGCGCTCGACCGCGCCGCGCAGCGTGGCGATCGAGGCCGAATCATCGGCGCCGCCCCACATCCAGCCCCCGATCGCCCACGTGCCCAGGCCGATTCTCGACACAGGCGTGGGGATACCTTCAATACGCATGGTCTCGACCAGCATGACTTCTCCTACACAAAAAGTTTGATGAGTGTAGGTCAGGTATTATTGAATTGGATTCAACGATTTATTCATCTTCGCCCCGCTTTTCATGCCGTCCTACAGCCGCCACGACCTGGCCGATCTCAGCGCCTTCGCGGCCATCTGCCGGCGCGGCAGCTTCCGCCTGGCGGCCACCGAACTGGGCGTGTCGACCTCGGCCCTGAGCCACGCGCTGCGCAACCTGGAAGCCCGCCTGGGCGTCAAGCTGCTCAACCGCACCACCCGCTCGGTCGCGCCCACCGAAGCCGGCAGCCGCCTGGCGGCGCAGCTGGACCAGAGCTTCGGCGAGATCGGCGAGGCCCTGTCGGAGCTGGGCCGCTACCGCAGCGGGCCGCTGGGCGGCCTGCGCATCAACGTGCCGCGCGATGCCTCGCGGCTGCTGCTCAGCCCGGTGCTGGCGCGCTACCTCGAAGACTATCCCGGGGTGAAGATCGAGGTCGTGGTCGACAACAACATGGTCGACATCGTCAAGGCCGGCTTCGACGCCGGCATGCGCTTTGGCGACACGGTGCCGCAGGACATGGTCTGCACGCCGCTGACGCCGCCGCTGCGCTGGGTGGTGGTGGGCGCGCCCGCCTACCTCGGCCGCCACGGCACGCCCAGGAAGCCCGAGGACCTGCTGCGCCACGCCTGCATCCGGCTGCGGCTGGGCGACCAGACCATGTACCGCTGGGAGCTCGGACAAGGGCCGCAGGCGCACGCCATCGACGTGCCCGGCGCGTTGATCGTGAACGAAACCGACATGGCGCTGGACGCCGCGCTGGATGGCATCGGCCTGGCCTATTGCCTGGAGCGCTGCGCCGAGCCGCACCTGCGCGCCGGACGCCTGCGGCGCGTGCTGGACGAGTGGTCGCCGGCGGGCGCGCCACTGGTCATGTACTACCCCAGCCGGCGGCAACTGGCGCCCGCGCTCAGCCGCCTGATCGAGGCGATCCGCGGCGCCAACGGACTGCCCGGCGCCATCGACGCCTAGGGCCTGCCCGCCTCCGGGCGCGCGTCGCGCCGGCCGGCAAGCGGGCGCCGGCCTGCTATCGTGAGGGCTTGCCCCGCCTCCCGGAGACGCCATGCCCGCCGACGCCCTGACCCAGGACCCCTTGCTGTTGCACACGATGCACGATGGCATCGCGACGCTGCGGCTGAACCGGCCCGCGCAATTCAACGCCTTGTCCGAAGGCCTGCTGGATGCGCTGCGCGCGCGCATCGACGCGCTGGCGCGCGAACCCGCGCTGCGCTGCGTGATCCTGGAATCGGCGGGCCGCGCCTTCTGCGCCGGCCACGACCTGCGCGAAATGCGCAGCCAGCCCGCGTTCGATTACTACCTGGCGCTGTTCCGCAAGTGCGGCGGCGTGATGCAGGGCCTGCAGGCGCTGCCGGTGCCGGTCATCGCCAAAGTCCGCGGCGTGGCCACCGCGGCCGGCTGCCAGCTGGTGGCCAGCTGCGACCTGGCCGTGGCCGCGGACAGCGCGCGCTTCGCCGTCTCCGGCATCAATGCCGGCCTGTTCTGCTCGACGCCGGCGGTGGCCCTGAGCCGCAACGTGTCGACCAAGCGCGCCTTCGAAATGCTGGTGACCGCGCGCTTCATCGACGCGGCGCAGGCGTGCGACTGGGGATTGCTGAACGACGTCGCGCCGGAAGCGGAGCTGGATGCGCGGGTCCAGGCGCTGGCCGACGTGATCGCGTCCAAGAGCCCCGCCGCGATCCGCCACGGCAAGCGCATGTTCTACGCGCAGCGCCAGATGGCGCAGGCCGACGCCTACGAATACGCCGCCGAAGTCATGGCGCGCAACATGATGGAAGAAGACGCCGCCGAAGGCATCGATGCCTTCCTGCATAAACGTGCGCCGCGCTGGCGTCCGTGAACGGCCGCGCTACGCCAGCCAGCCCAGCGCCCAGCCGCCCGCGGCGGCGGCCAGCACCACCCACAGCGGCGACCAGCGCGCATACACCAGCAGGCCAAACAGGCCCAGCGCCAGCGCGAAATCCGCCTTGGAGAGGATCGCGCTGGTCCAGACCGGGTCGTACAGCGCGGCCAGCAGAATGCCCACCACCGCCGCGTTGACGCCCGCGACCATGTTGCGCACGCCGGGCCGGCGCCGCAGGCTTTCCCAGAACGGCAGGGCCGCGGCCAGCAGCAGCGCGCCAGGCAGGAAGACCGCCACCAGCATGGCCAGGCCGCCGGCCCAGCCGGGCAACGGACCGGACGCCGCCGCGCCCAGGAAAGCGGCAAACGTGAACAGCGGCCCCGGCAGCGCCTGCGCCACGCCATAGCCCGCCAGGAAATCCGCGTTGGACACCATGCCGCCGCCAACCGCCGCCGTCTCCAGCAACGGCAGCACCACGTGTCCGCCGCCGAACACCAGCGCGCCCGCGCGATAGAACCCGGCCAGCTGCGTCGTCAGCGGCGCGCCCGACAGCGAGGCCCACAGCGGCAACGCCGCCAGCAACAGCGCGAACAGCGCCAGGCACGTATAACCGGCGGCGCGCGATACGCCCTGCGCCCGGTTGGCCAGCAACGGCCTGGGCGGCACCTGCAGCAACGCGGCGCCGGCCACCGCGCCCAGCACGATGGCGCCGATCTGCCCCAGCGTGGTCGGCAGCGCCACCGCGATCAGCGCCGCGACGATGGCCAACCCGGCACGCGGCACGTCCGGACAGAGCGAGCGGCCCATGCCCCACACCGCCTGTGCGATCACCGCCACGGCCGCCACCTTCAGGCCATGCACCAGCGGCAGGCTGGCCAGGCCGCCGAAACGCGCCAGCCCCAGGCCCAGCAGGATCATCACCAGCGCTGACGGCAGCGTGAACGCGAGCCAGGCCGCCAGCATGCCGGTCCACCCCGCCCGCTTCAGGCCCAGCGCCATGCCGACCTGGCTGCTGGCGGGGCCCGGCAGGAACTGGCACAACGCCACCAGATCGGAAAACGCATAATCGTCGAGCCAGCGGCGGCGGTCGACGAATTCTTCGCGGAAATAGGCCAGGTGCGCCACCGGCCCGCCAAACGCGGTCAGGCCAAGCCGCAGGAACGCGAGGAACACTTCCACACAGGTTCCGCGTCCCGCCGGCTCGGCCTCGCTGGCCACCGTTTTACTGGCGACGCGTTCATCGTGGAAAGGGGGCTGCGGCGGCATCGGACGTGGCACTCTGAAACGGTTGGCGCCGGCCGGTCGCGCGGCGCCGTGATTCAAGCTTATAGCCGGGTGGCGTGGCAGTTTCAATCGTTCGCGCGGCGGGGTTCCGCCAGATTACTGCATCAAGCTTCACAATTTCCATACAAAATCCGTTGGATAGCCCGATATACGCTCTGTAGAATACGGCGGCCCACCGCGGTGGCCAGATGCGTCGGGCGGAAAATGTGCGGCGCCCGCGCCCACAGGAATTTCAGAATGCTCAAGTTCACGATCCGTATTTTCGTGGTCGCCGCCATTGCCTATATCGCCGCCTCGCAATTGGTGAACCGCAGCCTGGGCTATCTGCTCGACTCGATCAGCGCCGACCTGTCCTACCAGGCCGTGCGCGGCCAGATGTACGCGCTGCATAAGGAACTCGACCCGATCGAGCCCGAATCGCGCGCCGCCTTCATCCGCGACTCCCTGCGGCCGCACTATGGCCTGGAACTGAAACTGGTGACGCCGGAACGGATCGAGGCCACCGAACAGGAAAAGCAGGACCTGGCCACGCGCGGCTTCATCATGCGCGACGAATACAACACCTACCTCGCCCCCCTGCCCGGCGAACCGCGGCAATGGCTGGAGATGCGCCTGCCCGGCGAACCGACGCTGGAAAAGTGGATCACGTGGGGCGCCTGGCTGGCGCTGAGCATGGTGCTGGCGGCGGTGCTGCTGTTGCTGTGGGCGCTGCCGGTATGGCGCGACCTCGATTCCCTGCGCAACGCCACGCTGCGCATGGGCCAGGGCGACCTGGGCGTGCGCGCGCGGCTGTCGCATTTTTCCGGCATCCGGCACGTCGGCGAAAGCTTCAACCAGATGGCCGAACGCATTTCGGCGCTGGTGGAAAACCAGCGCAGCCTGACCAACGCCGTCTCGCATGAATTGCGCACGCCGCTGGCGCGGCTGTCGTTCGAGGTCGACATGCTGGGCCAGGAGAAATTCCAGGCGCGGCGCGAGCAGATCCTGCACGACATGCGCACCGATATCCACGAGCTCGAAACCATGGTCGACGAACTGCTGGTGTACGCGCGGCTGGAACGCCCCGCCGACGACGTCGTCAAGCAGGAAACCGTGGACGTGCGCGACTGGCTCGGCGAAGCACTGGCGCAGGTGGCGCACCAGGCCGACGCGCGCGGCGTGCATTGCCACGTGCGCGACGGCCTGCCGGCGCACGTGCAGCTGCATCCGCGCTACATGAGCCGGGCCTTGCTCAACCTGGTGCAGAACGCCGTGCGCTATGCCAGCGCGCGCATCGAGATCTCGCTGACGAGCTGCCCCGCCGGCGGCTACGAGCTGATCGTCGACGACGATGGCCCCGGCGTCGCGCCCGCTGACCGCGAGCGCATTTTCGAGCCCTTCATCCGGCTCGACGAAAGCCGCGACCGCGGCACCGGCGGCGCCGGCCTGGGCCTGGCCATCGTCAAGCGAGTCGCCGCCAGCCACAAGGGCACCATCGAGGTGCGCGAAAGCCCGCTGGGCGGCGCGCGCTTCATATTGCGGTGGATGTCCACGCCTCTCGCGGCGGACTGATTCGCACGGCGCATGGCGCCATGCCTGGATAGTATTCGTGCCTTTCAGATAATGCCGCGCGGCCGTTGCAATGCGCAGGAATTGTTGCATTCGCGGCCCGGGAAAAATCGTCGACGCAACACCGCACGATTATTCAAAGATTTGCGAGTTATTCGGGGTCAAGGCTTCATAACAATAAAAATCAGCCAGCAAGAACCATTCCCGTCGCTCGCAGGATCAGGGTCAGATCAGATTTTCAAGAATTCAGCGTCTTGAAAAATAAGTTTTAATGAGAGAATTTAAAAACAATTATGATTATTTTCGCTGATTTTAGAATGATTATTAAAATTTCAAAAGATGCTTGAAATAGCCCTTATTGAGCGAAACTCACCTTCCGACGATTATTTCCAATTATATTTACCATTAGTAATTTCAGTATCTATTTGAAAGTTTCAATATGAGAGAAATCGCCTGATTTCTGAAAATAATAGTTACTATTTACGCGAAATTCTTAAAGATCATCTCGTCAGATTCCTTTCAAACTGACTCCAGGTTTAAAAGCGGCACCTAATAAAACCACCGCCGCTCGCGCTTCCCGATGTGCAGCAATCGCCTATTCCAGGCACCGGGCAAGATTGGCGATCCGGTGCTCCAGGAAAGGCCCATTGTGTTTCTGGAGCTGAGATGAAACCTGGCCACCGGCATGGCTTTTCTTTCCTTTCCCTCAACTACGCGTGGCAGGCGCTGATCCTGCTGCTGGCCCCGGTTCCCGCCGCGCTGGCGTGTACCACCTCCGGCACATCGATCCTGTGCAACGACGCCGTCGTCCTGCTCCCGATTCCCAACATCAACACCGTCAACACCAACGTGAACGGCGCCTCGGTGCTGGTCACCGCCAGCGGGCAGTCCTCGTCCGCCTTGGTCAGCCCGTCGATCACCTTGAGCGGCAAGAACACCAGCCTGACCAACCAGGGCACCGTCGACCCGGGCCTGGGGCTGGGCGGACTGCTCAGCCTGGGCGCGACCGGCGCGCAACTGGGCAACACCACCAATGGCGGCTCGGTGGTCGTCAACAACAACGGCGCGCTGCGCGGCACCGGCCTGTCGGTGCTGGGCCTGCCGCTCCTGACCGGTGTGGGCGGCGCCGCGCTGGTGGCCATGAGTGACGCCACCGGCACCATCAACATCACCAATACCAACCTCATCGAGATCCGTCCGGGCCTGCTGCCCGACCTGAGCGCGCTGCTGAGCAGCCCCGTGATCGCCGCCTATGGCGGCGCGCCGATCACCGTGACCAACGCGGCTGGCGCCGTCATCAACGGCCGCGTCGGCCTGGGCCGCTCCGTTTCAGGCAATACCTTCACCAATGCCGGCACCATCAACGGCAGCGTGCACATGGGCATCAACAGCACCAACACCTTCACCGCGGTGACCGGCTCGTCCGTCAGCCAGGGCGGCGCCACGAGCATCGGCGTGGGCGCCAACCTGAACGGACTCGGCGCGAACGTGGCATTGAATTTCTCGGCGCTGGGCCTGGTCGACGGCGGCGCTAACGGCAACAACACGCTGGTGCTGCAGAACCCGGGCGCCAGCGGCGTCAGCGGCGGCGGCACCGCCAGTTCCGCCACCTACATCAACTTCAACAACCTGATCGTCAACGGCGGCACCTGGAACGTCAGCGGCCCGCTGGTGACGGCGCAGGCCACGCTGAATGGCGGCCTGGTCAATTTCGACAACGCGGGCGCCTTCGGCAGCGGCACGCTGACCGCCAACGGCGGCGCCATCGCCAGCACGCAGGCCCTGTCGCTGAGCAATGCGATCGCGCTCGGCGTCAACGGCCTGGGCATCCAGGGCGCCAGCGACCTGACGCTGTCGGGCGCCATCAGCGGCGCCGGCTACCTCGACAAATCCGGCGCCGGCACGCTGACGCTCAATGGCGCCAACGCCCACACCGGCGGCACGCGGCTGGGCGGCGGCACACTGGTCCTGGGCACCAATACCGCGCTCGGCCTGGGCGACCTGGCGGTCTATGGCGCCGCCACGCTGCAAGCCGTGGGCGCCACCAGCATCGGCAACAACATCGGGCTGGGCGCCACGCTCGCCCTGGCCAATACCGGCAACCTGGCGTTGACGGGCAATCTCACCGGCGCCGGCACGCTGGTCAAGAACGGCGCGGGCATACTGACCCTGAGCGGCGCCAACAGCCACGCCGCGACCCAGATCAACGCGGGCGGTCTGATCGTCGGCAACAACAGCGCGCTCGGCAGCGGCGCGCTGACCGTGAATGGCGCCGCCAGCCTGGCCTCGACCGCCTCGATGGCGCTGCAGAACGCCATCGTGCTGAACAATACGCTGACGCTGAACGGCGCCAGCGACCTGACCCTGAACGGCTTGCTCAGCGGCGCCAGCGGTTCGCTGGTCAAGAGCGGCGCGGGCGCGCTGACGCTCAACGGCGCCAACACGTTCGGCGGCGGCGCCACCCTCAGCGGCGGCAGCGTGAACGTGGGCAGCAACACCGCCCTGGGCAGCGGCGGCGTCACCGTCAATGGCGCCGTGACCCTGTCGAGCCTGGCCAACAACATCGCGCTGTCCAACACGTTCGCCCTGAGCAACGCGCTGACCATCGCCGGCAGCAACAACCTGACGCTCAATGGCGCCCTGTCCGGCGCCGGCGGCTCGCTGGTCAAGACCGGCAGCGGCACCCTGACGCTCAATGCCGGCAACACCTTCGGCGGCGCCACGCTCAATGGCGGCGCCATCGTGGCCGGCGCCAACAATGCCCTGGGCACCGGCACCGCCGTGGTGCAGAGCGCCACCGCGCTCGACGCCGGCGCGGCCGTCAGCCTGGGCAACCAGTTCGTGCTGAACGACAACCTGTCGATCCTCGGTTCGCAGGACCTGACGCTGGCCGGCGCCCTCTCCGGCAGCGGCCAGCTGATCAAGAACGGCGCCGCCAACCTGACGCTGGCGACCCAGAACACGCATAGCGGCGGCGTGCTGCTCAACGCCGGCACGCTGACGCTGGGCAACAGCCAGGCGCTGGGCGCCGGGCTGCTGGACGTGGAAGGCGCGGCCACGCTGGCCGCGGGCGGCCTGAACGTGGCCAACAACATCCGCCTGGGCGCGGGGCTCGGCCTGAACACCGGCGGCCAGGGACTGACGCTGTCCGGCGCGCTCAGCGGCGCCGGCGGCCTGACCCTGAACGACAACGGCATCCTGACCCTGTCCGGCAACAACAGCCACGCGGGCGGCGTCACGCTCAATGCGGGCACGCTGATCGCCGCGAGCGACACGGCGCTGGGCAGCGGCCAGCTGACCATCGGCGGCAACGCCACGCTGCAAAGCACCGCCAACCGCAACTTCACCAACAACGTCGCGCTCAACGGCAACCTGACCGTCGACAGCGGCAACAACATCGGCCTGTACGGCGCCATCAACGGCGCGGGCAATCTGATCAAGAACGGCGCCGGCACCCTGACGCTGACCGGCGCCAACAGCTTCGGCAACACCACCATCAATGCCGGCGTGCTGCAGGCGGGCACCGGCAGCCTGGGCGCCAGCGTGCTCAACAACAGCAAGCTGGTGCTGGCGCAAGGCGCCAACGCGACCTACAGCGGCGCCATCAGCGGCAGCGGCAGCGTCGACGTGCTGGGCAACAACACCACGTTGATCCTGAACGGCATCAACACCTTCACCGGCGGCCTGAACCTGCTGTCGGGCACGGTCGAAACGCGCGGCGGACAGGCGCTGGCCGACAACCTGGCCGTCAATCTGGCGGCCGGCACCACGCTGCGGCTGACCGACAGCGAGACGTTCGGCTCGCTCAGCGGCGCCGGCAATCTGGCGCTGGGCGCCAGTGCCACCATGCAGATGGGGCAGAACAACGCCGACTCCGTCTTCGGCGGCGTGCTGAGCGGCGCCGGCAACATCGTCAAGAACGGCACCGGCGCGCTGACGCTGTCGGGCGCGAACACGCAGACCGGCCTGTTCAACGTGGCCGGCGGCAGCCTGAACGTCACCGGCTCGCTGGCCAGCTCGCAGGTCAACGTGGGCGCGGGCGCGAGCCTGGGCGGCACCGGCAGCGTGACCGGCGTGGCCAATATCGCCACCGGCGGCGCGCTGACGGGCACCACCGGCCAGACGCTGACGCTGGGCGGCCTGAACATGAGTTCCGGCTCGCAATTCAATGTCTCGCTGGGCGCGCCCACGCCGCAGGCGCTGGTGCAGGTCAATGGCAACGTGACACTCAACGGCAATCTCAACGTGACCGACAAGGGCGGCTTCGGCGTCGGCGTGTATCGCCTGCTGGGCTATACCGGCACGCTGACCAACAATGGCATGGCGCTGGGCAGCCTGCCGCCGGGCACCCTGCCCGCCAACCTGCAGATCCAGACGGCGGTGAACCAGCAGGTGAACCTGGTGGTGGCCGCGGGCGGCAACAACGTGCAGTTCTGGAACGGCGCCAAGACCGCCGCCGACGGCGTGCTGGCCGGCGGCAGCGGCACCTGGGTGGCGGGCCAGACCAACTGGACCGATCAGTCGGGCAACCTGTCGCAGGCCTGGGGCGGCCAGTACGCCGTGTTCGGCGGCGCCGCCGGCGGCAACGTCGCCCTCACCGGCGACCAGGCCGTGACCGGCATGCAGTTCTTCACCGATGGCTACACCCTCACCGGCGGCGGCCTGCAATTGGCCACGGGGCCGAATACGTTCCGCGTCGACCCGACCATGACCGGCACCATCAACAGCGTCATCAAGGGCGCCGGTCAATTGCAGAAGCGCGACCTCGGCACGCTGGTGCTGGGCGGCGCCAACACCTATACCGGCGGCACATTGATCAGCGAGGGCGTGCTCCAGGCCAGCGCCGACAACAACCTCGGCGACGCGGGCGGCGCGCTCGGTTTCACAGGCGGCACGCTGCGCGTGACGGGCACCGGCTACACCGGCACCAGCCGCGCCATCGACGTCGGCGCGGGCGCCGGCTTCGACATTGCCGACGCCGGCAATGTCTTCACGCTGAACCAGGCCCTGACCGGCGCGGGCCGCGTCACCAAGCTGGGCGCCGGCACCCTGGCGCTGGGCGGCAACAACAGCGCCATCGGCGGCGTCACGCTGGCGGCCGGCACGGTGTCGGTCGGCAGCAATACCGCGCTGGGCAGCGGTTCATTCAACATCAACGGCTCGGGCGCGCTGGACAGCACCGCCGCCGTGACGCTGGCCAACGATGTCTTCATCGGCGCCGGCAACACGCTGACCCATCTGGGCTCGAACGACCTGACGCTCAACGGCGTCGTGGCCGGCACCACCGGCGCCCTGGCCAAGCAGGGCAACGGCACGCTGACGCTCGACGGCGCCAACAGCTATGCCGGCGGCACCACCCTGTCCGCGGGCGCGATCCGCGTCGGCAGCAACACCGCGCTGGGCACGGGCCTGCTGACCGTCGCCGGGGCATCGAGCCTGCTGTCCGACGGCAGCGTCGCCCTGGCCAACAACGTGGCGCTGGGCGCCAACCTGACCACGGGCGGCAGCGGCAACCTGACGTTGAACGGCGCCCTCGGCGGCGCCGGCACCTTGATCAAATCGGGCAGCGGCACGCTCACGCTGAACGGCATCAACACCCATGCCGCCACCCAGCTGAACAGCGGCACCCTGCTGCTGGGCAACAACCAGGCGCTGGGCCTGGGCCCGCTGGCCGTCAATGGCAACGCCGCGCTCGATGGCGGCGTCGATCTGACGCTGGGCAACGCCATCACGGTGGCCAGCGGCGCCAACCTGACGCTGGCGCAGACGCACGACGCCCTCTTGTCCGGCGTGATCGATGGCGCTGGCGGCCTGATCGCTGGCGCGGCCGGCCGCAGCCTGACCCTGACCGGCGCCAACACCTACCAGGGCGGCACGCAACTCAACGGCGGCAGCCTGGTGGTGGGGTCCGGCACGGCGCTCGGCTCGGGCGCGCTGCAAGTCAACGGCGCCGCCACGCTGGCCGGCATCGCCGGCGGCCCGGCCATCGCGCTGGCCAACAACGTGACGCTGAACAACGCGCTGACCGTCAACGGCGCGCGCGACCTGACCTTGTCCGGCGCCATCGACGGCGCCGGCTCGCTGCTCAAGAGCGGCAGTTCGACCCTGACGTTGAACGGCGCCAACACTTACCAGGGCGGCACCACCCTGGCCGCCGGCGCCCTGCGGGTCGGCAACGTCGCGGCGCTGGGCAGCGGCGACCTCACGGTCACCGGCGCGGCGACGCTGGGCTCGACCCAGGCCGTCACGTTGAACAACAACGTGACGCTGAACCAGGGCCTGGCGCTGGATCTCACCAACGACCTGACCCTGGCCGGCGCGATCGGCGGCGCCGGCGGCCTGAACGCCAGCGGCGCCGGCACCCTGACGCTGGCCGGCGCCAACACCTTCGGCGGCGGCACCCAAGTCAACGGTGGCACCCTGGTGGTCGGCGCCAACACCTCGCTGGGCAGCGGCGCCCTGACGGTCAACGGCGCCGCCACGCTGCAGGCGCTGACCGGCGTGACGCTGGCCAACAACGTGACCCTCAACGGTAGCGCGTTGACGGTTTCCGGCGCCCAGGACGTAGCGCTGAGCGGCATCGTCGCGGGCGGCGGATCGCTGGTCAAGCAAGGCGCCAACGCGCTGACGCTGAGCGGCGCCAACACCTTCCAGGGCGGCGTCACGCTGGCGCAAGGCGGCTTGCGCGTGGGCTCGGGCCAGGCCCTGGGCAGCGGCACGCTGACCGTGGCCGGCGCCTCGACGCTGACCAGCACCCAGGCCGTCACGCTGGCCAACAACGTCGCGCTCAACGGCGGCAACCTGACCGTGGGCGGCGCCAACGACGTCACCCTGGGCGGCACCGTCAGCGGCGCCAACGGCCTCGTCATGAACGGCAGCGGCACCCTGACGCTGTCCGGCGCCAACAACTACGCCGGCGGCACCACCCTGGCCAGCGGCACGCTGGCCGCCAACAGCAATACCGCCCTGGGCACCGGCGCCCTGACGGTCAACGGCGCCGCCAGCCTGACCGCCGCCGACGGCGTCACGCTGGCCAACAACGTCACGCTCAACAACACCCTGACCGCCACCGGCGCGGGCAACTGGACCCTGGCCGGCGTCATCGGCGGCGCCGGCGGCCTGATCAAGGAAGGCGGCGGCACGCTCACCCTGACGGGCGCCAACACCTATACCGGCAACACCCAGCTCAACGCGGGCGGCCTGACCGGCGACACCGGCAGCATCCGCGGCAACGTCGCGACCGCCGCCAACACCACCCTGACCTTCAACCAGAACGCCAACGGCGCCTTCGGCAATGTGCTGTCGGGCGCGGGCAACCTGGAAAAGACCGGCACGGGCAGCCTGACGCTGAGCGGCGGCAACACGCTGTCCGGCGGCATCGGCGTGGCGCAAGGCACGCTGGTCGCGGCGGGCGGCAACGCCATCAGCTCGGCCTCGGGCGTGCGCATCGACAGCGGCGCCACGCTGCAACTGACCGGCGCCGAATCCATCGCCAGCCTGACCGGCAATGGCGTGCTGCAGGCCGACGCCAACGTCTCGCTGGGCAGCGCCAGCGACAGCCTCTTCGGCGGCGTGCTGGCCGGCGCCGGCAACATCACCAAGACCGGCGCTGGCACCCTGACGCTGGGCGGCGCCAGCACCAATAGCGGCCTCTTCAACATCAACGGCGGCACGGTCAACTTGACCGGCTCGCTGGCCAATGCCAACGTCAACGTCAATGGCGCCGGCTCGACGCTGACCGGCAGCGGCACGGCCAGCGGCAACGTGTCGATCCTCAATGGCGGCAGCCTGGCGGTCAGCTCCGCCAACCCTGGCGGCCTGACGCTCGGCTCGCTCACGGTCGACAGCAACTCCAGCATCGACGCGCTGCTGGGCGCGCCCTATTCCGGCAGCCTGGTCAACGTGTATGGCGACGTCACCCTGAACGGCAAGGTCAACGTCACCCAGGCCCCCGGCTTCGGCGTGGGCGTCTACCGTATCGTCACCTACACCGGCAACGGCAACACCGCCGGCCTGGCGCTGGGCACCGGCGCATCGCCGAACCTGAGCCTGCAGACCGGCATCACCGGCCAGATCAACGTGCTGAACCAGTCGAGCGCGGGCGAGATCCAGTTCTGGCAAGGCGGCAACGGCGCCTGGACCACCGCGGGCACCACCTGGCAGAACGCCACCACGCAGGCGGCCGAGGCCTGGGGCGGCAAGTTCGGCGTGTTCCAGGGCAACGCCGGCACCGTCACGGTCGCCGCCAACCAGCAGTTCCAGGGGTTGCAGTTCTCCACCGACGGCTACATCATCACCGGCGCCGGCGGCCTCACCGCGCAGGCCGGCAGCGACGGCGTGGCGACCCTGCGGGTCGAGCCCAACGCCACCGCCACGCTCGACACCGTGTTGAGCGGCAGTGTCGATATCGCCAAGCGCGATGCCGGCACCCTGATCTTCACCAAGGCCAACACCTACGTCGGCAACACCCGCCTCGAAGGCGGCGTGCTGCAGATCAGCGCCGACAACCAGCTGGGCGACGCCGCCAACGGCGTCGTCTTCGCTGGCGGCACGCTGCGCTACGCCGCCACGGCGCCGGGCGCCACGAGCCGCGCCTGGACCCTGCAAGGGGCCGGCGGCGTCGACGTGGCCGATGCGGCCGCGGTCTACACCGTCAACGGCGTGGTGTCCGGCACGACCGCGGCCGGTACGCTGACCAAGACCGGCGCGGGCACCCTGGTGCTGAACGGCGCCAACACCTATGTCGGCGGCACCCAGTTGCAGGCCGGCACCCTCAAGGTCGGCAACAACACCGCGCTCGGCACTGGCGTGCTGACGGCCGCGGCCGGCACCACGCTGGCCAACGACACCGCGCTGACGCTGGCCAACAATGCCGTGCTGCAGGGCGACCTGACGGTCCAGAGCAGCCAGGCCCTGACCTTGGGCGGCAGCCTGTCGGGCGCCGGCGGCCTGGTCAAGACCGGCACCGGCACCCTGACGCTGGCGGGCAACAACAGCTATCAGGGCAATACGCAGCTGACGGCCGGACAGATCACCGTCGGCAGCAACACCGCGCTGGGCACCGGCAGCCTGATCGCCGCCAACGGCACGCAGCTCGATGCCGGCGCGGCGACACAACTGCAGAACGCCGTCGTGCTCAACGGCGCCCTGACCTTGCCGGGTTCCAACGACCTGACCCTGGCGGGCGCCGTCAGCGGCGCCGGCAGCCTGGTCAAGAATGGCGCCAGCACCCTGACGCTGGGCAACGCCAACAGCTTCGGCGGCGGCGTGCAGCTGAACGGCGGCACGCTGGCGGTGGGCAACAACGGCGCGCTGGGCAGCGGCACGCTGACGACCAGCGGCGGCACCACCCTGTCCGCCACCGCCCCGGTGACCCTGGCCAACGCCGTCACGCTCGGCGCCGGCACCACCACCGTCACCGGCGCCAACCTGGGACTGAGCGGCGTCATCAGCGGCGCCGGCGCGATCGACAAGACCGGCGCCGGCGTGCTGACCCTGACCGGCAACAACAACAACTACGGCGGCGGCACCACCCTGGCGGGCGGCACGCTGGTCGTGGGCGGCAGCAGCGCGCTCGGCGGCGGCGCCCTGACGGCCGCCGCCGGCACCACGCTGAGCGGCCTGGGCAACGCGTCACTGACCAACAACGTGACCCTGGGCGGCAGCGTGACGATCAACGGCAGCGACAGCCTGACGCTGGCCGGCGTGGTCGACGGCAGCGGTCCGCTGGTCAAGACCGGCGCCTCCACGCTGACCCTGAACGGCGCCAACACCTACACCGGCGGCACCACCCTGGCGGGCGGCACGCTGGTCGCCGGCGGCAACACCGCGCTGGGCAGCGGCGGCCTGTCGGTGACCGGCGCGAGCACCCTGCAGGCCGGCGCGCCCGGCGTCGCGCTCGCCAACCTGGTCAACCTGGGCGCGGCGCTGACCGTGTCCGGCGCCAACGACCTGACGCTGGCCGGCAACATCACCGGCGCCGGCAGCCTGACCAAGTCCGGCGCCGGCACGCTGACGCTGAGCGGCCAGAACCAGTACAGCGGCGGCACCACGCTGGCCGGCGGCACCCTGATCGGCGACACCCACAGCCTGACCGGCGCCATCGGCACCGCGACCGGCACCAGCCTGGTGTTCAACCAGGCCACGGGCGACGACGGCAGCTTCGGCGGCGTGATTTCCGGCGGCGGCAGCCTGACCAAGAACGGCGGCGGCACGGTCACCCTGACCGGCGCCAACACCTATACGGGCGGCACCACCATCAACGCCGGCACGCTGGCGGGCAACGCCACCAGCCTGCAAGGCAACATCAACATCGTCGACGGCAGCGCGCTGATCTTCAACCAGACCGGCGCCGATGGCACCTATGGCGGCAACATCACCACCACCGGCAACAACACCGGCACGCTGACCAAGGACGGCTCGGCCAACCTGACGCTGACCGGCAACAACACGGTCGGCGGCGGCACCACCGTCAACGGCGGCACGCTGCTGGTGAACGGCACGCTGGGCGGCGGCAACGTCACGGTCAACGCCGGCGGTTCGCTGGGCGGCTCGGGCTCGGTCGCCACCGACGTCACGCTGGGCAACGGCGCGCACCTGGTGGCGGGCACGCCGGGCAATCCGATCTCGTTCGCGCAGAACCTGAACCTGTCGACCGGCACCCAGCTCGACTTCACGCTGGGCGCGCCGAACTCGGCCACCACCGCCGTGACCGTGGGGCAGAACCTGGCCCTGAACGGCATCCTCAACATCTACGACGGCGGCAATCTCGGCACGGGTGTCTATCGCCTGTTCTCGTACGGCGGCACGATGACCGGCGCCGGCCTGACCTACGGCGTCCTGCCGTCCGGCTACACCAGCGCCAACCTGACCCTGCAGAACCAGTCGAACCAGGTCAACCTGGTGCTGCAAAGCCAGCCCGGCGAGATCCTGTTCTGGAACGGCGCCAAGACCACGCCCGACGGCGTGATCGCCGGCGGCAGCGGGACCTGGAATGCCGCGGGCAACAACTGGACCGACGCCAGCGGCAACCTGGCCAGCAACTGGAACGGCAAGTACGCGGCCTTCTCCGGCGCCAGCGGCACCGTCACCATCGACGGCAGCCAGGCGGTCACCGGCGTGCAGTTCCTGACCAGCGGCTACACGGTGGCCGCGGGCGCCGGCGGACAGCTCGGCATCGCCCAGGCGCTGACCCCGTTCCGGGTCGAGGCCGGCGGCACCGCCACCATCGCGGCGCCGATCACCGGCGCGGGCGGCATCGAGAAAGGCAACGGCGGCACGCTGATCCTGGCCGGCAACAACACCTACACCGGCAACACCTCGATCCGCAGCGGCGTGCTGCAGGTGACCCAGGACAGCCAGCTGGGCAATGGCGGCGCGATCTCGCTGAACGGCGGCACGCTGCGCATCGCCGATGCCGGCTACACCACCACCGCCCGGACGATCTCGCTCGACGGCACAGGCGGCGGCCTGGACATCGTCGCGGCCAACCAGACGTTCACGCTGAACCAGTCCATCAACGGCACCGGCGCGCTGCTCAAGCAGGGCGACGGCACCCTGGTGCTGAACGGCGTCAACGCCTATGCCGGCGGCACGGTGATCGCCGGCGGCACGCTGGAAGGCAACAGCGCCAGCGTCAAGGGCAACGTCAGCACCTCGGCCGGCACCACCCTGCGCATGAACCAGGGCGCCGATGGCGCCATGACGGGCGGCATCAGCGGCGGCGGCCAACTGGTCAAGGACGGCGCCGGCGCGCTGACGCTGACCCAGCCGTCGACCTACACCGGCGGCACCCGCATCAACGCCGGCACCCTGATCGGCGACACCAGCAGCCTGCAAGGCGCCATCACCAACAACGCCACGCTGGTGTTCAACCAGGGCTCGGACGGCAATTTCTCGGGGTCGCTCGCGGGCGCCGGCACCCTCGTCAAGCAAGGCGGCGGCTCGCTCGGCGTGGGCGGATCGCAGACCTTCAATGGCACCGTCGCGATCAACGGCGGCACGCTACAACTGGGCAGCGCCCAGGCGCCGGCCACCCTGCCCGCCGCCGTGCAGGTCAACAGCGGCGGCACCCTGTCCGGCTACGGCACCATCGCCAGCCTGACCAACGCCGGCACCGTGGTCAGCGGCTCGGGCGCGGGCGGCGGGCTCAAGGTCAGCAACAACTTCAGCAACGGCGCGGGCGCCACGCTGGCGGTCGGCGTCGGTCCGAACGCCGGCCCCAACGTGCACGTGACCGGCACCGCCGCCCTCGGCGGCACGCTGAAGGTGACCAGCAACGGCCCGCTGACCGGCAACGACACCTTCACGGTGCTGACCGCCGACCAGGGCCGCCAGGGCGTGTTCGCCAGCACCGTCCTGCCGCAGCTGGCCTTCGTCGACGCGGCGGTCGGCTACGATCCGAACAACGTCACGGTGTCCTTCACCCGCAACCAGACCGGCTTCGGCTCGGTGGCGCAGACGCCGAACCAGCGCGCCGTGGCGGGCGCACTGGGCCGCATCGACCCCAACTCGGCGCTGTATGGCGCCCTGCTGGGGCTGACCGCCGACGAGGCCTCCGCCGCGTTCAAGCAGTTGTCCGGCGACAGCCACGCGTCACTGGCCTCGGCGCTGATCCGCAGCTCGGAATCGGCCCGCGCCCTGCCGCTGAACCACCTGCGCGACAGCCTGCAAAGCGAGAACACGCAGGACGGCCGTCCGTGCGACGAGGCGCTGCGCACCAACGGCGGCTATTCACAGCGCTTCTCGTGCCAGCGCAACGTCTGGGCCGAGGTCATCGGCAACTGGCAGAGCCAGGACGGCGACGGCAACGCGCCCAGCTACAAGCAGCGCGTGGGCGGCGTGCAGGCCGGCGGCGACATCCGCGTCGGCGACGGCTGGCGCGTCGGCATGGCGCTGGGCTACCAGGACAGCACCATCTGGCAGGACAGCCGCAATGCCCGCGCCAAGGTCGACAGCTACAGCGTCTCGCTGTTCGGCGGCAAGTCGTTCGTGCAGCCCGGCGGCTCGGCCTGGAACCTGATGGCGGGCGCGGCCTACAGCTGGCACCGGATCGACAACCGCCGCGACCTGACGCTGGCCGGCCAGAACCAGGAGCTCAAGACCAAGTACGACGGCAACACCACGCAGATCTTCGGCGAGCTGGGCTACGCCATTCCGGTATCGCCGCGAGCCACGGTCGAACCGTTCGTCGGCGCCGCCTGGATCAAGCAGCGCATGGGCGGCTTCTCGGAAAACGGCGGATCGGCGGCGCTGTCGGCGGGCAGCGACAGCAACGACATCACCACCACCACCGTGGGCCTGCGCGGCAAGCTGGACACCGAGATCGCCGGCGCCCCCGCGCGCCTGCGCGCCTCGCTCGGCTGGCGCCACGCGATGGGCGATGTCGATCCCGAGCGCACCATGGCCTTCAGCTCGGGCCCGTCCTTCACGGTGGCCGG
>NZ_CYTU01000056.1:3318-4790 GCF_001299375.1 Achromobacter sp. 2789STDY5608621 | reverse complement strand
TCGCGCCACACGATCACGTCGCCGGTGTCGGGAATGCGGCCTTCGGCGCGCAGCAGCCGGCCCGCCAGCGTCGCGTCGCCGGCATCATCGGCCAGGTCCGCCACCTCCAGCACCCGCGCCGCCTCGGCCAGGGCCAGGCGCCCGTCGAGCAGCCACGAGCCGTCGGACAATTGCAGCGCCTCGGGCGGCGCCTCACTGTCCTCCGGCAGCTCGCCGGCCACCGCGGTCAGCACGTCCATCGGCGTCACCAGCCCTTCACACACGCCGTGTTCGTCGACCACGATCAGCATGTGGTCGCGCGAGGCGCGCAGTTCTTCCAGCACCTTCAGCACCGGCGTGGTCTCCATCACGTAGCGCGGTTCGCGCGCCAGCTCGACCAGGTCGATCGGGCCCGGGTTCTGCAACAGCGGCAGCAGGTCCTTGAAGTGCAGCACGCCCAGCACGTTGGCCGGATCGCCGGCGCACAACGGCAGGCGCGAGTGGCCCGAGGCGAACTTGCGCACGATCACGTCGGGCGTATCGGCCACGTCCAGCCAGACCATCTCGCCGCGCGCCACCATGATGGCGCGCACGTCGTGCCCGCCGATGGCCAGCACCCGCTCGATCATGGAGCTTTCCTCCGGCGCGAAGGCCGGCTCCTCGCCGGCGCTGTCCACCAGCGCCACCACGTCATCGGCCTGCTGCGACGCCTGGCCGCCACGGCCGGCGCGCAACAGCCGCAGCACGGCCTGCGCGGTGCGCTGGCGGCGGCCCAGGGCGTGCGTGCCCTTGGCCCGGTTGCGGCGCGCCAGCTGGTTGCACAGCTCGATCAGGATCGAGAAGCCGATCGCGGCGTACAGGTAGCCCTTGGGCACGTGGAAGCCCAGGCCTTCGGCCACCAGGCTGAAGCCGATCATCAGCAGCAGGCCCAGGCACAGGATCACCACGGTCGGGTGACGCGCCACGAAGCCCATCAGCGGGCGGCTGGCCAGCATCATCACGGCCATCGCCACCACCACCGCGATCATCATGATGCTCAGGTCCTGCACCATGCCGACCGCCGTGATCACCGAGTCCAGCGAAAACACCGCGTCCAGCACCACGATCTGCAGGATCACCTGCCAGAACACGGCGTGCTGCACCTTCTGCCCGCTGTCGTGGCCGCTGCTGCCCTCGACGCGCTCGTGCAGTTCCATGGTGCCCTTGAACAGCAGGAACAGGCCGCCCAGGATCAGGATCAAGTCGCGCCCCGATATCTCGGCGCCCAGCACCGTGAACAGCGGCGCGGTCAGCGTCACCACCCAGGCGATGCTGGCCAGCAGGCCCAGCCGCATCAGCATGGCCAGCGTCAGGCCGATCATGCGGGCGCGGTTGCGCTGCGCCGGCGGCAGCTTGTCGGCCAGGATGGCGATGAACACCAGGTTGTCGATACCCAGCACGATTTCAAGAATGACCAGCGTCGCCAGGCCAAGCCAGGCGGTCGGGTCGGACAT
>NZ_CYTU01000056.1:0-3029 GCF_001299375.1 Achromobacter sp. 2789STDY5608621 | reverse complement strand
GGAAACCGGGCGCCGCCACGTGAGCGGCGCCGTACTAGGAGGCGGGTCGTCGGTCATAGATGGCGAAACCGTCCGCGCTTGCCGGGCAAGCGCAGGCCGCGTGTTCCGCCGTGCTCTCATTCTTTCAGGAACCTGAATATTAGCTGAAATGCAGCAATCGGAAAAATCCGGGTTGGCCCGCATCGGGGAGTTGTCGCGGCACCCGGATCGGTGACACACTCAGTGCACGTACACATAGGCTGTCGCGGGATCCCTTTCACTCGGGAGCCGAACGCTCCGGAGGTCGTCGCCTCGCGGGCCGCAGCGCCGTGGGGCCGGCCTCGCCGGACGTCGGCTCCGCCGCTGGAGCGATGAATGAAAGACCAACCTGTTTCCGCACGGCGCGGGCTGCTCAAAGCCCTGGCCGTGGGCGTGCCCGGCGCCGTCTGGGCGCCCCACGCCGCCGCCGCGCCCGACCCCACGGCCGCCCCGGCCGCCGCCCCGCCCAACCGCACGCTCAAGTTCTTCAACGCCCAGGAGGCCCTGGCGATGGACGCCATCGCCGCGCGCCTGATCCCGGCCGACGAGCTCGGCCCCGGCGCCAAGGAAGCCGGCGTGACCCAGTTCCTCGATGGCCAGCTGGCGGGCGCCTGGGGCGCGGGCGAGCAGTTCTACCGCCAGGGTCCGTTCGAGGCCGGCACGCCCGAACAGGGCTACCAGCTGTCATTCACGCCCGCCGAGATGTTCCGGCGCGGCCTGGCGGCGCTGGACGCCGCCGCCCGCAAGCAGGACGGCAAGCCCTACGCCGAACTGGACGCCCAGCGCCAGGACGCCTGGCTGCACGACATGCAGGCCGGCAAGCCGGATTTTTCGCCGCTGCCGTCGGCCGTGTTCTTCCAGGCCCTGCTGGACGCCACCATCGAGGGCTTTTTCTCCGACCCGCTGTATGGCGGCAACATCGACATGGTGGGCTGGAAGCTGGTGGGCTTTCCCGGCGCCTACGCCTCGTTCTCCAACGACATCGAGCGCCACGGCGTGATCTGGGCCGGCCGGCCCGTGTCCATCGCCAATGCCCGCGTGCACACGATGAAACCGGGAGACGGCCATGGCTAAGACGCTCCCCCCGGTGGACGTGGCGATCGTCGGCGGCGGCTGGACCGGCGCCATCATCGGCAAGGAACTGGCCGCGGCGGGCCAGCGCGTGGTGGTGCTGGAACGCGGCGAGGCGCGCTGGCCCTCGCCCGACTTCCAGGGCCCCTACGTCCACGACGAACTGAAGTACACGCGGCGCCACGAACTGCACCAGAACGCGGCCACCGAGACCTTCACCTTCCGCAACCACACCGACCAGAAGGCGTTGCCGATGCGGCGCTGGCAGTTCGCCTATCCCGGCACCCACCTGGGCGGCGCCGGCAACCACTGGTCGGGCGCCTACTACCGCTTCGACCCCACCGATTTCCGCCTGCGCAGCCACTACACCGAACGCTATGGCGCCAAGATCTTCGACCCCGAGCTGACCTGCCAGGACTGGCCGCTGACCTACGACGAGCTGGAACCGTACTTCGACCGCTACGACTACCTGATCGGCGCCTCCGGCCAGGCCGGCAACCTCAAGGGCCAGAAGCAGGAAGGCGGCAACCCGTTCGAGCCCTGGCGCTCGCGGCCCTACCCCAACCCGCCGATGAAGGTGCCGTATGCGCCGGCCCTGTTCGGCGAGGCCGCCCGCAAGCTTGGCTACCATCCCTACGTGCAGCCATCCGCGCTCTGTACCCGGCCCTACGTGAACAGCGAAGGCCTGCACATGAGCGCCTGTGTGTACTGCGGCTTCTGCTCCAACTTCGGCTGCGAGCACTTCGCCAAGGCCTCGCCGCAGGTCTGTATCCTGCCGGTGGCGATGAAGCTGCCGACCTTCGAGATCCGCACCGGCGCGCACGTGCTGCGGGTCGAGCTGACGCCCGACAAGCAGCGCGCACGCGGCGTGACCTACGTGGACGCGGCCGGCGCCGAGATGTTCCAGCCGGCCGAGATCGTGGTGCTGTGCGCCTTCGGCATCAACAACGTGCGCCTGCTGCTGCTGTCCGGCATCGGCCAGCCCTACGACCCGGTGACCGACAAGGGCGTGGTGGGCCGCAACTACACGCACCAGACCACCTCCGGCGTGAACCTGTTCTTCGACGAATCCGTGAACATCAATCCGTTCATGGGCGCCGGCGCCGTGGCGGTCACCATGGACGACTTCAGCGCCGACAACTTCGATCATGGCCCGCACGGCTTCGTCGGCGGCGGATACCTGCAGATCCAGGTGGTCAGCGGCGCGCCGATCGGCTTTCACCCCACGCCCAAGGGCACGCCGGGCTGGGGCGCCGAGTGGAAGAAAGCGGTCAAGCGCTACTACAACCACGCCGCCAACATCACCATCACCGGCTCGGCCCAGCCCTGGCGCGGCGGCTACCTCAGCCTGGATCCCACCTATAAGGACGCCTGGGGCCTGCCGCTGCTGCGCGTGACCTACGACTTCCCCGACAACGACATCCGCATGTCGGCGTTCCTGACCGAGCGCGGCGACGAGATCGGCCGCGCCATGAAGGGCGTGACCCAGACCGAGCCCGGACCGCGCAAGCGGCCGTTCTCGGCCACGGTGTACCAGTCGACCCACCTGACCGGCGGCGCGGCCATGGGCAGCGATCCTGCCACCAGCGTGGTCAACCGCTACGGCCAGTCGTGGGACGTGCCCAACGTCTTCGTCACGGGCGCGGCGCTGTTCCCGCAGAACTCGGGCTACAACCCCACGGGCACGGTGGGCGCCACCGCCTACTGGATCGTCGAGAAAATCAAGGCGGACTACCTGCGTTCGCCGGGGCGGCTGGTGTCATCATGATCGAACATCGCAACGGCATCCTCATCGCGGTGGCGCTGATGGTGGGCGTGCCCGCCATCACGCTGATCGCCACCCTGCACCAGATGTTCGGCACCGGCGGCGACGGCCCGATCCGCGCCTCCGCCGTGCAGGCCCCGCCCGCGCCGGCCCAGCCCGCCGCGCCGGCCGCACC
>NZ_CYTU01000055.1:0-34047 GCF_001299375.1 Achromobacter sp. 2789STDY5608621 | reverse complement strand
GCTACCGGCTGATGGATGACGACGTCCCTACCCCAGCACCCTCCCACTGCGGAAGGCGCATCTACACCATACAAGGATGACAACGGGGCAGTCCGGAGCGAACGCTCCGGACCGCAATCGTGGGCGCTCACACGGCCCAACGCCGCCGCGAGGGGCGACCTACGAAGAAAGCAACCGCCGCAAAAACCCCCGAGCCGCGCAACCAAAGAAGCCCCTAAGCGCTCCCCACCAACAACACCCAAGCAGGAATCGTCAAAGCAGAAAACAACGTCCCCAGAGAAATGAGCACAGCCACCATCCTCCCATCTCCCCCCATCCGCATCGCCAGCACATAAGCCGCCGACGCCGTCGGCAACGCCGCAAACAGCAGCAACATCCGCGCTTCCAGCGGCGCCAGCCCCAGCAGCCGCGCCACCCCCAGCGCCACCAGCGGCAACGCCACCAGCTTCACCGCCAGCATCCACGCGATCAAGCCGCCATAGCCCTTGCCGCCTTCCCACGACAGGCTGGCCCCCACGCACAGAATCCCCAACGCGATCGCCGCCGCGCCCAGCCGCGCCAGCACCGTGTCCACCGGCCCCGGCAGCTGCAGCCCCGCGAGATTGCACGCCAGCCCCGCCAGCGTCGACACCACCAGCGGATTGCGCGCCAGCTCGCGCAGCAGGCTGCCGCCGTTGTGGCGCGCCAGCCCGTACACCGCGGCCACGTTGGCCATCGGCACCGCGAACCCGATGATCAGCGCCATCACGGTCTGGCCTTGCGCGCCGCCCAGGCTGGCCGATAGGGCCAGTCCGATATACGTGTTGAAGCGGAAGCCGCATTGCGCCGATGACGCCAGTCCCAGCGAGGAAGGCTTGAGCACGAGCCCGGCCAGCCACGACAGCGCCACGCCGGCGACGATCACCGCCGCCGTCGCCTGCAACAGTATTGCGGCATTGCCCGCGCTGATCGGCGTGCGCAGGATGGACTGGAACAGCAGGGCGGGGAACAGCACGAAGTACACCAGGCGCTCGGCGCCGGCGAAGAACTCGCGCGAGAAATTCAATTTGTGGCGCAGCGCCCAACCCAGCGCGACCAGCATGAAATCAGGGAAAACCAGCAGTGCGACCGACATGTCGATGAAGTGTTTTTCGAGCGCGCCGGCCGGGGATCGGCTCGCTATGCGATCGTAAGCATTTGCTGCTATTCTCCGTCATTCTGGCGGGCGCGTGTGCCACAAGCAACTCAAAACAGCACGGCTTTCTGCCCTGCATACTAAGCGATGCGCCCCCACCGTTAACTGCTGACTCGTCTACAGACGGGTACGTCACAAAACGGTCCGTTCACATACGGGCTCGCACACTTGGAGGAAACACACACATGAATAAAGTTCGCTCCCTGGCTATCGCTGTCGCGTTGGCCGCCGGCACGATCGGCGCCTCGGCCGCTCACGCCGCCGACAAGTATCCCAACAAGCCGATCCGCGTCATCGTCCCGTTCGCGCCCGGCGGCTCCACCGACATCATCGCGCGCCTCGTGACGCAGCGCATGAGCCAGGAACTGGGCCAGCCGATGGTCGTGGAAAACAAGGGCGGCGCCGGTGGCGCCATCGGCGCGGCCGAAGCCGCGCGCGCCGCGCCGGACGGCTACACGCTGTCGATCGCCACCGTCTCGACGATGGCCGTCAACCCGGCGTGCCGCCCCAACGACCTGCCCTACGATCCGATCAAGGACTTCCAGGCCGTCACCAACTTCGCCAACACCGCCAACGTGGTCGCGGTGAACCCGAAGTTCCCGGCCAAGGACTTCAAGGGCTTCGTCGAGGAACTCAAGAAGAACCCCGGCAAGTACTCGTACGGCAGCTCGGGCACGTGCGGCGTGCTGCACCTGATGGGCGAGTCGTTCAAGATGGCCACCGGCACCGACATCGTGCACGTGCCCTACAAGGGTTCGGGCCCGGCCGTGGCCGACGCCGTCGGCGGCCAGATCGAAATCATCTTCGACAACCTGCCGTCCTCGATGCCGCAGATCCAGGCGGGCAAGCTGAACGCCATGGCCATCGCCTGGCCCGACAACATCGCCTCGCTCAAGGGCGTGCCCAACTTCAAGGAAGCCGGCTTCCCGGTGCTGAACCAGCCCGTCTGGTACGGCCTGCTGGCGCCCAAGGGCACCCCGATGGACGTCGTCAACAAGCTGCGCGACGCCGCCGTCGTTGCCCTGAAGGACCCCAAGGTCATCAAGGCGCTGGACGACCAGGGCTCGGCCCCGTCGGGCAACACGCCGGAAGAGTTCGCCAAGGAAATCAAGGAACAGTACGACTGGGCGAAGGACGTCGTGAAGAAGCAGAACATCAAGCTGGATTGATGGCCTGATGGCGCGGGCCCAGGCCCGCCGCCTGCCACGTGAAGGGCGCCCTCGGGCGCCCTTTTTCATGGCCGCCGCATCCTGGCGGCGCCACCTGTGTGAGCAGCGCCCGCTACCCGCCCAGCGCCGTCTGGCTGGCGTCGCAGGCCGCGCGCAGCCGGTCGATCAGGTCGTGGTGCAGCGCCGACAGCGGATCCTGGCTGCGCGCCAGCACGCTGATCGGCACGCGCAAGGCCGGCGACAGCCGCCGCAGGCGCATGTCGGGGCGCAGCATGGCCTGGGCCGTGATGGCGTCGACGATGGCGTCGCCGGCGCCGGCCTGGGCCAGCGCGCAGGCCACGTAATGGGTCTGCACCCGCACGGCGGCGTGGGGATCCAGGCCCTGCGCATCCAGCGCCATCTGCAGCAGCGCGCCGGAGGCGTCGCTGGCGTCCAGCAGGATCAGCGCATCGCCGGCGATGTCGGCCAGCGCCAGCGGGCCGTCGCCGGGGCCCCGGCCCACGTGCACCAGTTCGGTGTGGCCCAGCTCGATGCGCGCCAGGCCCGGCGTGTCGCGGGTGTCGAAGGTCACGGCCAGGTCCAGCTCGCGCGTCAGCATGCCGCGCACCAGTTCGGTACTGTGGTGGGTGTGGATGTCGAAGGTCAGGCCCGGCCGCGCGGCGCGGCTGTCGCGCACCACGCCTGGCAGCAGGCCCAGCCCCAGCGCCGGGGCGCAGCCCAGCCGCAGGTGCGCGTGGGGACGGTCGCGCAGGCTGGCGGCCAGCCGGCGCACGCTGTCCAGGTCCTGGTTCAGGCGCGCCACTTCGGGCGTCAGGATGTCGGCCTCGCGCGTGGCCACCAGGCGGCCCTTGACGCGCTCGAACAGCTTGAAGCCCAACTGCGCCTCGGCGCTCGCCAGCAGCTTGCTGGCGGCGGGCTGGGTGATGTGCAGCGCCGCCGCGGCCTGTGTCAGGGAGCCGGTGCGGCGGATCGCTTCGAAGATCTCGATGTGGCGCAGGCGCATGGAGCAAAGGGGGATATCGGCGCAATCCCGCATTCTACGGCGCGGCGGGGGCGCTGCGACAGCGCCGCGGGTCTTGTCTATCATGGACGTCCATGCCGGCCGTCCGGCGTCATCCTGGAGTCCGTCCCATGCGCGTGCGCCGTTCCACCGCCGCCCTCCTGTTCGCCGCCGCCCTGGCCGCGGCGCCCTCGGCCTGGGCGCGTACGCCGACCGCGGCCGAGGACCTGAATCCGGAAGCCGCCAGCGGCAGCCAGGCGCGCACGCTGGCGCGCGCGCCGCATTACATGATGGTGTCGGCCAACCCGCTGGCGACCGCGGCCGGCGACGAGATGCTCAAGCGCGGCGGCAGCGTGGTGGACGCGGCCATCGCCACGCAGCTGGTGCTGAACCTGGTCGAGCCGCAATCGTCCGGCATCGGCGGCGGCGCCTTCATGGTGGTGTACTCGGCCAGGGACCGCGGCATCGTCACCTACGACAGCCGCGAGACCGCGCCCGCGGCGGCGCGCCCCGACCGCTTCCTGGATGCCGACGGCAAGCCGCTGCCGTTCACGCAGGCAGTCAACAACGGCATGGCCGTGGGCGTGCCGGGCCTGCTGCGCGGCCTGGATATGGCGCACAAGCGCCAGGGCAAGCTGCCGTGGGCCGACCTGTTCCAGCCCGCCATCCGGCTGGCCGAGCAGGGCTTCGCGGTCTCGCCGCGCCTGCACAAACTGCTGGCGGGCAACAAGGAATTGCCGCGCCAGCCGGCCGCCGCGGCCTATTTCTATGCGCCCGACGGCAGCGCCTGGCCGGTCGGCCAAGTGCTGAGGAATCCCGCCTTCGCGGCCACGCTGCGGGCGGTGGCGCAGGGCGGCGCGGACGCCTTCTACCAGGGCGATATCGCCCGCGACATCGTGGCGGCGGTGCACGCGCACCCCAAGCCCGGCGACCTGACGCTGGCCGATCTGGCCGGCTACCAGCCGCGCCAGCGCGACCCGGTCTGCGGCGCCTATCGCGGCTATCAGCTGTGCGGCATGGGCCCGCCCAGCAGCGGCCCGATCGCGGTGCTGCAGATGCTGGGCGAGCTGGAGCAATATCCGATCGGCGATTTCGCGCCCGGCAGCGTCGAGGCGGTGCACTACTTCGCCGAGGCCGGCCGGCTGGCCTTCGCCGATCGCGACTTCTACGTGGCCGACCCGGATTTCGTCCGCGTGCCGGTGCGCGCGATGCTGGACCCCGCGTACCTGCGCGCCCGCGGGGCGCTGATCCGGTCCGATCGCAGCATGAAGGTGGCGTTGCCCGGCGACCCCGAAGGCAAGCTGCTGTCGCGGGGGCGTGACAACGCCCTGGAGCAGCCTTCCACCAGCCACCTGGTGGCGGCGGACGCCGACGGCAATGCGCTGTCGATGACCACCACCATCGAAAACGAATTCGGCAGCAAGATCTTCGTGCGCGGCTTTCTGCTGAACAACGAGATGACGGATTTCTCGTCGTCGTTCAAGGATCCCGAAGGGCGGCTGGTGGCCAACCGCGTCGAACCCGGCAAGCGCCCGCGCAGCGCGATGGCGCCGATGATCGTGTTGCGCGACGGCAAGCCCTACCTGCTGGTGGGCTCGCCGGGCGGCAGCGCCATCATCAACTACGTCGCCAAGACCATCGTGGCGGTGCTGGACTGGAAGCTGGACATCCAGGCCGCGGCGGCCCTGCCGAACCTGGGCAGCCGCAACAAGGAGACCGAGCTGGAGAAGGGCACCGCGCTGGAAGCGCTGGCGCCGGCGCTCGAGCGCATGGGGCATCCGGTGAAGATCACCGAATTCCCCAGCGGCATCCATGGCATCGTGATCGATGCGGACGGCCTGCAGGGCGGGGTCGACCCGCGCCGCGAAGGGTTGGCGGCGGGCGGCTGAGGCGGCATTCGCAGTATGTCGCCCGGCGCGCCACACGTCGGGCAAACACGCCGGGCAAGCAGGCCCCGCGATGGGCGGGGCCTGGCGCAACGGTTCATTCCAGCGCCGACGGATCCAGCCGCATCTTGTCCTCGCGGCTGCGCGCCAGGTAGGTCACGCCCCACATCACCACGCCGAGCAATAGCAGCCAGCCTGCCACCTGGTACTGGATCACATCGCGGCCGGTCAGCGGCGTCACCAGGAACAGGCAGGCGGCCGCGCCCAGCCACGGCACGATGCGGTTGATGCGGAAATGCTCGTGCTTGACCTGGTCGCGGCGCAGCACCAGCACCGCCACGTTGACGAAGGCGAACACGCCCAGCAGCAGCAGGGCGGTGGTGCCGCCCAGCGCGCGGATGGCTTCGGAATCGGCCAGCGCCACCAGGATGATCAGGCCGAACGCCAGCGCGGTGGTGAACAGGATGGCGGTCCACGGCGTCTGGTTGCGGCGATGCACGTGCGCCAGGAAGGCCGGCAGCACGCCCTGGCGCGACATGCCGTACAGCAGGCGGCTGGCCATCATCATGTTGATGAGCGCCGAGTTGGCCACGGCGAACATCGAGATCACCGGCATGATGTATTCCACCGGCAGGCCGGGCGCGGCGCGCTTGACCACCAGCACCAGCGGCGTGCTGCTGCTGGCCAGTTCGCCCACCGGCACCAGCGCCACCGCGCAGATCGACACCAGCACGTAGATCACCGCAGTCAGCCCCAGGCCGGTCAGCATCACCTTGGGGAAAATGCGGCTGGGGTTGTGGGTCTCCTCGGCCATGTTGACCGAGTCCTCGAAGCCGACCATGGCGAAGAATGCCAGCGCCGTGGCCGAGGTGACGGCCAGGAACACGCTCTTGTCTTCCGGCGTGTCGAAGGCGATGACGCGCGAGAAATCGGCCTGGCCCTCCGACATGGCGTAGAAGCCCAGCAGGATCACCATCAGCAGGCCCGACAGTTCGATCAGGGTCAGCACCACGTTGGCGCGCACGCTCTCGGACGCGCCGCGCAGGTTCACCAGCATCACCAGCGCCATGAAGCCCAGCGCGCCCGTGGTGATCCAGGCCTTGTCGGCCTCGATGCCGAAGGCCGCGAACAGGTTGGCCGCGAAGGCCTGTGACGCGGTCGCCGCCGAGGTCAGGCCCGAGCACATCACGGTGAAGCAGACGATGAAGGTCAGGAAATGCACGCCGAACGCCTTGTGCACATAGAGCGCGGCGCCCGCCGCTTTCGGATACTTGGTGACCAGTTCCAGGTAGGACAGCGCGGTCAGCAGCGCCACGCCGAAGGCCACCAGGAACGGCAGCCAGGCCGCGCCGCCGACTTCCTTGGCGACCTGTCCGGTCAGGGCGTAGACGCCGGTGCCCAGGATGTCACCGACGATGAACAGCAATAACAGCTTGGGTCCCATCACCCGCTTGAGCGGGGCGCTTTGCTGCGCGGCGTCCGGGGCATCATTCGTGGCCATCGTCTTTCTCCTTGTTCTCTTTCGATTTGGGGGAGTCGCGTCTGGGCAACGCCGGGACCGGCCTGGCGGCAGGTCCGAGGTGACGGGGAAAAGTCTAAAGCGGCGTTGCGCGCCGCGATGCAACAGTGATGCAACGAATTGTCTGCGCATGAAAACCATGCAAGCGCGTGTGGCTGGGCACGATAAATGCGCAGCGCGATCGTCGTGGATCGAATCGCCAGGCGTGCGCGGCGCCGCGAAGAAAAACGCCCGCTTCGAGGCGGGCGTGGATCGCGGTCGCGCGGCGCGCGCGTCAGGGTTCGGTCGGCGCCAGGTCGGGCGGCAACCGCCGCAGCGTGGCGGGCGTGCGCGACAGCTTGATCGGCGAGCCGACGCCGCGGTAGTCGCCCTGTTCCAGCACCATGCCGCGGTGCTTCGTGTGGGGATGGGCCAGCGCCTGGTCCACGGTCTGCACGGCCGCGGCCGGCACGCCGGCGCGCAGCAGGCGGTCAGCCAGCGCCGCCGCGTCGTGATGCGCGAGCAGGGCGGACAGCTCGTCGCGCAGGGCCTGGCGATGCGCCAGGCGATCGGCGTTGGCGGCGTAGCGCGGGTCGGCGGCCAGCGCCGGCGCCTCCAGCACCTGCGCCAGCTGCGCGAACTGGCGGTTGTTGCCGACCGCCAGGAAGATCGGGCCGCTGGCGGTGGGCAGCGTCTCGTAGGGTGCGATGTTCGGATGCGCGTTGCCGCTGCGGCCCGGCGTCTTGCCGCTGTAGAAATAGTTGGGCGCGTGCGGATGCAGCAGCGACAACGCGCAGTCGTACAGCGTGATGTCGAGGAACTGGCCCAGGCCGCTGCGCACGCGTTCGTTCAGCGCCAGCAGGATCGCCACCGCCGCGTTCAGGCCGGTCACCATGTCCACCACCGGCAGGCCGACGCGGGTGGCGTCGCCGTCGGCCTCGCCGTTCACGCTCATCAGCCCGCACATGGCCTGGGCGCAGGCGTCGTAGCCGGGCAGGCCGCCCAGCGGGCCGTCGGCGCCGAAGCCGCTGACGCGGCAGTGGATCAACGCCGGGAAGCGTTCGCGCAAGGTGTCGTAGCCCAGGCCCCACTTCTCCAGCGTGCCCGGCTTGAAGTTCTCGACCAGCACGTCGGCGTCGGCCAGCAGGTGGCGCAGCAGTTCCTGCCCCGCCGCCTGCGACAGGTCCAGCGTCATGCCGCGCTTGTTGCGGTTGACGCCGACGAAGTACGACGCCGTCTCGCCCAGGAACGGCGGGCCCCAGCCGCGGGTCTCGTCGCCGCCGGGCGGCTCGATCTTGAGCACGTCGGCGCCGTGGTCGGCCAGGATCTGGGTGCAGTACGGACCGCCCAGCACGCGCGACAGGTCGATCACTTTGCAGCCGGCGAGGGCGCCGGCGTCGGGGAGCTTGGGAGCCATGAAGCCTCTGCGGTCAGTCGATGGAAACGTTGGCGCTCTTGATGAGCGTGCGCCACTTGGGCACTTCGGCCGTGATGAAGCTGGACAGTCCCTGCGGCGTCTGGTCCTGGGCGCGCACGATGCCCTGGCTGCGCAGGGTCTGTTCGATCGCGGGGTCCGACAGCGCGGTCTGGAACGCCTGGTTCAGTTTGGCCACGGTCTCGGGCGGGGTGGCCTTGGGCGCGACGATGCCGAAGAACACGCTGACGTCATAGCCCGACAGCCCCTGTTCGGACAGCGTCGGCAGGTCCGGCAGCGCGTCCGAGCGCTGCGCGCTGGCCAGGCCGATGGCGCGCAGCTTGCCGGCCTTGATGTACGGCAGCGCCGTCAGGATGTCGGTGAACGACATGGATACCTGGCCGCCCAGCAGGTCGTTGAGCGCCGGCCCGGTGCCTTTGTACGGGATGTGCATGATGCGGGTGCCGGCCATCTGGTTGAACAGGATGCCGGCCAGGTGCGAGGACGCGCCGTTGCCGGACGAGGCGTAGCTGAGCTTGTCCGGGTTCTTCTTGGCGTAGGCGATCAGTTCCTGCGCGTTGTTGGCCGGCACCGACGGGTTCACCACCAGGATGTTGGGCAGGTGGCCGATGCGGATGATGGGCGCGAAGCTGGTCTCGGGGTTGTAGCCCTGGTTCTTGTACAGGCTGACGTTGATGGCCAGCGGTCCCGAGGTGCCGAACAGGATGGTGTAGCCGTCCGGCTTGGCGGCGGCCACGTATTCGGAGCCGATGTTGCCGCCGGCGCCGGCGCGGTTCTCGACGATGACGGTCTGGCCCAGGGGCTGCTTGAGCTTTTCGGCCAGGCGGCGCGCCAGCGCGTCGGTCGGGCCGCCGGGCGGGAACGGCACCACCAGCGTGACCGGACGCGACGGATAGGCGTCGGCCGCCAGCGCGGGAGGGACGGCGGCGATGGCGGCGACCGCCAGCAGCAAGGGGGTGAACAGGCGTTTCATGGTTGTCTCCAGTGGGGGCGCGCCGGCTGTGCCGCCGGCGTCGGGGGGCGCCAGGCTACAGCGCGTGTCGCAGGATGCCGCGGCAGGCGGCGCTTTCGTCGGCGGGAATGGCATAGGGATCGCGCGGCGCCAGGCGGTGCTGCAGCACCTGGTCGGCCAGCAGCGCGCGGCTGGCCAGGCCGTCGCCGGCCGCCTCCCAGCGCAGCGCCGCCATCGACACCGCGTGGTACAGCAGCGAGGCGGCCTGGCGCGCCAGTTCGGCGTGGTCGCCCTGCGCGGCGTGTTCGGCCAGCGCATAGGTCCGTTGCAGCGCATCGGCCTGGGTGGCGGCGAGCGCGGGCGGGCAGGGCAGGCCGTCGGCCAGCAACTGGTCGATATGGCGGCGCAGCGCGGGCAGCGAGCCTTCCTTCTTGATGGCGCGCAGCACGTCCAGCGCCACGATGTTGCTGGTGCCTTCCCAGATCGAGCCCAGGTGCGCGTCGCGCACCAGGCGCGGCTCGGTCCATTCCTCGATGTAGCCGCAGCCGCCGCGCACTTCCATGGCGTCGCCGGTGACCTTGCGCGCATCGCGGCAGGCGCGGAACTTGATCAGCGGCGTCAGGATGCGCGCCAGCGCCGGGTCGCCCTGGCCCTGATCGGCGTCCGCCAGGGCGCGGGCGGTCTGGAACATGACGCTGCGGGCCTGTTCGGCCCACACCGTCATCTTCACCAGCTGGCGCTGCATCAGCGGCATGTCGATCAGGCGCTTGCCGAACGCGCGGCGGTGCTGCGAGACGTAGGTGGCCTCGGTGACGGCGCGGCGCATCAGGCCGGCCGCGCGCATGCCGTTGGACAGGCGCGAGTTGTTGATCATGTCGGCCATGTGCTTGAAGCCCTTGCCGCGCTCGCCCACCAGCCACGCGACCGCGCCTTCCAGCCGGATCTCGCCGCTGGCCATGGAGCGGGTGCCGAGCTTGTCCTTGAGCCGCAGGATGCGGTAGTGGTTGTGCGTGCCGTCGGCCAGGTCGCGCGGCAGCAGGAACAGCGACACGCCCTTCAGGCCGGGCTCGCTTTCGCTGCGCGCCAGCACCATGGCGAAGCCGGCATCGGGGTTGGAGCAGAACCATTTGTCGCCGTGGATGCGCCAGCTGCCGTCTGCCTGGCGTTGGGCCGTGACCTCGGTGGCGCTGACGTCCGAGCCGGCGCCCTGCTCGGTCATGAACATGGCGCCCTGGCGCAGCGCGTCGAAGTCCTGGCTGGTGACCTGCGGCAGCACCCGTTCGACCAGCGCCGGGTCGCCGAACTTGCGCAGCGTGCGCGCCAGCGAATCGGTCATGCTGACCGGGCAGCACAGGCCGAACTCGGCCTGCACGAACAGGTGGCTGAGCGCGTACTTGGCGGCGGCCGGCATCGGCTCGGGCCAGCCCAGCACGCCGCCGCGATGCGATAGCGCCGCCAGGCCGAATTCGCTGTAGGCCAGGCGCTCCAGCTCGACATAGGCCGGATGCTTGTCGAGGCGCGACTCGTCGGCGCCGGCGCGGCTGCGCACCGACAGGGTGGGCGGATGCTTGTCGGCGGTGGCCGCCAGTTCGTCCATCAGGCCGCCCGCCAGTCCGCCCAGGCGGTCCAGGTGCGGCAGCAGGTGCGCGTGCAGCGCGGCCGGCAGGTAGCGCCGGGCCAGCGGCGCGGCGTACGGATCGGCGCGGAACAGGTTCAGGCCGCGCGCGTCCGGGACGGGCGTGGCGGTGGCGCGGGTGGGGGCGACGGGGGGCTGGGCGGGGGTATCCATGGCGGCATCCTGCGCAAAAGAGGAGTTTCCGGCATGGTGCGATGATGGATTAATCTATACAAATACCGTTTTGGTGTAGACCTATCCAATAAAAATATGGATCTCGGGCGCCGCCGGCAGGCGCGCCCCGGGAGGAGACCGATGGACCTGGATCCGCGCTTGTTGCGCTATTTCATCGCCGTGGCCGAAGAGCGCCATTTCAGCCGCGCCGCCGCGCGCCTGCACATTTCCCAGCCGCCCTTGAGCTACGCCATCCGCCAGCTCGAGGACAACGTCGGCGCGCGCCTGCTGGCGCGCACCAGCCGCCACGTCGAACTGACCGCCGCCGGCCAGGTGCTGTACCGCGAGGCCCTGACGCTGCTGCGCCAGGCCGAGGACGTGCGCACGCTGGTGCAGCGGGTCGACGCCGGCCTGCGCGGCCGGCTGCGCATCGGCTTCGTCGGCTCGATGCTGTATCGCGGCCTGCCGGCGCTGCTGGCGTCGATGCGGGCCGAACTGCCGGACGTGGAACATGTCCTGACCGAGCTGAATTCGCACGACCAGATCGAGGCGGTGCGGCGCGGCGAGCAGGACCTGGGCTTCATCCACGCCAACCCGGTGCCGGCCGGCGTGGCGGCGCGCGACCTGCTGGCCGAACCGTTCGTGGTGTGCCTGCCGGAAAGCCATCCGCTGGCCAGCAGGCCGTCGCTGGCGCTGGCGGAGCTGGCTACCGATGACTTCGTGTTTTTCGCCCGCGCCGCCTCGCCCAGCTATTACGAGACCGTGCTGTCGCTGTGCGTGGGGGCGGGCTTCATGCCCGTGATCCGCCACGAAGTGCGCCACTGGCTGAGCGTGGCTTCGCTGGTGTCGCAGGGCCTGGGCGTGTCGATCGTGCCGTCCTGCCTGTCGCGCAGCGGCCTGGCGGGCACGCGTTTCATCGCCTTCGAGCACCAGGCGCGCTCGGTCAGCCAGGTGATCTGGCCGGACGAGGACCTTTCGCCGCTGCAGGAAAAGGCGCTGGCGCTGGTCGAGCGCCAGTTCCCCGCGGCCTGAATGGGCATCCGGGTCGCGCCGCCCGGATATCTCAGCCTGGCAGTCGCGTGAAGCGGTTGGTCAGCGTGCCCAGCCCGGTCAGCGTCACGTCGACCACGTCGCCGTCGCTGAGGTCTGGCGAATGGCCGTCGGTGCCCATCCAGAGGATGTCGCCGGGCTGCAGGGTGAGGTAGCGGCTCATCGTGCTGATGAAGGTGTCGACACCGAACAGCATGTCGCCGGTGCCGAAGCGGGTGCTCTCGCGGCCGTTGACGCTGACCACCGTCTCCATGCGCGCCAGGTCCGGGTCGGTCTCGATCCAGGGGCCCATCGGCTTGAAGGTGTCGGTGTTCTTGGAACGCCAGAAAGTGCGGTCGGACGCCTGCCAATCGCGCGCGCTGACGTCGTTGCCGATGGTGTAGCCGAGGATGCCGGCGCGCACGTCTTCCGGCCGGACGTGCTTCATGCGCTTGCCGATCACCACCACCAGCTCGCCCTCATACTGCACGCGGGTGGCGTCGGCGGGCATCAGCACGTCCTGCCCGTGCGCCAGCAGCGCGTTGTTGGCGCGGTAGCCGACATCGGGCTGGGCGGGAATGTTCTTGCCCTCGGCGCCGATGTGCTGGACATAGTTCAGGCCGACGCAATAGAAGGTCGGGGGAATCACCGGCACCTCGATCCGCACATCGGCCAGGCGCAGCGATTCATTGCGCCTTTCATGGCCGTTGAACGGGTCGCCGCGCACCGGCGTGATGCGGTCGTCGTCGAGAATGCCGTAGAACGTCTGACCGTCGTGGGTGCAGCGTATCCATTTCATGGTGGGTTCCTTCAGGCCGCCTGGGCGGAAAAGCCGGGATCGTCGTTGGCCATGCGGGTGATGAGCCATTCGCCATCGTTGCGCGCCAGTTCGATGTGGGTGGTGCGGATGGTGTCGATGCCCGTCAGCGGCGCGGGGCCGGACAGCGCGGCGCCGCTGTCGTGCCGCACCACCAGCATGTAGGCGCGCAGCGCGCAGCGATCCGCGTTCCAGGCGTGCGCCGCGAGGTTGCAGATCAGGTGGTGGATGCGCTGGGTCGGGGAACGGCGCGCCAGCGCCGCCAGCACGGCGTCGCGGCCCGCCAGCGTCTGGCCCTGGCGCAGCCAGACGCCGTCGGGGGCGAGGCGCCGCACCAGATCGTCGTAGCGGTTTTCGTCCAGATCGCGGAAAAACGCCATGATCTGGTTGTGGCACAGCGACAGGGTATCGCTCATGGGGATGTCGTCCTCAGCATGGTTTCATCGATGGCGGCCAGCGTGTCCGCGCCGCACAGTTGCATGGTGCGCGCCAGTTCGTCGCGCAATATCTCCAGCGCCTTGCAGGCGCCAGGATGGCCGCCCGCCAGCACGCCGTAGAGCGTGGCGCGGCCGGTCAGCACGCCGGCCGCGCCCAGCGCCAGCGCCTTGAAGATGTCGCTGCCGCGCCGCACGCCGCCGTCCAGCAATACCGGCACCCGGCCGCGCGCGGCGGCGAGCACATCCGCCAGGGCGTCCAGCGACGCGATGCCGCTGTCCAGTTGCCGGCCGCCATGATTCGAGACCACCAGCGCGTCGGCGCCGATGCCGACGATGGCGTCCACGTCCAGGGCGTTGACCACGCCCTTGACGATGAGCCTGCCTTGCCAGCCGTCGCGCAGCCGCGCCAGGTCGTCCAGCTTGAACGCCGGATCGTAGTTGCGGCCGGCGACGGACTTCATCGCCTTGCGGTCCGCGGCGACCGGCGCCAGGCCCGCCAGGCTGGGCATCGCGGGCGGCCGCCGCAGCAGCATGTCGAGCGACCAGGTGGGCTTGCACGCGAATTGGAAGACGTTGCGCGGATTGAGCTTCATGGGAAACGCCAATCCGTGCGCCAGGTCGCGCTCGCGCTTGCCGCCCACCGGAAGGTCCACCGTGATCATCAGCGCCTCGTAGCCGGCGGCGCCGGCGCGCCGGATCAGGTCGGCAAGCCGGGCCTTGTCCTGCAGGATATAGGCCTGGAACCAGAGCCGGCCCGGCGCCCGGTCGGCGATTTCCTCGATCGACGCGGTGGCGGACGTGGACAGGGTGTAGGGAATGCCGGCCTGCGCGGCGGCGCGCGCCAGCGCCACGTCGCCGCCGCGCCAGCCGAAGCCGACCGCGCCGGTGGGCGCGATGGCGCAGGGCAGGGCCGCGGGCGTGCCGACGAACGGCGCCGCCAGGTCGACGCGCGAGACATCGCGCAGCACCCGCGGGGCCAGGCGCAGCCGCTGGAACGCGGTGACGTTCTCGCGCAGCGTGATCTCGTCCTCGGCGCCGCCGTCGAAGAAGTCGAACACCGGCCGCGGCAGGCGCGCCCGCGCCGCGATGCGCAGGCGCTCGATGGAAAAGCAATCGTCGAGCCGGGCGGTCATCGCGGCGTTCTCCTGGATCGTGGCCGCGCCATCATTCGCCTTTGACATTGCCTTTCTTGATCACGTCGGCCCAGCGTGTCCGGTCCTGCACCAGGAACTGGCTGAACTGTTCCGGCGTGCCGCCGTCGGCCAGGGCGCCCAGCGAGGCGAGCTGTTGCTTCACCGCCGGATCGGCCAGGGCCTCGTTGGCGGCCTGGTTCAGCTTGTCGACGATGGCCTTGGGCGTGGCGGGCGGCGCCAGCATGCCGACCCAGGTCGCGGCCGCGTCGAAGCCGGGATAACCCAGGCTTTCGAGCGTCGGCACGCCGGGGAAGTCGGGTTGCGGTTCGCGCGTGCCGATGGCCAGCACGCGCAACTGCTTCTGCGCGACGTAGTTGGCGATGCCGACGCTGGGATAGAACATGAACGAGATGCGCCCCGCCAGCATTTCCTGCAGGGCCGGTCCATTGCCCTTGAACGGCACGTGCATCATGCGCGCGCCGGTCATGTTGGCCAGCATCTCGGCGGTCAGGTGCGCCGAGCCGCCGATGCCCGACGAGCCGAAGGTGAGCTTGTCCGGGCTGGCCTTGGCCGCGGCCACCAGCTCCTGCATGGTCTTGTAGGGCGAGCCATAGCTCGTCACCACCACCATCGGCAGCTTGGCGAAATTGCCGACGGGGGTGAAGTCCTTGACCGCGTCATAGTTGTAGCGTTCGGGGTACAGCAGCGGATTCACGTTCAGGGTGAGCGAGGTCACCAGCACCTTGTAGCCGTCGGGTTCCGACCGCATCACGTCGTTGGCGGCGATGGACGCGCTGGCGCCCGGTTTGTTCTCCACCACGATCGAGGCCTTCAGGCTCTCGGACATGCGCTTGGCGAGGATGCGGGCGATCACGTCGGTCGGTCCGCCGGCCGCGTAGCCGACTTCCATGCGGATCGGCCGCGACGGATAGTCGTCGGCCAGGGCGGGCGCCGCGACGCCCGCGCCGATCAGCGCGGCGCAGAGCAGGTTGGTCCTTTTTTTTGTGTTCATGATGTCTCCTCCTTGTTTTGATATCAGTATTGGTCGGGGAAGTACCGATCCGCCATCACCTGGCAGCGCTTGATCAGGCGCGGCTCGTCCGGCCGGTAGTCGGCCACGGCGTTATGGATGGTCCCCATGTTGTCCCACATCAGCACATCGCCTTCCTGCCACTGATGGCGATAGCGGTACTTCTCCTGCAGCTGGTGCCTGAACAGGAAGTCCAGCACCTCGGCGCTGCGCGCTTCCGGCAACTCGTTGATCCTCACGGAATAGCCGGGGTTGGCGTACAGCACCTTGCGGCCCGTGATCGGATGCGTCAGGAACACCGGATGCGAGACCGGCGGCTTGCGGCGCTTCTGTTCCTCGGTCAGCGGGGGGCGGGTGCTGCCCTTTTCCCGCCGCATCATTTCCCAGAACTTGTTGAAGTCGTGGGTGATGGTCATGCCGTCCAGCTCGGTCTTCAAGGCGTCCGGCAGCTCGTCGTAGGCGGCGTGCATGTTCGAGAACTCGGTGTTGCCCAGCGATTTGCCGTCGCGCATCGGGATGCGGATGCCGTACAGCACGTTGCTGAAGGCGATGGTGCGGCTGTAGGACATGTCGGTGTGCCAGTCCTGGCCGGCGTCGCTCAGGCCCACGGGCTTGCCGTTCTCCACCATGTTCGACAGGATCATCACTTCCGGCAGGCCGGGCTCGAAATACATATTGGCGACGTTCACTTCCAGCGTGCCGAAGCGCTCGGCGAACGCTTTCAGGTGCGGCGCTTGCAGCGCCTGCTTCGGGAAGCTGACCACGCCATGGCGGCCCAGCGCCGCCTCGATGGCGCGGTGGTCTGCCTCGGCCAGAGGCTGGGCCAGGTCGATATCCAGGATGCGGGCGCCCAACGAGCCCCCGCCAGCAACGATCTTCATGATGTCTCCGTTCTCGGGATGGGGAAGGCCTGGACGGCCTTCCCGGGATGCCGGCGCGTCAGGGTGAACAGCCCCTAGAACGCGGCCCGCAGGATTGCCAGGACCTCGGTCGCATCGGCGACCGGGCGGGGATTGAGCGCCAGCCCGCGTTCCGTCATCACGCCGCGGGCCAGGGATTCCAGTGCGTCAACGGGCACGCCCAATGCCGACAGCCGCGCCGGCATGGCGTGACGCTGCTGGAGGTCGCGCACCCAGGCCGACAGCGCGGCGTGGGGCCGGCGCGCCCGCTGGTTGACCACGTCGAGCGCGGGCCGCAGCGCGTCCGCCGCCACCGCTTCGTTGAAGGCCAACGCGTGCGGCAGGATGGCGCTGTTGACGGCGCCGTGCGACAACCGCTGGCGCGACGCCACGACGTGGCAGATGGCGTGATGCAGGCAGCTGCGCGCCATCGACAGGGCCAGGCCGGCCAGGTGCGCCGCCTGCAGGATCGCGCCGCGTGTCTCGTGGCCGCCGAGGCTGTCGCTGTCGAGGGCGGCGTCGAACAGCCGGACGGCCTGCACGGCGATGCAATCGGACACGGGCGAGCGTCCCCGCGAATACAGGGCCTCCACCGCGTGGGCGATGCCGTTCATGGCGCTGTCGCGCAGCAGCGCGACGGGCTGGTCCGCGCTCAGGCGCGGGTCGATCAGCAGGGTCGCGGCCGCCACGCGCCGGTTCCAGAACATCAGCTTGTGGCCGTCTTCCCGGCGCACGCCGAACGACGACGTGGCTTCCGCGCCCGAGGCGGTGGTGGGGATGCCGATGATCGGCAGCTGCGGCCGGACGCGTCGCGGGATGCGCACCGTGGCGGGCGGCTCGAAGGTGGTGACGTGATCCGCCAGGCGGCCGCCTTCGGCCAGCAGCAGGGCCAGGGCCTTGGCGCTGTCGGCCACGCTGCCGCCGCCGATGGCGATCAGACTGTCCGCGCCGAATGCCCGTACTTTTTCGGCCATTGTTTCCACAACGTCGACACTGGAGTGCCGTGGCACCGCCGGGAGCCGCAGGTGATCAAGCCCGCTCCAACAGGCGGACAGCGCCTCGAAAGCGGTGGATCGCATCATCGCATCCTGCGCCAGGATCGCGGGCCGGGAACAGCCAAGCGCGTCGAGTTCTTTTAATATCAAGGCCGACACGCCATCGCCGAAACAGACATGGGTACCGAACAGGTGATAGTCGAAAGCGGCGGCGCGGGCGGTGGCAGCAGGGGGGCGGTCTTGGCTCATGCGGCCAGTATAGAGACGCCGGCTGCCCTGAAAAATCACCAAACAAGGAAATCGTTTTTTCCTTTTTGGAAACACACGGATCGGGAATGAACGTTATCGATTGCCTGGAAGTCTTTGCCGAAGTCGGCAAGAGCCTCAGTTTCTCCAAGGCGGCGGAAAGCCTGGCGTCGAGCCGTTCGGCGGTCACCAAGAAGATCGCCTGGCTCGAAGCGCACTTCGAAGTGCAGCTGCTCAACCGCAACACCAAGCACGTCAGCCTGACCGAGAGCGGCCGGCTGCTGCTGGAAAACGCCGATACGCTGGCGCTGAGCCTGATGAACCTGAAAGAACTGGTGCAGGGGCCGGTGCTGACCGCCAGCGGCCGCATCCGCATCGGCACGCCGCCGTCGTTCGGCACCGTGCACATGGTGCCGGCGATCCAGGATTTCCTGGCGCGCTATCCCGCGATCAAGGTGTCGCTGCTGATCGACGACGGCCGCGGCGACCTGATCGCCGAGAACCTCGACCTGTCCGTGCGCATCGCGCCGCGGCTGAAGGATTCCAACCAGATCGCCTACAAGATCACGCTGGTGCCGCAGGTGGTGGTGGCGACGCGGGACTATCTCGCGCGCCATGGCCGGCCGGAGAAACCGCAGGACCTGGAGCGGCACAACTGCCTGGTGCACAACCTGAAGGCGCCCACCGGGCAGTGGAGTTTCACCGACGCCCAGTCAAACACCCACGTGGTGCGGGTGGCGGGCTCGTTCAATTCAAACCTGGGCGAAGCGCTGATGAACATGACCAAGCGCGGCGGTGGAGTGTCGATGCACCCGCGCTACATGGTCGAACAGGACATCGCCGACGGGGTGCTGGAAGTGCTGCTGCCGGGCTATGAGCCGCAGGGGCTGGACATCCACGCGGTCGTGCAGACCCGCCGCAACCAGCCCGACAAGGTCAGGCTGATCGTGGAACACCTGCGCAACTGGTTCAAGGACGCCGACTGGACGCGCTGAGCGCAGCCCGCCGGCAGCGGTGGCGTCCTAGCGGAACACCACGGTCTTGTTGCGGTTCAGCAGGATGCGGTGCTCGACGTGGCTGCGCACGGCGCGCGACAGCACCAGCGACTCGATGTCGCTGCCGACCTGGGTCAGGTCCTGCGCCGTCATGGTGTGGTCGACGCGCTCGATGTCCTGGTCGATGATCGGGCCTTCGTCCAGGTCCGAGGTCACGAAGTGGGCGGTGGCGCCGATGATCTTGACGCCGCGCGCATGCGCCTGGTGGTACGGGCGGGCGCCCTTGAAGCTGGGCAGGAAGCTGTGGTGGATGTTGATGGCGCGGCCGTTCAGCGCGCGGCACATGTCGGCCGACAGGATCTGCATGTAGCGCGCCAGCACCACCAGGTCGATCTCGTAGCGGTCCACCAGCGCCAGCACCTGCTGTTCCTGTTCGGCCTTGGTGTCGGCCGTCACGGGCAGGTGATGGAACGGGATGCCGTAGGACGCGGCCAGGCTGGCGTAGTCGTTGTGGTTCGAGACGATGGCGGCCACTTCGGCATGCAGCTGGCCGCTGTGCACGCGGAACAGCAGGTCGTTCAGGCAGTGGCCTTGCTTGCTGACCATGATCAGCAGGCGTTCCTTGCGGCGCGCGTCGTGCAGCTGCAGTTCCATGCCGTACTCGGCCGCCATCTCGTCCAGGCGGGCGCGTAGCGCGTCCGGGGACGCGTCCGCCGGCAGGTCGAAGTGCACGCGCAGGAAGAAGCGGCCGGTCTCGTCATCGCCGAATTGCTGCGAATCCAGGATGTTGCAACCCAATTCGAACAACAGGCCGCTGACGCGGAAGACGATGCCGGTGCGGTCGGGGCAGGACAGGGTCAGGATGTAGTCGTTGTGCTGCATGATTCAGTGGGAAGGATGGGAAGAAGCGTCGTCGGCCAGCCGCGCCAGGGTTTCCTCGGCCAGCGCCAGGCTGGAGGTCAGGCCGGGCGATTCTATGCCAAACAGGTTCACCAGGCCGGGCACGCCATGGGCGGCCGGGCCGGCGATGACGAAGTCGGCGGCGGGTTCGTGCGGTCCGGAGATCTTGGGGCGGATGCCGGTGTAGCCGGGCGCCAGCGCGTCGTCCGGCAGGGCCGGCCAGTAGCTGCGCACGGCGGCGTAGAAGACCTCGGCGCGGGCCGGGTCGAGGGTGTAGTCCTCGGTGCCGATCCATTCGGTGTCGGGGCCGAACTTGGCCTGACCGCCCATGTCGAGCGTCAGGTGCACGCCCAGGCCGGCGTGCTGCGGCACCGGGTAGATCAGGCGCGAGAACGGCGCGCGTCCGGACAGCGTGAAATAGCTGCCCTTGCACAGGTAATCGGTGGGGATGCTGGCGGCCGGCACGCCATCGATGCGGCGCGCCAGCGCCGGCGCCTGCAGGCCGGCCGAATTGATCAGCACGTTACAGCTGAGGTTCATGGCGTCATCGCCGCCAAACTGCAGGTCGAAGCCGCCTTCGGGGCGCACCCGGCCGGACACCAGCGGCGTATGGAACACGCACTGCGCGCCGGCATTCTCGGCGTCGCCCTGGTAGGCCAGCATCAGCGCATGGCTGTCGACGATGCCGGTGGATGGCGACACCAGCGCCGCCGTGCAGCGCAGCGCCGGCTCCAGCCGCATGGCGTCTTCGCCGGAAATGAACTGCAGGTCGTCCACGCCGTTGGCGCGGGCGCGCTGCGCGATGCCTTCGAGCTGGGCGGCCTGTTCCGCGCTGGTGGCCACGATCAGCTTGCCCAGCCGCTTGTGCGGGATGCCGCGCTCGGCGCAATAGGCGTACAGCAGGTGCTTGCCGCGCACGCACAGGCGGGCCTTCAGGCTGCCCGCCGGGTAATAGATGCCGGCGTGGATGACTTCGGAGTTGCGCGAACTGGTGCCGGTGCCGATGGCCTCGGTGGCCTCGGCCACCAGCACCTCGCGGCCGGATTGGGCCAGCGCGCGGGCGATGGCCAGGCCGACCACGCCGGCGCCGATGACGACGCAATCGACGTCGGCGCTCACGAGACCTTGCCTCCGGCGCGGGCGCCGGCCGGCGTCAGGTCGAACCCGCCGGCATGAAAGACCAGTGGCGGCTCGCCGTTATACCCGCAACGTTCGACTTCTCCGACCATGATGACGTGATCTCCTTCGACATAGCGGCTGCGGTTGTGGCATTCGAACCAGGCGGCGCAATGGCCGTCCAGCATCGGCGTGCCGCCCGGCGCGTGGTGCACGGTCAGGCCGGCGTAGCGGTCGGGCGTCTTGCCGGTGGCGAAACGCCGCGCCAGCGCGATCTGCTCGGCGCCCAGCACGTTGACCACATAGCGCTGGCACTGCTCGAAGGCGGCCAGCGACGAGGAATTGCGCGACAGGCTCCACAGCACCAGCGGCGGATTCAGGGACACCGAGTTGAACGAACTGACCGTGAGCCCGATGGGGGCGCCATCGAGGTCGGCGGTGGTCACGACCGTGACGCCGGTGGCGTAACGGCCCAGCGCGGTGCGGAAGAAGGCAGCGTCGAAATCAGGGGAGGAGGCTGGCATGCAAGTGATAAATGGGGCGGGCGCCGTGGACGGCGCCCGGCGGCGTCAAGGCGAGAGGCGTTCGATCTTCCAGCCCTGGCCGTCGGCGACGTAGCGCAGGCGGTCGTGCAGGCGCGAGGGCCGGCCTTGCCAGAATTCCATCGAGGTGGGCTTGAGGCGGTAGCCGCCCCAGTGCGGCGGGCGCGGCGGCTGGTCGCCGTAGCGGGCGCGGAATTCCTGCTCGCGGGCTTCCAGTTCGGCGCGGGTGATGGGCTGGCTCTGGCGCGAGGCCCAGGCGCCGATGCGCGAACCGGCCGGGCGGCTGTGATAGTAGGCGTCCGATTCCTCGGCCGGCACTTTTTCCACCACGCCCTCGATGCGCACCTGGCGCTCGAGCGGCTGCCAGAAGAACAGCAGGCAGGCGCGCGGCTCGGCCAGCAGGTCGGTGCCCTTGCGCGATTCGTAATTGGTGAAGAACGTGAAGCCGTGCTCGTCGAACCCCTTGATCAGGACGATGCGGGCGCTGGGCTGGCCGTCGGCGTCGACGGTGGCCAGGGTCATGGCGTTGGGCTCGGGCACCTTGGCGGCCAGGGCCTCGTCGAACCAGCGGGTGAACTGCTCGAACGGGGAGGCGGCGGCCTCGCTTTCCAGCAGCACGTTCTTTTCGTAGCTTTGACGCAGATCGGAGACAGACATGGGGCGAGTGATTCAGCGTTGATAACAAGCAGTTTATACCGCCGAAGAACTCCACCCTTCATTGACCCCGCGCAGGGCCCGGGCAAGTTTTTGCGCCGGGATGCCCCTGGCGCCTGCCGGCAGGGCCTGGCGGTCTGGCGCCAGGCTGGCCTCAGGCGCCCTCGGGCAGGGTGTGGCTGTCCTGTTCCAGGCGCCGGGCGATGGCGTCCAGGCGGGCGTCGTGAATGCCCGCGGCGCGCAGCGCCTGGGCGGTCTGCACCACATACTCGGTGCAGGGGCCGTAGCGCCCGGCGGCCCGGCGCACGATGGCGAGCAACTCGGCCTCGGGCAGGGCCCGGATGTAGGCCGGATTGTCGCGGTTCATGATGAAGACCAGGGCGCGCACCGGCCCGTCCTCGGTGCTGCAGTTGATCCAGCGCGGCAGGTAGGCGCCGGTGGACATCTCGCGGTCCCACAGGGCCGGGAAATAGGTCGGCACCTGGCTGCCCGACAGGCGGTAGACCACGCCGCGGCAGGAGCCGCCGCGATCCAGGCCGAACACCAGCCCGGGGCATTCCGGCGTGCCGCGGTTGACCCGCGACCACAGGCACAGCGCGCGGTGGTGGCCGCGCAGGGTGGCGAGGCGGCGCTCCTCGAAATCGAAATCGGGACGCCAGATCAGTGACCCGTACCCATATACCCAGACGTCCTCGCCGTCGCGCCAGTGTTCCAGGGCGGTCCGCAGCGAGGCTTGCCGCTCTTCGGGCGTCCACAGGCGGAATGGCAGGCTGGCGCCGGCCACGGGAGGGGGGGACTGCATGTTCACGACTACGGTTTCCGGTCAGATTCGAGCGGGGGGTTGCGATTGGCCCAGCCTCCGGCCATCAGGGCCACGGAATAGGCCCAGAACAGCGGGGCGACGCCGATGACCGCGCCCAGCGCGCCGAAGGTCAGCGGCAGGGAGACCTGCGAGCCGTTGATCAGCGCCATCCGCAAGCCCACGGCTTCGGCGGCGCGGCCCGGCGGCGAATGCTGGTGCAGCAATGACAGCATACTCGGTTGGCAGCATCCCAGCGCAAGTCCCAGGATGAAGGACAGCACGATCAGGATGCTAACGTCGGTGAACAGCGGGTAAAGCATGAAGTCGATGGCGGCCGTGGCCATGGCCACCCGCACCAGCGTCCAGGACCGCACCCGGCGCTGGATGAAGGGCAGTACCAAGCGGATGATGAACGTTGCCGCCGCGAAGGAGGCAAGAATGATGCCGATGGTGGTCGCGGACAGGCCGATGGCGACGCCGAAGATCGGCACCACGAACAGGTGCGTGTCCCAGGCGCCCGACAGGATGGTGTTGACCATCAGGATGCGGCGCAGCGCAGGCACGGCCAGCAATTCGGTGACGCGGCGCCGTTCGGCTTCCTTGGCGCCGGCCAGTTGCGAATCCACCGCGCGCAATTGGTGACGCAGCATGTACAGGCCGCCGGCCGACAGCAGCGGCCCCAGCGTCAGCAGGCCGAAGGCCAGGCGGGTGCCCAGGTTGTCGATCGCCAGGCCGGCGATCAGCGGGCCCGAAAAACCCGAGCCGGCCAGGGCCAGCGACATCAGCGAGAAATTGCGCAGGCGCTGGGTCGGCTCGGCGTGGCCCAGCAGGTCCTGGGTGGCGACCTGGTGCAGCATGAAGCCGATGCCGATGCAACAGGATGCAACCAACAAGGCGAACTGGGTCTGCGACAGGAAGGGCAGCGCGGTGCCGACAGCGACCAGCGTGGTGCCAGTGACCAGCGGGCGGACGATGCCGACCCGGTCGACCCAGCGGCCGGCGCGCACCGAGAACAGCATCGGCAGCACCGCGAACACGGCGACCAGCGTGCCGACCTTGAAGGTCGACAGGCCCATCTGCAGCGCCGTGAGCGAGACGGTGATCCGTCCCCCTGTCAGCGCCACGTGGTTCAGCATGGCCAGCACGCACAACAGCGCCGCCCCGGAAAACTCCGGGGCGGCGCTGTTTGAAGAGGGGGAGGGAGGCGAATTGGACACGGATACGGCTTAACTGCATTCATTCTGTCCCTATCGTCGCGCTATGTCGAGGCATCGTTTTTTTGCGCCGCCGCAATCGGGTTTGGATAGTGGCGACAAGATAGGCGCCATCTATGGACCAACTGGGATGGGGATGGGGCAAGATGGCGTCACGTTCGCGGCATGGGGCGGTCATTCGTGCGCTGCAGCAGATGTATCGTCGATGCAACGGAACAATCGTTCCATTGTCAGGGCCAATGCAAGCCCGCTTTACCGTTTTTCACCCTTTCGCCACAGATTGGCCATGCTTTGGCGCTCCCCGCCGTTTAGGATGTGCGGGCAGTCTGGGCAGGTATCCCCGGCCCGATCCGTACTGAGTTATTCGAGTGGCGGACGATGCATCCGCCGCCCCATCCGAACTGGTTCAATGAAAAAGCCTCGCAGCAAAGTCCAGCGTTACGTCCTGATCGCCGTCGTTCTCCTGCTCATCGCCTTCGGCGTGCGCGCCGCGTTCTTCTCGTCGCCGCCGCCGCCCACCTTCGCCGTGGCCGAAGTCGTCCGCGGCAACCTCGAAGACAGCGTGCTGGCCAGCGGCACGATGGACGCCGTCGAGCGCGTCAGCGTCGGCGCGCAGGCCAGCGGCCAGTTGAAATCGCTGAAGGTGGCGCTGGGCGACCGGGTCAAGAAGGGGCAGCTGGTCGCCGAAATCGACGACCTGACCCAGCAGAACGAATTGCGCAACGCCCAGGCGGCGCTGCAGACCCGCCGCGCCGAGCGCGCGGCCAAGGTCGCCACCCTCAAGCAGGCCGAGCTGGCCTTCCGCCGCCAGCGCCAGATGCTGGCGGCCGACGCCAGTTCGCGCGAGTCCTATGAGTCGGCCGAGGCCACGCTGGGCGTGACGCGCGCCGACATCGCCTCGCTCGACGCGCAGATCGTGCAGGCCGAGATCCAGGTGGATACCGCCAAGGTCAACCTGGGCTACACCCGCATCGTCTCGCCGATCGACGGCGTGGTGGTGGCGGTGGTGACCAAGGAAGGCCAGACCGTCAACTCGATCCAGAGCGCGCCCACCATCATCAAGGTGGCCCAGGTGGCCACCATGACCATCAAGGCGCAGATCTCCGAAGCCGACGTGACCCGCGTCAAGCCGGGCCTGCCGGTGTACTTCACCATCCTGGGCGAGCCCGACCAGCGCTACCACGCCACCCTGCGCGCGGTCGAACCGGCGCCCGACTCGATCCAGAAGGACGACGCCACCTCGTCGCTGACTTCCTCCAGCTCCTCGTCCACCAGCGCGGCCGTCTACTACAACGGCCTGTTCGACGTGCCCAACCCGGACGAGAAGCTGCGCATTTCCATGACGGCGCAGGTGTCGATCGTGCTGGGCGAGGCGCGCGACGCCGTGGTGGTGCCGGCCTCGGCCCTGGGCAAGCGCGGCGAGGACGGCCGTTACGCCGTGCGGGTGGTGGGCAAGAACAACCAGACCGACACCCGCCAGGTAAAGATCGGCATGAACAACAACGTGCAGGCGCAGGTGCTGGAAGGCCTGGAGGTGGGCGAGCGCGTGGTGTCGGCCGACGCCGCGCCGGTGGCCGCCGCAGCGGGACGCTGACATGGCCGAACCGTTGATTTCGCTGTCCGGGGTACGGCGCGAGTTTCCCGCGGGCGAGCAGACCATCGCCGTCCTCAAGGACATCAACCTGACCATCGAGGCCGGGGAGATGGTCGCCATTGTCGGCGCGTCGGGCTCGGGCAAGTCGACCCTGATGAACATCCTGGGCTGCCTGGACCGCGCCACCAGCGGCGACTACCGCGTCAGCGGCCGCAGCACGGGCGAACTGGATCCGGACGAGCTGGCCGAGCTGCGCCGCGAGCACTTCGGCTTCATCTTCCAGCGCTACCACCTGCTGTCCGACCTGACGGCGCAGGGCAACGTCGAGGTGCCGGCCGTCTACGCCAGCAAGCGCCGCGAGGCCCGGCTGGCGCGCGCCGCCGAGCTGCTGGAGCGCCTGGGGCTGGGCGAACGCACCGGCCACCGGCCGGGGCAGTTGTCCGGCGGCCAGCAGCAACGGGTGAGTATCGCCCGCGCGCTGATGAACGGCGGCGACATCATCCTGGCCGACGAGCCGACCGGCGCGCTGGACACGCACACCGGCCAGGAAGTGCTGCGCATCCTCGAGGAGCTGAACGCCGCCGGCCACACCATCATCCTGGTCACCCACGACATGAACGTGGCGCGGCACGCGCAGCGCATCATCGAGATCAGCGATGGCGAGATCGTCTCGGACCAGCGCAATCCCGACGCCCCGCGCATCGAGGCGCAGCGCGAGGAGGCGGCGCCGCTGCCGCCGCGGCCGGCCTGGCAGGCCTACCTGGACCGCTGCGGCGAAGCGCTGCGCATGGCGCTGCTGGCGATGAACGCGCATCGCCTGCGCACCTCGCTGACCATGCTGGGCATCATCATCGGCATCGCCGCGGTGGTGTCGGTGGTGGCGCTGGGCGAAGGCTCGCGCCAGAAGATCCTGGAAGACATCAGCGAGATCGGCACCAACACCGTCGAGGTGTTCCCGGGCAAGGACTTCGGCGACGAGAAGGCCGTCAACATCCGCACCCTGGTGCCAGCCGACGCCGAGGCGCTGTCGCGCGAATCGTATGTGGACAGCGTCACGCCCGAAGTCTCCACCAGCAGCACGCTGCGTTATCGCAACGTGGCGGTGAACGGTTCGATCCAGGGCGTGGGCGAGCAGTATTTCCGCGTGCGCGCGGTCAAGCTGGCGCAGGGCAAGTTCTTCGACACGACCAGCGTGGCGCGGCGCGCCCAGGAAGTGGTGATCGACGAAAGCACCCGCAAGACGCTGTTCGGCTCGCACACCGATCCGATCGGCCAGATCGTGTTCCTGGGGTCGATGCCGGCGCGGGTGATCGGCGTCACCAAGAAGAACGACACCGTGTTCGGCAACAACGAGACCCTGAACGTGTGGATCCCCTACACCACGGCGCTGTCGCGCGTGCTGGGGCAGCAGCATCTCAAGAGCATCACCGTGCGCGTCAACGACGCCGCGCCGCCGGCGGCGGCCGAGCAGGCCATCACCAAGGTGCTGCTGCGCCGCCACGTGGTGAAGGACTTCTTCGTGTTCAACACCGACGCGATCCGCAAGACCATCGAGCGCACCACCGCGACCATGACGCTGCTGGTGTCGCTGATCGCGCTGATCTCGCTGATGGTGGGCGGCATCGGCGTCATGAACATCATGCTGGTGTCGGTCACCGAGCGCACCCGCGAGATCGGCGTGCGCATGGCGGTGGGCGCGCGGCGCAGCGATATCATGCAGCAGTTCCTGATCGAGGCGGTGCTGGTCTGCCTGATCGGCGGCGCCGTGGGCATCGCGCTGTCGCTGGGCCTGGGCGTGCTGGTGTCCAAGGCCACCGGCGGCTCGTTCCGCATGATCTATTCGACCGCGTCGATGGTGGCGGCCTTCACCTGCTCGACGCTGATCGGCGTGTTGTTCGGTTATTTGCCGGCGCGCAACGCGGCGCGCCTGGATCCCGTCGAGGCCCTGGCCCGGGAATGAGGATGATGAAAGCTGTTTCCCTGATCTGCAAACCCGCCGCGCTGGCCCTGACGCTGGCCCTGGCCGGCTGCGGCGGCCTGCTCAAGAGCGACTACCACACGCCCGCGACGCAGGCCCCGGCCGCCTGGAGCCACGGCGCCGGCGCCGACGCGCCGGCCAACGCGCTGGCCGCCGGCGGCGCCTGGTGGCGCAACTTCAACGACCCCGCGCTCGACGGCCTGGTCGACGGCGCGCTGGCCCGCAACAACGACCTGGCCGCCGCCGCCATCCGCGTGCGCCGCGCCCAGTTGCAGGCCGGCCTGGCGCAGGACCAGCTGATTCCGCAGCTGTCCGGCACCGGCAACGTGACGCGCACGCGCAATCTGCGCGGCGAACGCGAGATCACGCGCACCAACAGCGCCGAACTGTCGATCGGCTACGAGGTGGACCTGTGGGGCAAGCTGTCGCGCCAACTCGACGCCGCCGAATGGGAGGCGCTGGCCAGCGAACAGGACCGCCAGAGTTCGGCGCTGTCGCTGGTGGGCACCACGGCCACGCTGTACTGGCAGACGGCCTTCATCAACCAGCGCATCGCCAGCAGCCTGGAAAGCATCGCCTACGCCCGCAAGACTCAGGACCTGGTGCGCGCGCAGTACGCCGCCGGGGGCGCCTCGGCGCTGGAACTGGCCGAGGCCGAGCAGACCGTGGCCAGCCAGCAGGCGGCGCACGCGCTGCTGGTGCAGCAGCGCGTGGAATACGTCAATGCGCTGACGATCCTGTTCGATGGCCCGCCCGACCGCGTCATGGCCGATCCGCAACGCCTGCCGCAATACCCGCTGCCGCAGGCGCGCGAAGGCGTGCCGGCCGAACTGCTGGGCCGCCGCCCCGACCTGCGCGCCGCCGAACTGCGCCTGCGCGAGTCGCTGTCGAACATCGACGCCGCGCGCGCGAGCTTCTATCCGACGCTGAACCTGACCGGCGCGCTGGGCAGCACCAGCCCGACGCTGTCGAATGTGCTGCAGAACCCGGTGGGCACGCTGACGGGGGCGCTGACGCTGCCGTTCCTGCAATTCAACCGCCTGAACCTAAATCTGAAGGTGTCGCGCACGGATTTCGACGAGCGGGTGGTGAGCTTCCGGCAGGCCTTGTACCAGGCGATGGCGGATGTGGAGAACGCGCTGTCGAACCGGACGCAGTTGCGCCTGCAGGCGGAGCAGCTGGAGGCGTCGCTGAAGGCGGCGCGGGAAGCCGAGCGCCTGTACGAGGTGCGCTACCGCGCGGGGTCGGTGTCGTTGCGGTTCTGGCTGGATGCGCAGGAGAAGCGGCGGACGGCGGAGATCGCGCGGGATGAGAATGCGTTGAATCGGTTGGTGAATCAGGTGAAGGTTTATCAGGCGTTGGGGGGGGATGATCTTGCCGTCATGGCCGGTTCTGGCGCGGGCGCGGCCGATGATGGGATCGCGCCGATAGCGCCCTGAAAAAATGCCCTGGCGTCGGCGAACGATATTGCCGGCGCCAGCGTTGAAACCGGATCGCGTTCGATCCAAGCATCAACTTCGATATCGGCACGGGCAGTTCGCAAACTGACCCGCAGCACTTCGGCCTGTTTTCGAATCGTCGCCCATGCCGTCAGATTCGGACGGTTTCACCCGATGCAATAGAAGACGGAAAGCAGCGTCAGCCGACGCTGAATCATGAAGGCCGTCGCTACAATCTATTGACCGCGCAATACCCCCCGCCAGACTGATCACGTTCACTGAAACGGCCGATCACCATCACCGAATGCTCAGAATGAATTTGCGACTGCTGAAGTACTTCGCTGTGTTGGCCGACGAGTTGAACTATCGCCGCGCCGCCGAACGGCTGCATATTGAAATCTCGCCGTTGTCTCGGGCGATTCAATCGCTGGAAACCACCTTGGGGGTGTCTCTTTTTGTTCGCTCCAACCGCGGCACCCTGCTCACGCCGGAGGGGGAGGCGCTACGGGAACACATCCCGGCCATATTCAGTGCAATCGGTCATGCACGCGACAGCGTCCTAGGCGTGGCCGTTGGCAATCGCGGCGCGCTACATATTGCCCTGTCAGAAGGAATGAACCCGACGCGATTGGCCGCGTTGATGGCCGGTTGCCGCGCGGACGAGCCGCGTGTGGTCATCCATTTTTCGGAGGTGCCGTTCGCCCAGCAGCTCGCAGGCCTGGACCAAGGCCTTTACGACCTGGGTTTCGCGCCATCCGACCACGTGGGCCGCGGCATCGTGGCTGAACGAGCCTGGCAAGACCCGATTCATGTGGTCCTCCCCACCGGCCACCCGCTGCTGGCGATGGAAATAATTCCATTGAGCGAGGTTCTCAGGCATCCCCTGGTACTTGGCGATCCGAAGTATTGCGAGGGATGCCGCCGGCAAATCGACCGCTTGATCAGTAAGGGTTCGGCCCAACCTCTCGTGGCGGCGCAGGTGCAATCGACCTATCTCATGCTTTCGATGGTGGCTGCTGGCGTCGGCCTCGCATTGGTGGGCGCTTCCCAGGTCCTTTCAAACTGGGAACTCGGCATCCTCAGCCGCCCGCTGGCCGAGCCGGCGGCGTTGACGACTTGGCTCCTGCGCTCAACCCGCGTCGCACGCCAGAACGTGACGCGCTTCGTTGAGCGGGTGATTGCCATGCGCGAAGACAGCACCTTCCCACCTTCCCGTGCGCGGTAGACGGCAAGCATCGGCGCGTGAACCCAGCTCGAACACATTTACTCGTTACCTTTTGGGTCCCGCATGTTTCTCATAAGGCAACGTGATGGACCATTCTCCGTTCTAGATTGAAAGATCCAATTCTTTGCCTTTGTAGCGCTTTTTAAAAAGAAGCCCGTGGCATCAATTGTTTTAATCAATCAGGAGCTGCTTGTGCAAGTATCCACTTCAACGCTATCTGGTCCGAGCGGCCCGCTCGGTTTCAACTATTCGTCGACGCAGTTCACCAGCGAAAAAAACGGTGAAGCCTGCTTCACCGAAATCATGGGTTCGGTGAAGCAAAAATATCTCGAAAGTCCAGCAGCGCCGAAGGTGGTGAACTTTTCTGATAAGGCCCTGGCACTGTCAAGTCAAGAAACGGAAATTGAGGATGCGGATCTCGGCTTGTTGGCGTGCTGGACACCTGCTGGGTTGGCACGCTTTGCTAATAACTACACAGAGGCCGAGCAGTATCACCAACTCGATATTATGGTCTTCAATAGCTATTATTCGCCCATCTATGATTGTAGTGAGGCGATGTGCGGAGGTCCAACATATTATTCCACTACGAGAATTTCGGTCACGCCTGAAAGTGAGGCGTTTGATAAACGGCAGCACGATCTATTCTCTGCTCAACAGAGAGCCATGTATGCCTCTGAAATTAGCAAGGGTAGTTCACCAATGGATATTTACAAGAAGATCGGGAAATTGATCTTGTCTCAGCCGGACGGCTTTGCCGACAAATTTGGACTCACGGTGAAATTTCGCGAGAGATTGGATGCTATGTCTCAACTAGAGGCGTATGGCAACTCACCTGAAGGACGTAGCCATTCGCTTTCCCCTAAGTTTGACCATGCTGGCGAGCCAAAGATTGAAAAAAAGTTGATGCAGATGAAGGCCGGACTTTCGCGCAATGCTTTGCTGCAGAAGGCAGATCATCTCAAGCAGGATAGGCAGTATGTCCTGATGAACCTGCTGTACGGAATGGGAAACCCTATGATGAAACCTGCGTCAGGTCACCGGGCGTAGGTCATCAATCTGGAATACTTACCCTGGAACGCCTTTCGGGGGAGTGCTCCGTTAGGAATAATACTCGATGAGTTTTATCGAGTATTTTTTTCGCCACTATTCGGGTGATTTTTGTCTGACCGATTTGGTCATGTGTGTTCTAAAAATTGCAATATATGTGGTCGTTGTTGAGCTCAAATTGAGATGTGGGCCGTCAATTTTCTCACCCTGCCTGTTGAACAAGCTCTCGAAGCATAAGTCGTGTCATGGTGAAGTCGGCATAAGTTGCTGATTGATACGTAGCTCACATACCTCAGGAGATATTTTATGAAAGTTCGGTTGTTGCGTGTTTTGGTGATTACGTCAATTTTGTTTTCGGGCACCGCGTTTGCTGGTGATTATGTATGGTCAACATATAAGAGTGGCGACTACGTATCAAGAAGAGGAGGAACCGCCACGGTTGTGTACCAACCTAGTAATTTTCTAATTTCCCCAGCTGGAAAGACAATCACCGGCGTGCAAATCCAGCTTCAAGATAGTCCCCAGGCAAACGTGTCGATGCGGGCTTGCTACAACGGCCCGCTTGATTGTGTCTCGTTGTCCTATGATGGGCAAATCTCCAAAGCTTTTAACGGTAAGCCAGCAGATAAGCCATTTACGGTGACATATACAGGTACCGGCGTTGGGCCGTATCCGCGTTATATCCTTGCCACGATGGTGGTTTATTACAGCGATTAACTAAATCCTTGGGTAGCGAATTATCGTGGATCCGACGATAAGTCGCTATAAATCTATTCGAGCCTGTTCTTGACTATATGACTGATGCGGATTCCAGAGACGTCGGGTGATCCGCTTATTCAAATCAGACATCTCAGTCATGTCTATTGCATGGGCGATCAATCCTTAAGCGTACTGTGCGACATGACGCTCGAGATCCATCCCGGTGAAACCTGCGCGCTGCTTGGGGCGTCCGATTCCGGCAATCGCACCTTGCTTGGCCATGCTCGACCGGTCGTCGGCGGTCATTGCCTTCGAGTTGGGAGCCCATGCATTACCTTTTCGGTCCAGCACGTTTCCAATAAGGCAACATGCTAGGTCACGAACTGCTCTAGATTGGAAAGACCCAATTCCCTGCCATTTGTACCGTCTTTGGGCGAGATGCCGATGGCATCAATGGTCTGAATCAATCAGGAGCTGCTTGTGCAAGTATCCAATTCAACGTTGTCTGGTCCGAGCGACCCGCTCGGTTGCTACTATTCGTCGGCCCGGCTCACTAACGACGCGAATGGGAAACCCCATTTCACCGAAGTCATGGGTTCTGCGGAGAAAAAATATCTCGAAAGCCCTCCGTCATCGAAGACTGTGGCCTTGTCTGATAAGGCGGTGGCGCTGTCAAGCCAGGAGACCGAAGATGAGGATGCGGATCTTAGCTTGCTGGCGTGCTGGACACCGGCTGAGCTGGCGCGCTTCACCAGGAACTATACGGAAAGCGAGCGGCTCGAGGAACTGGATATTATGGTTTTTAACAGTCAATATTCGCCAGGATGCGATTGCAGTGAGCTTACTGCAGATGGTGGCCAGATTTACTATGCGACTACGAGGATTCCGGTTACCCCAGAAAGTGAAATTGTCGATAGGCGGCAATCGGATACGTTCGTTGCGCAGTTGAAATCCATGTATAAGGCCGAAAGGAACAAGGGCAGCTCAGCGCTGGATATCTATAAGAAGATCGGAAAATTGATTCTGTCTCAGCCGGATGATTTTGCTTATAAGTTCGGATTCAGTGTCACGTTTCGCGAGAGGGTGGAGTCCATGCAATGGGGGGGGCGTGCTAACCCGGTCGAACGGCAGCACGGTGAGTTGTTTACCCGTAGTCATGCTACTTCAGACGAATCGGATGTCGCGATGTTGACAAAAATGAAGGATGGGTTTTCGCACAACAGGCTGCAACAGAGAACACATGATATGGAGCGAGACAGGCAGCATCAGCTGATGGACCTGCTGTATGGGAAAGTGAACCATAAGTCGAAACCCGCAGGTCGCCGGGTGTAGATCAGGTTCTTCCGAAAAATGCGCACGTCGCATTTTTCGGAAAGGCGTCGGCAGAGGGATTTGTCGAGCCTAATGAGATGGTCAGCCCGAACCCCGCTTGGCGTAGCGCTTCGTGGGTATTCGGCTGACCATAGCTTTTTATGGCTAGGGTAAAAACCATATTTTTCTGACCGATACGGTAACGCGTGTTCCCAAAATAGCAATAAACGACGCCGTTGCTGCGTTCAAATTGATGTGCAGGTTGTCAACCTGTCCACCCCGTATGTTGTCAAGCTGAAAGCAAGTCATCTAAGGGGGGGCATCAATCGGTGATTGATGCGTAGTTTCATACCTAGCCTTGGAGAGATACCATGAAAATCCCATTGCTGCGTGCATTGGTTATTACTTCGCTTTTGTTCTCCGGCAGCGCATTTGCCGGTGATTTCGTGTGGTCCACCTATAAGAGTGGCGACTATGTGTCGAGAAGAGGAGGAGCCGCCACGGTTGTGTATCAACCCAGCAATTTCCTTGTTTCGCCAGTGGGGAAAACAATCAAGGGTGTGCAAGTTCAGCTTCAGGATAGTAGCCAGGCAAGCGTATCGATGCAGGTTTGCTATAACGGTCCGTTTGATTGCATTCCTCTATCCAATAACGGGCAAATATCGCAGTATTTTAATGGAAAGCTTGCCGATAAGCCGTTCCACGTGAAATATACTGGTACAGGGATCGGGCCATATCCTCGCTACATCCTTGCCACGATGGTGGTGTATTACAACGACTAAGAAAATTGCAATGGGCGGCGATTTGTCGTTGATTTGACGGTAAGTCGTTGTTCAAAATATCCAAGTCGATTCTGGATGTTGTCACTGATGCGGTGCCAGGTGAATTCGTCGGACGATCCTCTCATCTAAATCGGCTATCTCAGCGATGCCCTTCGCATGGGCCGTCACCTCCTAAATGTGCTGCCGACATGACGCTCGAGATCCATCCCGGTGAAACCTGCGCGCTGCTTGGGGCGTCCGATTCCGGCAATCGCACCTTG
>NZ_CYTU01000054.1:0-34745 GCF_001299375.1 Achromobacter sp. 2789STDY5608621 | reverse complement strand
GCGAGATCGTGCTGGCGGCGCCCCGCCAGCAGGCCTGAGGCCGGCGGACGCGCCGCGTCCGGCGTGGCCCGCGCGCGGGCGCGGGCCGCGGCTCGGGACGCTAGAACGTCGCCTTGAGGTTCAGGAACACGCTGCGCGGCTCGCCGTAGTAGACCTGGTTGGCCACGCCGCCCAGGTAGTACTTCTTGTCGAACAGGTTGTTCACGTTCAATTGCGCCGACAGGCGGGAATTGAAGTCGTAGCGCGCCATCAGGTTGAACAGCGCGTAGGCCTTCTGCTTGGCGGTGACGCTGCCTTCGTCCAGCTCCACGTTGGTGTAGGTGCTGATCTGCCAATTGACGCCGCCGCCCAGGGTCAGCTTGCTCCACGCGCCCGGCAGGCGATAGGTCGTGAACAGCATCGCCGTGGCGCGCGGGCGTTCGGTGTTGACCGATACGCCATGCACGTCGCGGCTGGTGTAGTACGTGCCGCCCAGCGTGGCGTTCCAGCCCGGCGCCATCTGGCCGGTCACTTCCATCTCGATGCCGCGCGTGGTCACGCCGTCGGCGGTCTTGTAGGCGCTGTCGGTCGATCCCGGCACGATGTAGCCGGCGTCCGGCACGCCCGTCTTGCTTTCCTTGACCTTGAACAGCGCCAGCGATGCGTTGAGCCTGCCGTCCAGGTACTCGCCCTTGACGCCCACTTCGTAGTTCTGCCCCTCGACCGGATCCAGGTAATTGCCGTTGCGGTCGCGATAGTCCTGCGGCTGGAAGATGTCGGTGTAGCTGACGTAGGCCGAGTAGGTGCTGTTGATGTCGTACACCAGACCGGCGTAGGGAATCAGGCGCGAGTCCTTCTGGTCGCGCGTCGGGGAGCGCGATTGCCAGGTCGCGTAGCGGCCGCCGGTGATGAGGGTCAGGCTGTCGTTCAGCGACCAGCGCGCCGCGGCATAGGCGCCGCGCTGATGCGTCACGGTGTCGCGCAGCGTCGAGGTGGTCCAGTCGGGCTGCGGATACTTGCCATCCCAATCGTAGAACGATCCCGTGTCCGGCATGGCGCCGGCGCGGCCGTAGCTGTAGAAATCCTCGCTGTAGCGGCTGCGCATCGCGCCCAGCACCAGCTCATGGCGACGCCCCAGCAATTGGAACGGCCCCTTGACCTGCAGGTTCAGCGCGGTCTGCTGCGCGTAGGAATTCCAGTAGCCGGGCAACGCGCCCAGGCCGGCGCCGGTTTCCCGGTCGGGCTGGCCGTACAGGTACAGCAGCTTGGCGTCGTACTTGCTCTTGCGCAACGACCAGTCGGCCTTCGCCTCCCAGTCGTTGTCGAACCGGTGCGTGAGCGAGGCGAACGTGGTGCGCTGCGTGGTGTGCCAATAGGTCCAGTCCGCCGCGGTGGTCTTGGAGCGGCGCCAGTCGGTGGGCGTGCCGTCGCTGAACACCACCGGCAGGCTGCCCCAGGTGGTGCCGCGCGGCCGCTTGTCCTGCGAGTCCATGCCGACGCTGAGCGTGGTCGACGGCGTCAGGTCGGCATCGATCACGCCGTAGAACACCTTCTTGTCGGCGTGATACAGATCGATGTAGGAATCCTTGTTCTGGTATAGCGCCACCATGCGCGCGCGCACCGTGCCCGCCTGGTTCAGCGGCGTGCTCAGGTCGAGCGAACTGCGGAACTGGTTCCACGAGCCGGCGCCGACGTTGACGGAACCGGTGAATTCGCGGCTGTTGGCATGCTTGCGCACCAGGTTGATCGAGGCCGACGGATTGCCCGCGCCGGTCATCAGGCCGGTGGCGCCGCGCACCACCTCGATGCGGTCGTAGATGATGGAATCATTGTCCGACTCGCCATACATCGACAGGCCGATCGTGGTGGGAACGCCATCGTATTGCAGGCTGTCGATGTAGAAGCCGCGCGACCAGAAGTCGGTGCGGTCGCTGTCCTCGGCCACCACCTGCACGCCCACCACGTTGCCCATCACCTCGTCGAGCGAACGCAGGTTCTGGTCCTCGATGCGCTGGCGCGTCACCACCGTGACGGACTGCGGCGTTTCGCGCAGCGACAGCGCCAGCCCGGTGGCCGCCGAGGTGGCCGGCGTGGTGTAGGAGCCCGATCCCTCGGTCACCGCGGGATCGCCGGCGCCCAGCACCTTCACGGGCGACAGGCTGGCCACCTCCTCGCCCTCGCGCGTCAGCACGATGCTGTCGCCCTGCCAGCGATAAGCCACGCCGGTCCCCTGCAACAGGCGGGCCAGCGATTGCTCCGGACTGCCGCTCATGCGCAGGCCCGGCGAGCGCAGACCGGCCACCAGCTCGGGCGCGTAGAACACGCGCTGACGAGTCTGCGCGGCCCATTGCAACAGGGCGTCGCCCAGCGGCATCGGGGCGATGTCGACGGCGACCGCGGGCGTCTGCGGCTGGGCCTGGGCCGCGCCGCAGGCGCCGGCCGCCATGGCCAGCGACAGCATCAGGGAGAAAAGGGTAAAGCGGTGCGTGGCGCGCGGGCGGCGCCTGGAAGAAGCATTCACGGTCAGCAGCGGTTTCGGTTCGACGATGGACAGGAAAGTCCCTTCGGGGGGACGCGGCGCGACGCGCCTTCCTGGGTAGAACGATGCCGCTGCGAAAAAACCTGAATGCCGGGCCTGATTATTTTGTAACGGCGCACGCGCCTAGCGCGCCGAGATGTCGATGGCGCCGTCCGCCGCCGGCGCCAGCTTCACCGGCGCCACCGCCGGCAGCGCTTCCAGCAGGGCCTCGGGACGATCCAGGCTGAACGAGGCCGAGACGCGCAAGCGCCCGGTCTTGCTGTCGGCCAGGCGCAAGGGCGTGGCCAGGTAGCGGTTCATTTCGCTGACCACCTCGGCCAGCGGTGCATTCCTGAACACCACCCGGCCCGTCTGCCAGGCCAACGCCGTATCGACATCGGTGGGCGCCGGCACGCCGATGGCGCCGCTGCCGGGCACGCGGATGCCGTGTCCGCCGCGCAGCACCGCCAGGCCGAGATTCCACCAATGGCCGCCGGTGACTTCCACCGTGCCGGACCGCACCAGCACGGTCACCACGTCCTCGTCGCGCCGCACGTCGAACACGGTGCCGGTCACGCGCACGTCGCCGCTGCCGGCGCGCACGATGAAGGGGCGCTCGGCCTCCGGGCTGACGCTGAAGAGGATTTCGCCGCCCTGCAGTTCGATCTCGCGGCGGCCCGCGTAGAACTTGACCTCGGCCAGCGTATTGCCGTTGATGTCGAGCACGGAGCCGTCGGGCAACGTGACCTGCTTGCGTTCGCCGCGGTCGGCGCCGACCACGGTGGTGAAGGTGGGCGCCTCGCCCGGCAGGCTCCACCAGCCGGCCAGCGCGACCAGCGCCAGCGCCGCGCAGGCGATGCCCACGCGCAGCGGCATCGCGACGCGGCGGCGCGATGGGCGCGCCGGCACGGCGCCGCCCAGCAGCGCCCGCACCTGGTCTTGTGGCAGCTGTTCGGCCGCCTTGCCCAATTGCTGCATCCGGTCGAATTCGCGCGCCGCGTCCGGCTGCTCGCGGCGCCAGCGCGCGAAGGCGCGGCGCTCGCGGCGCGTCATGTCGCCCGAATGCCAGCGGGCAAACCACCAGGCGGCGGTGGCGGGCTGGCTCGGGTCGTCGGCGTCACGGTAAAAGGACTCGGTCATCGTCGGCTGCCGTCCACGCAGAAGCGTGGACATGGATTGAAGGAAAACTGCGTCATGGATTGTGCTCGTGCAGGCGCTCCCGCACGTGTTCGATCGCTCGCATGACATAGCGTTCAATCATATTCTTGGACAGGCCCATATAGGTGGCCACCTCGGCCTGGGTCCAGCCCTCGATCCGGTTCAACACGAATGCCTGGCGGCACTTGGGCGGCAGCTCGCCCAGCACCCGCGCCAGATCGTCGGCCAGCCGCGCCGCGCGCAGCGGCGCTTCGGGATCGGTCTGCGCGGGCTGGTCATGCTCGTCCAGTTCGTCCAGCGGCACGTGCTGCTCGCGCCGCTGGCGGCGCCAGCGGTCGATCAGGCGATGCCCGGCGACCTGGAACAGATAGCCGCGGGCCTTGGCCGCCACGCTGCCATCCGCCTTCAGCAGATGCTCGACCGCGTCGTGGGCGGCGTCTTCGGCATCGTGCCGGTTGCCCGAGCGGCGGCTCCAGGCGCCGATCAGCTCGTCATAGCAGGCGAGCCATCCGGGGCGGGTCGAGGCGGGGCGGGACATGGAACGATCCGGTGGCGTAGTGTGGCGACGCTGCGGATTTTACAAACAATTCTCATTACCGCAAGGCCACGCCGCCCTTGCCTGCCCGCCGCCCCGCTAGTAATCCATCGGCACGTGGCTCTGCGCCGCCCGCAATTCCTGGATGTGCCGTTCGGCCTCCTGCCGCTCGGCGGCCGGCGGCAGCGCGCGCCAGCTGACCATGCTGCCCGGCGCCTTGACCGGCATCCAGCCCAGCACGCTGTACAGCGTGATCGCGGTGTCCCCGGTGTCCAGCCGCGTCTCGTAATAGCCCTGCCGTTCCGGCGTCTTGTCGCCGGGCACCCACTCCAACTGCGACATCGTGTCTCCCTCTCGGTATAGCCTGTCCTGAAACCGCGGCTCCCGCCAAACAGGGGCTTGCGCCCGATGGTAGCGCGCCGCCTTCTCCCGATACGTGCACGATGCGCCCGCTTTTCAATTCTTGACAGAGGGGAATCCCTAAGCTTTTTCGGCAACGCGATTGCTAAGTCGGGAACTGAGGCGCTAGGATGCGGCAAAGGATTCTTACAAACCGGGTCCGGCGACGCAGCCGCGTCCCGGGCCAGCCCGCCCTCGGTAGCGGGCTTCTGAGGGCGACCGGTATGCCGACATCGAGCTTCATGCGCTATCCGAAAGATCGGTTGGCGGCCCTGGCCAGCGCAAGCGCGCTGCGCGCCATCCGCGAAGGACTGCTCTGGACGATGCCATGCCTGCTCGTGTCGGCGCTGTTCCTGGTGCTGTCGGTGGTGGCCGGGCAGCTCGGCCTGTCCTCGACGGTGGTGCAGGAACTGGCCGCGGTGCATGCCAAGCTCAACAGCGTCATGCCGATGCTGGTCAGCACCTCGGTCGGCTACATGCTGTCGATCCGCCACCGCGTGCCCAATCTGCCGGCGGCGTTCCTGTGCCTGTCGTACGTGGTGATCGCCGAGGGCCTGCTGGCGCCCTACCCGCACGCGGCCGCCACCCTGATCCTGAGCATCTCCATCCTGCTGCCGCTGGGCAGCCTGCCGCTGCTGGCCTGGCTGCACCGGCGCCGCTGGACGCGGCTGGCGCCCGACGGCCTGATCGGCGAAAACGTGCGCGGCACCCTGAACATGGTGATACCGGGGTTGCTGACCGCCGGCGCGGTGGCGCTCGCGGTCAGCGCGCTGATACGGATTCCCGGCGTGGCGCAGTTCGACATCCCGCTCGACCTGGCCTCGCTCGACAGCCCCTTCACCACCGGCCCGATGACGGCCGCGCTGAACTCGATCTTCTGGTTCTTCGGCATCCATGGCTATCACGCGATGGCGCCCGTCATCGATGTGCTGGACCAGGCCACCGCCCTGAACGCGGCCAGCATCGCCGCCGGCCACGAGGGCATGTACGCGCTGAATGGCAGCCTGCTCGGCGCCTTCGTGTTCATTGGCGGCGCCGGGGCGACGCTGTCGCTGGTGGCCGCCATCCTGGTGTTCTCGCGCAGCGAGTCGCTGCGGCTGCTGGCGCTGGCCAGCATTCCGGTATCGCTGCTGAACGTCAACGAGATCCTGCTGTTCGGCCTGCCGCTGATCCTGAATCCGCGGCTGCTGATCCCGTTCGTGCTGGCGCCGGTCTGCAACGCGCTGGTGGCGCTGGCGGTGGTGCAGCTGGGCTGGATCCCGCCCGCCTCGGTCACGTTGCCGCTGACCTCGCCGGTGCTGCTCAACGCCTATCTCAGCGCGGGCGGCCACCTGGGCGGCGTGGTGCTGCAGGTGGTGCTGATCGCGCTGGGGGCCTGCCTCTACGCGCCCTTCGTGGTCGCGCTGGAACGCCAGCGCAAGGCCGACGCCACCGTCTACTTCAAGTCGCTCGACACCACCTTCCCGCGCCTGCAGGAGGAATCGCTGCTGTTCGCGCACGACCCGGTCGTCTCGACCTACACCAACCGCGCCCGCCGCAGCGCCGAGATCTCGCGCATCCGCACCATCAGCGAATACGACTTCTATCTCGAATACCAGCCGCAGGTCTCGCTGCGCAGCGGCCGCTGCACCGGCTGCGAGGCGCTGCTGCGCGCCACCGGTCCGGAAGGCACGCAGCAGGCGCCGCTGGAATTCCTGCGCTGGCTGGCGCAGGCCGACCTGATGCGCGAAGTGGACCTGTGGGTGGCCAAGCAGGCGGTGCTGCAATGCCTGGCCTGGCGCAAGGCCGGCTTCACCCTGCCCCTGACCGTCAACGTCACCAGCGGCACGCTGACCTCGGAGTCGTATCTGGACAAGCTCGTCAAGGTGCTGGAACAGGCCCAGGGCCAGGTGTCGGTGGAGCTGACCGAGGACGCGCTGGTCGAGGACGCGCAGGCGCTGCACACGGCGTTCGACCGCCTGCACGGCATCGGCTGCAAGGTGTATATCGACGATTTCGGCACCGGCTACTCGGCGCTGAGCTACCTGCACCAGTTCGAGATCGACGCGGTCAAGATCGACCGCAGCTTCGTGCTGGCCCAGAGCAGCGCGCGCGGCGCCCAGGTCATGAGCGGCCTGCTGCGCTTCTGCGAGGCGCTGGACCTGCAGATCATCGTCGAAGGGGTGGAAACCCAGGAGCAGCTCGCCGCGCTCGAATCCAGCGCCGAGATCGTCGTGCAGGGCTGGTTCTACAGCAAGGCGCTGTCAGGCGAGCATCTGGTGGAATTCGCGCGGCGGCGCATGCCGGCCGCCGCGCACAGCGACAGCGCCGCCGCTATTTGATGCCGATGAACGGCAGGGCCGCGCCCGGCACCTGCGTGGACGGCAGCACGCCGTCCCACTTCTCGACCGCGTTCAGGCTGACCAGGTTGGTGTTGGCGGCCAGCGCTTCGGCCTTGGCGCGGATCGCCGCCGCCTCGGCGTCGCCGCGCATGCGGATGCCGTCGGCCTCGGCGGTGAACTGCTGGCGGCGCGCATCGGCTTCGGCCTTGGCCTTGACCACCTGGATCTCGGCGTTGATCATCGCCGTTTCCTTCTGCTGGCGGGTGGTCTCGATCTGCACCTGCGCCAGCATGCGCTGTTCGATCGAGTGCTCGTAGGCCTGCGAGAAACCGACTTCCTCGATCTGCACGCCCACCACCTGCACCGGCGCGCCTTCCATGGTCTTGAGCACGGCGTTGTTCACGTCCAGGCCCAGCTTCTGGCGTTCCTGGATGGCGCGCACGGCGGTGTACTGGCCGAACACGTTCTTGACCGCGTCAGGGGTCTTGCGCTCGAGCACGCGCATCTGCAGGTTGTTGATGGTGCCGTATTCGGAGTACAGCTCGGCGACATGCTCGGCCGGCACGCGGTACGTGACCGACACGCGCAGCGTGGCGGGCTGCTGGTCATAGCTGTAGGCTTCGAGCTTCTCGAACACGAAGGTGTGGTCGCGCACCGACACCGTCATCACGTTGTCGATGAACGGCGTCTTGAAATCCAGGCCCGGTTCGGACACGCGCACCAGCTTGCCGTTGCGCAGCACCACGCCGCGTTCGCCCTGGTCCACCTGGAACCACGAACCGAACGCCAGGCACAGGATCAGCACGAACAGCACGCCCGTGATGATGCCCACCTTGAGGCTGCGCGGCTTGACGGACTTGACGATCTGGAGGTCGGTCGGCTTCACTTTTCAGTCCCTTTCTGATTTGTTGCGTTTACGATCCGAGAGCACGGCGGCGATGCCGCGCGCAAGCAAATAGGCGACCACGGCCGCCCCCACCAAGATCAGGAAATATCGCATCTGGCATTCCCCCCCGGAATAGAAGCGAGCGATTCTAGCTTGAGTCAGCGCGCTGCAAGGTTACGGTTGTTGCAATGAGAAAAACCGCTTGCCAACGGAGACAGTGCGCGTTCCAGCGATACGATACGCTGGCCGCACCGCAATTCAGGGATCGCATCATGCGCCGTCATTTCGCCGCTCTCATGGCCGTCGCGGCCTGTACCGCCATTATCCAGCCCGCCTGGTCGGCGCCGCCGGAGAACCGGGGAAAACCGGACCATGCCGGGCAAGGCAACGGCAAGAACAAGGGCCGGGACGACGACGCCGGCATCAACGTCACCCTGACCACCGCCGGCATCAGCATCTCGACCGCCCGCGGCTACGCGGTGCAGGCCGGCGCCACCGGCTATGGCTCCCTGCCGCCGGGCATCCGCAAGAACCTGGCGCGCGGCAAGCCGCTGCCCCCCGGCATCGCCAAGAAGATGGTGCCGGGCCCGATGCTGGCCCGGCTGCCGGTGCATGCCGGCTACGAATGGCGCGTGGCGGGCAACGACCTGATCCTGATCGCCATCGCCAGCGGCGTGGTCGCCGACGTGCTGGCGGGCGTCTTCGATTGAGGCGGCGCGGCGCTACGCCGCGCGCTCCTCGGCGCGCGGATCGAGCCCGAAGCGTTGACGCAGCGCCGCGACCGCCGCGGCATCGTCCAGCAGGGTTTCCGTGACGGCATCGGCCGCCACCACCTTCAGCGTATTGCCGACCAGGATGCTGCGGCCGGACTCGGCATGCAGCACCACCACGCGCTTCTGCACGAAGATGGCATCGGGGTGGGTCGAGTTCAGGTAGTTGGCCGGCGCGAAATCGATCCACTCCTGCGGCGACAGGTCGAATCCATATTGGTTCTGCCACTGGCCGGCCGCGCGCGCCTGCAGCAGATACTCGCCGCCCTCGGCGCGGCTCAGCCTGAAGGCATCCATGTCCTGGCGCACCTCGCGGTCCAGATCGGCCAGATTGAGCGGCGCCCGGATGCCATAGCTGCCGAAGCCCAGATCGCACAGCCAGTCGGCGCCCTCGACCCGTGCCACCAACGCCATGTGCGTCTTCGGCCGCCTGACGGGATAGAACATGGGCCGGGCCGCGACGAAGCGATAGGGAATGCCCAGGGCCTGCAGGGCCATCGCGAACAGGCCGTTGACCTCGTAGCAATAGCCGCCGCGTCCACGGGCCAGGATCTTGTCGACGATGTCCTCGGGCGCCAGCGAGACGACGCGGCCGGCCTGCACGTCCAGGTTCTCGAACGGCACGCTGAACAACTGGCGGCGCATCAGCGCGGCCAGCGTGGCGCTGTCGGCGCGGAGGTCGCCGGCGTGACCGATGCGTTCAAGGTAACGGGACAGGGTGAAATTTGCTGCGTGCATGGCATGCGCCTTCGAAGGGGGTGAAGTAGCGGGGAAAGGCCCATCATGCCTCCCGGCCGGCGCTCCCGGCGGCGACAGGGCGACGGCGGGCTATGCTGTACAGATATCCATTTTCCGCATCTGTCATGCAGCACAGTTATGCCCGGCTCGCGGCCCGCCTGAAAACCGCCATCCATGCCTCGGAATACACAGTGGGCGAGCGCCTGCCCTCGGTGCGCGAACTGGCGGCCGAGCACGCGGTCAGCGTCGCCACCGCCGTGCGCTGCTACCGGCAGCTGGAGCGCGACGGCTATGCCGAGGCGCGCTACAAGTCCGGCACCTATGTGGCCGACTGGAAGGCGCTGCGTCCGACCCGGCCCGCCGCCCCCGCCGCGCCGCCGGCCGGCGTGGAATACGACCGCCTGGCCTCTCTGCAGCACCGCATGACGCAGCTCTACGCCCTGACCGCGCAGCCGCTGCCGCTGGCGTTGCACCTGGCCAGCGCGGCGCCGGAATGGTATCCATGCGACGCCCTGGCCCGCATCGCCCAGCGCCAGTTGCGCCAGCAGCCGCTGGCGCTGGGCGCCTATCCGTCGGGCACCGGCCTGCCGGCCTTCAAGACCGAACTGCTGGCGCACCTGGCCACGTGCGGCATCGACGCCGGCCCCGACGATCTGCTGATCACCAATGGCGCCACCGAGGCCATGCAGATCGCCCTGCGGTCGGCGGCGCGGCCGGGCGACACCATCATCGTGGAATCGCCGGTGTACTTCGGCTTGCTGCAGGCCATCGAGCACCTCGGCATGCGCGCGCTGGAGGTCCCTTGCGTGCCCGGCCAGGGGCTGAGCCTGGAGGCGCTGGAATACGCGCTGGAGCACCAGCCCGACGTGCGCGCCGTGGTCGTCATGCCGACGTTCCAGAACCCGCTGGGCGACTGCATGCCCGACGCCGCCAAGCAGCGCCTGCTGAAGATCGCGCAACGCCACGACCTGACCGTGATCGAGGACGACGCCTTCGGCGACCTGGGCCACAAGACCGAGCGCCCGCCAGCCATCAAGGCCTGGGACCGCGACGGCCGGGTGATCTACTGCGGCTCATGCGGCAAGAGCATGGCGCCCGCCTTCCGGCTGGGCTGGGTGCTGGGCGGCAAGCGCCACCGGCAGCTGGAATCGCTGAAGGTCAGCAACTCCCTGGCCGCGCCGCTGCTGGAGCAGCAGGTGCTGGCGGACTACATGAAGAGCGGCAAGCTGCCCGCCCACCTGCGCAAGCTGCGCACCCGGCTGGCCGCCGTGGTGCCGCCCGCGCGCGACAGCGTGCGCCAGCATTTCCCCGCCGGCACCCGGGTGAGCGGCCCCGAGGGCGGCTGGTGGCTGTGGCTGGAACTGCCAGAGCCCATCGACACGCTGTCGCTGCTGCGCACGGCGGTGCGGCAGGGCATTTCCTACACGCCAGGCGCCCTGTTCTCGGCGTCGGGGAAGTACGGCAACTGCCTGCGGCTCAACATCGCCCGCCCATGGACGCCGCCGCTGGCCGCCGGCCTGCGCGCGCTGGGACAGGCGATGCGCGCCAGGCCGGCCGGCTAGGGCCTTTCGCCGGCGTCGTAGCAGGCAAGCCCCAGGCGGGCCAGGTTGTCCGGGTATTCGAAGTAGGCCTCGTCCAGCTCCTGCAGGCGCGCCTGCTCGGCCTCGGTCATCGCGCCATAGATGTCGTTGAGTTCGATGACCTCGGGCGCGGCCTCGAAGCGATCGATCAGGCCGCGCATGGCCGCCACGATGGCCAGCGTGCGCTCGGCGCCGATCTTCCTGAGCGCGAGCAGCGCCAACTGGCAGGTCGGGTCGCCCCAGTTGCACAGAAACTGCATGAAGCCGCCGTTGTTGATGTCGGCTTCCATGCGCCACAACGCGACCAGTTCCTGCTCGCGCTGCGGCAGGCTGTCCAGTTGCCAGCCGGCGGCCTGCAACGCGGCCAGCGCCTTCTCGTAGTGCGCGTCCCACAGCAGGTCGCGCACGTTCAGCATGCCTTCGGGCGACGGCGCGAGCAGGCCGGGCCAGACCACGCCATGGTCGTCGTCCACCAGCTGCCATTGCGCGCGCTCGGCCGGGCTGCCTTTCTCCAGCCGGATGTGCCGCCGGATCGGCTCGCGCAGCTCGCGGCCGTCGGCCAGCGTCAGCAGGATATGGGTATCGGTCAGCGCGAGATGGCGGATGCGGTAATCGGCGGCGGACATGCGGTGTCTCGAAATGAAAGCGGCGGTGGCGCAACGCGCTGAAGATAACGGATCGGATCGCGGGCGTCGAGGCGGCGCCGCGTGCTTATCGTTCCAGGGCCTGCCCGAGGCTCCTTGTAGCGTGAACAGGCTCTAGCATCACGCCGCATCCTGTTACGCCCCCGCGCGCGACCCATCTGCTACCGTAAAGCCTGCCTTCGGGTACGGCCCGCGCGCCGCGTCCGCAATGTCCTCGAATGGAGACCGACAATGCCACGCCCTTCCGCGTCCACGCCCCTGATCGGCGTGATTCCGCCCTACGTCCTGGACCGCCTGGCGCAGCACGCCGACGCGCGGGTCAGCATGCCGGCGGTCAAGACCCTCATCATCGACCAGCAGCAGCGCGGCCTGCGTGAAATGGCGGCGCAGCCGCCGCGCTCGCAAGTGGCGGCGCCGCGCCGGCAGGGCGAGCCCGGCACGCCGCAACGCGCGTTGCATGACGCCGGCAACACCACCACGCTGCCCGGCAAGCTGGTGCGCGCCGAAGGCGCCAAGGCCAGCGGCGACGCCGCGGTCGATGAGGCCTATGCGCACCTGGGCGCGACCTACAAGCTGTTCCACGACGTCTACCAGCGCGACTCGATCGACGGCGCCGGCCTGCCCCTGGTGGGCACCGTGCATTACGGCGAAGACTACGACAACGCCTTCTGGAACGGCTCGCAGATGGTGTTCGGCGATGGCGATGGCGAGATCTTCAACCGCTTCACCGTGGCGGTCGACATCATCGGCCATGAACTGACCCACGGCGTCATCGACAGCGAGGCGGCGCTGGCCTACCAGGGCCAGTCGGGCGCGCTGAACGAATCGCTGTGCGACGTGTTCGGCGCGCTGGTCAAGCAATACGCGCTGGGCCAGAGCGCGCGCGAGGCCGACTGGCTGGTGGGCCAGGGCCTGTTCCTGCCCAAGGTCAAGGCGCGCGCGCTGCGCTCGATGGCCGAGCCCGGCAGCGCCTATGACGATCCGGTGCTGGGCAAGGATCCGCAGCCGGCGCACATGAGCGCCTATGTCGACACGCCGCAGGACAACGGCGGCGTGCACATCAACTCGGGCATTCCCAACCGCGCCTTCTATCTGGCCGCCACCGCGCTCGACGGCCCGGCCTGGGAAGTCGCCGGCCGCATCTGGTACGACACGCTGCGCGACAAGCGGCTGCGCCACGACGCCGACTTCGCCGCCTTCGCGCGCCTGACGCTCGACGTGGCGCGCAGCGTACGCGGCGATGCCGCGCACAAGGCCGTGGCCGGCGCCTGGGCGGCGGTGGGCATACAGCCATGATCGCGCTGCCGCCGCTCGAACTCACGCTGCGCGTCAGCCTGACGCGCGAAGGCGGGCTGGCGTACCTGCCCGGCCTGGCGCGCACCCGCAGCATCGACCTGACCGATTGCCCGCCGGACCTGCGCCAGGAAGTCGGCGACGCCCTGCGCCGCACCGCGCCGCTGGCGAACCCGGACTGCGCCGCGCAGGGCGGCGACCAGCGCTACTTTCATGTGGAAGTGGTGTTCCGCGATCCGGCCAGCGGCGACAGCGCCAGCCTCGCGTTCGACGTGCCCGAGGCGCAGGCCCCCGACACGCTGGTGCGCCTGTGGCGCAGCCAGGCCGGGCCGCCCTGAGGACGGGCCGCCTCAGCCCGCCTTGCGTTGCGGTTCGGCCGCGTGCGCGCGGAACTGACCGACCTGGATATTGCGGCCCGCCAGCAGGCCGCAGCCCGCCATCGCCACGCATAGCCCGGCGCACAGGCCCAGCGCCACCGACCAGCCGCCCAGGCGGTCATGCAGGGCGCCGACCAGCGTCGGCCCGCTGGCCGCGAACAGATAGCCGATGCATTGCGCCATGCCCGACAACGCGGCCGCCTGCTGCGCATGGCTGGCGCGCAGGCCCACGAACATCAGGCCCAGGATGATGCCGCCGCCGGTGCCCAGGCCCAGCAGCACGATCCACAGCGTGGCCCAGCCCGGCGCCACGATCAGCCCGCTGAACGCCACCAGCGAGGCCGCCGCCGAGCAGAACGCCGCGGCGCGCTGGTCCTTCATGCGGCGCACCACCGGCGCCAGGAACAGCGCCGGCCCGGCCGACATCAGTTGCAGCAGGCCATGCAGCGAGCCGGCGCGCTCGGCCGAGTAGCCGGCGTCGCGCAGGATCGCCGGCAGCCAGCTCACCCCCACGTAGAACACGAACGAATTGATGCCCAGGTACAACGTGACCTGCCAGGCCAGCGGCGAATGCCACAGGCGGCCGCCATGCGGCGCGTGCGCGGTCGACGACGCCGGCGGCGTGTGGTTGGCCAGTTGCGGCAGCCACAGCAACGCGCCGACCAGCGGAATCACCAGCATGCACAGCGTCGAGATGCGCCAGTCGCCGCCGGCCAGGCTGGCCAGCGGCACCGCCAGCGCCGAGGCGGCGCCGGCCGCGATGCTCATGGTCAGCACATAGGCCGAGGTCAGGCCGGCCAGGCGTTGCGGGAAATCGCGCTTGAGCAGGCTGGGCAGCAGCACGTTGCCGATGGCGATGCCCGAGCCGATGACGGCGGTGCCGGCATACAGCGCCCAGGCCTGCCCCTGGCTGCGCAGCACGATGCCGCCGCCGATCAGCAGCAGCGCGAAGAACAGGGTGCGTTCCAGGCCATGGCGGCGCGCCATGCCGGCGGACACCAGCGACACCACGGCGAACGCCAGCAGCGGCAGCGTGATCAGCATGCCGGCGGCGGTGTTCGACAGGCCAAGCTGGTCGCGGATCAGCCCGACCAGCGGCGGCACGCCGGTGACCGGCGCGCGCAGCGCCATGGCGATGAAGAGGATGCCCACGATCAGGAGGACGGGGCGTCGGGAAGCGGGGGAAGGCTGGGAAGGATTCATGACGACAGCTTAGGCAATGCCATCGCTGCTGAATTTCGAGATAATGACAAGATATCCCTAAATCCTGCCAACCCGGGACACCCCACGGCCACCCCATGTATCCGCCGGAAGCCCACAGCCCCTATTTCGATCCCGACATGCCCACGCAATGGACCTACGCCATGCGTGTGGACGCGGCCCGGAACAGCCACGAGTCCCCCACCCACCGGCACCGCATGGGCCAGCTGGTGCTGTCGCTGCAGGGCGCCGTGACCAGCACGGTGCCGCAGGGCCTGTGGATGGTGCCGCCGCGCTACGGCGTCTGGATTCCGGGCGGCACGCCGCACAGCAACCGGGTCACCGACAACGGCCGGGTCTGCTTCCTGTTCGTGCCGGCGGATACCCCGGGCCTGCCGCGCCAGTGCTGCACCCTGGCGATCACGCCGTTGGTGCGCGAGCTGATGATTCACCTGGCCGACCTTTCGCCGGCCGCCACCGCCGAGCCGGCCAACCGCCGGCTGGCCGCGGTGCTGGTCGAACAGTTGGCGCAGATGCCGACCGAGCAGTTGCACCTGCCGCTGTCGGAACACCCGCGCCTGCGCGAGATCGCCACGGCCCTGCACGCCGATCCGGCCGATCGCAGCACGGTGGCCGAATGGGGCCGGCGCCTGGCCATGAGCGAGCGCACGCTGGCGCGCCTGGTGCATCAGGAGGTCGGCATGAGCTTCGGCCGCTGGCGCCAGCAGATGCACATCGTCATGGCGCTGCAGCGGTTGTCGTCGGGCGTGTCGGTGCAGCGCACCGCCGAAGACCTGGGCTACGAATCGGTCAGCGCCTTCATCACCATGTTCCGCAAGACGCTGGGGCAGACGCCGGCGCGCTATTTCGCCGGCAAGGCCGACGGCCGCGACGGCGCCTGAGGCGCGCGAGCGTCAGCGCTTCGGCCCCGCCACCAGGAACAGGCGCGGGAACGGCAGCAGCACCGTGCCGTCCGCCAGCGCGGGATAGGCGCGCGCGATCTCTTCCTGGTAGCGCGCCAGGAACGCGGCCTGCTCGGCGGCGTCCAGCTTGTTCAGGTAGGGCCGCAGGGCCGTGCCCTTGAACCATTCCACCACCGCCTGCGCGCCTGCCAGCGGGTGCAGATAGGTGGTGCGCCACACGTCCAGGCGGTCGCAATGCGGCTTGAGCAGTTCGTAGTACCAGGCGGCGCTGTGGCGCGGCGGATGCTTGACGTCGCCGATCTTGGCGGCCCAGGGGCCGTCGGCGGCGACCTGGCGCGCCAGCTTGTGGGCCGGCTCTTCCAGGTTGTCCGGCGTCTGCACCGCCAGGCTGCCGCCCGGCGCCAGCTTGCCCACCAGGCGCGGATACAGGGTCGCGTGGTCGGGCACCCACTGCAGCGCGGCGTTGGCCAGGATCACGTCGTACTGGCGCGGCGGATTCCAGGTCTCGATATCGGCCAGTTCGAACGCGATCGACGGCAGGCGCTTGCGCGCCGCCACCACCATGTCGTCGGAACTGTCCATGCCGGTCACGTCGGCCTGCGGATAGCGGGCGGCCAGCACTTCGGTGGAGTTGCCGGGGCCGCAGCCCAGGTCGACGGCGCTCGCGACGTTCTCGTTGGGCAATGCCGCGACCAGATCGCGCACCGGACGGGTGCGTTCGTTTTCAAAGGCGGAATACTGTTTGGCGGACCAGGTCATGACGGCTCCTTGCGTGGGTCTGGGTACGTTCCGCACTCTACGCCGCGCCATTCCATATGACAAATATATATAGGGCTACCTATCCATATCCACTGAATATGCCGGCACCCTGTCAGAATGCGGCTATCCCCAATCGGAACCTGATGAATGCCCCTGCAACTGGTCCTGTTGCCCGGCATGGACGGCACCGGCGAGCTGTTTGATCCGCTGCTGTCCGCGCTGCCCTGCGCGCCGCCGCCCGTGGTGCTGCGCTATCCCGTCCGCGAGCCGCTCGGTTACCCCGCGCTGGAACAGCGCGTGCGACAGGCCCTGCCCGCGCAGGCGCCCTTCGTGCTGCTGGCCGAATCCTTCTCTGGCCCCCTGGGCGCCGCCATCGCCGCCGCGCCGCCGCCGAACCTGCGCGGCCTGATCCTGTGCGCCTCGTTCGTGCGCGCGCCGCATCCGCGGCTTGGCCTGGCGCGGCCGCTGGCCAGCTGGCTGCCGGTCACGCTGCTGCCGCGCGCGGTCCTGCATCACCTGTTGCTGGGCGCCCACGGCACGCCGGCGCTGCGCGCCGCGCTGGACCGGGCCGTCGCGCAGGTGGCGCCCGCCGTCATGCGGGCCCGCCTCCAGGCCGTGATGGCCGCCGACCAGCGCGCGGCGTTTGCCGGCGTGCGCCTGCCGCTGCTGTATCTGCAGGCGCGCCACGATCGCGTGGTGCCGCCCGCCGCCGCCGCGCTGGTCGAGCAATTGGCGCCGCAGACCCGCCGGGTCGAGATCGACGCGCCGCACTGCCTGTTGCAGGCCGCGCCCGAGGCCGCCGCCGCGGCCATCGCCGATTTCCTGCGCACGCTCGAGGCGGCCCCGCGATGAAAAAAGGGCCCGCCATGGGCGGGCCCCTTACACGCGCCGTACGCGCTTACTCCGTCTTCAGCTCGGGTTGCGACGCCCCCGAGCGGGTCTTCCACAGCGAGAACAGCACCCCGCCGCCGATCAGGCCGAAGGTCACCGACAGCGACACCACGGCGGGAATCTTGCCGATGAAGCCGACCAGGAAGATCTTCGTGCCGATGAACACCAGCACCAGCGACAGCGCGTACTTCAGGTAGTGGAAGCGGTGGATCATCGCCGCCAGCGCGAAGTACAGCGCGCGCAGGCCCAGGATCGCGAAGATGTTGCTGGTGTACACGATGAACGGGTCGGTGGTGATGGCGAAGATCGCCGGCACCGAGTCCACCGCGAACAACAGGTCCACGAACTCGATCAGCACCAGGGCCAGGAACAGCGGCGTGGCCCAGCGCACCGTCTTGCCCGTGGCCGCATCCGGCTCGCGCACCCAGAAGGCGTTGCCGCGCAGGCCTTCCGTGACGCGCATGCGGCGCTTCAGGAACTTCAGGATCGGGTTGGTGGCGATGTCCGGCTCCTGGTCGGCGATCATCCACATCTTGATGCCAGTGAACACGAGGAAAGCGCCGAACAGATACATCAACCAGCCGAAGTTGCTGACCAGCGCGGCGCCCAGGCCGATCATGATGGCGCGCAGCACGATCACCCCCAGGATGCCCCAGAACAGTACGCGGTGCTGGAACTGGCGCGGGATGGCGAAGAAGCTGAAGATCAGCGCGATCACGAAGACGTTGTCCAGCGACAGCGATTTCTCGATCAGGAAGCCCGTGTAATAGGCCATGCCGCTGGACGGGCCCATCTGCCACCAGACCCAGCCGCCGAACAGCAACGCGGCCGAGATGTAACCGGCCGACAGCAGCAGGCTTTCGCGCACGCCGATCTCGCGGTCTTCCTTGTGCAGCACGCCCAGGTCGAAGACCAGCAGGGAGATGACGATGCCGATGAACAGCAGCCAGCTCCAGGCCGGCGTGCCGGCGAAGTCGGCTTGTAGAAATGAGAGCAAGGCTTCCATGATGTTCCCGCTGATGTGTGAAGGCCCTCATGATCCGGATCCCGGGTCGATGGAGAAATCAGCCTGAAAGTGAGTTATGGTTCGAAAAAACCGAAGTGAATCTCACCATGCTCAATTACCGCCACCTGTACTACTTCTGGATGGTCGCCAAGGAAGGCGGCTTCTCGCGCGCCGCCGAGCGGCTCGACATGGCCATCCAGACCATCAGCGCCCAGGTGCGCGAACTGGAAAAGAACCTGGGCCACCAGCTGCTGCGCCCGGCCGGCCGCGGCGTGGCCCTGACCGACGCCGGCCAGGCCGCCTTCGCCCGCGCCGAGGAAATCTTCCAGATCGGCCAGGAATTGCCGCAGGAGGTCCGCGCCGCCGCCACCAAGCCGGTGATGCGGCTGTCGGTGGGCCTGTCGGACGGCATCTCCAAGCTGGCCGCCCACGCGCTGCTGGGGCCGGTGCTGGACACCCCGGACCTGCGCCTGACCTGTCACGAGGGCGAGGTCGAGGAATTGCTGGGCGAACTGGCGCGCCACCACCTGGACCTGGTGCTGGCCGGCCAGGGCGCGCCGGCCAACCCCAACCTGCGCCTGACCAGCGACCGGCTGGTGTCCTCGCCGGTGGACTGGTACGGCCCGGCGCGGCTGGTGCGCAAGGCCGACAGCCAGGACTTCCCCCACTGCCTGGAGCGCCTGCCGGTGCTGCTGCCCACCGGCCACTCGGTGCTGCGCCAGACGCTGGACCGGTGGTTCAATGAACAGGGCCTGCGGCCCAACGTGGTCGGCGAGTTCGAGGACAGCGCGTTGATGTCGGTGTTCGCCGCGCGCGGCCTGGGCGTGTTCCCGCTCAGCCGCCTGGGCGGCGACGACGTCGGCCTGCTGCGCGGCCTGCGCCCGCTGGCGCGCTGCGACAGCGTGCACGAGGAGATCTACGGCATCCGCAACCGCCGCGGGCAGCACCATCCGCTGGTGCAGCAGATACTGGCGCATGCCAAGACTTCGGTTTTTTCTTAATGATTGTCACAAAGACGCTGGTTTTTCAGAATGGCTTTCCGCTCTATCGTGGCGTTTCTTTCCTGAATCACCGGAGTACCCCGCAATGAAAAAAATCATCTGGCTCGGTTTCGCCGTGCTGGCCGCGCTATGGACCGGATTGGTGGCGCTGACGCTGCAACTGACCGACTGGGTGCTGGCCACCATCGCCTCGGCGCAGGTGCCCGGCGCCACGGCCATCGGCTCCGCCCAATGGGCCGCGCCCGCCTGGGCCGCCCCCTGGGTCGACGCCGGCCTGATCCAGTCGCTGCAAGCCGGCCTGGTCTGGCTGGTGCAGGGCCTGAACCAGATCCTGCCCGCCGCCGGCAGCCTGGGCACCTGGATCGCCGTGCTGGGCTGGCTGTTCTGGGGCTTCATCATGGCCGCCCTGCTGGTGCTGGCGCTGATCCTGCACTGGCTGGCCGGCAGGCGCCCGCAGGGCGACGGCCCCGGCCGCCAAGTGGTGTAATAAGGCAGGCAACGCGGCGTCCCGGCGCGCTGCCTCCTTACAGGAGCGTACCGTGCCGTCCCGACTTTTCCGCGTCGCCATCCTGCCCGCCGCCGTCCTGGCGGCGGCGTCCGCGCAAGCGAACACACCGCCTTATGGCATCGAGGTGTGCACGCTGACCGGCACGTCGGGGCAGTACAGCGTGCGGGTGCGCAACACCGGTTCGGCCCCGCTGGCGCGCGCCGACGTCACCGGCGTGCGGCTGGACGGCGGCGGCCAGGCGCAGGGCAACATCAGCGTCAGCCTCACGGCCATTCCCCCCGGCCGCTACGAGACCGCGATCCTGGCGCGCCACGGCGAATCGGCCGCGCTGGTCAGCATCGCCACCTACCAATCCGTCAACGGCGTCGAAACCCGGCAGCAGGAATTGTTCGCCGGCAAGGTCGCCCATGTCTCGCCCGGCTCGGCCCTGCAATACACGCTGGCGCCGCTGGCGGTGCGCGGCTGGACCGTGGCCTATGGCGGCCCCAACAGCCCCAGGCTGGAATCCGGCAGCGCCGTGTTGCTGGCCTATCCGGCGCGCAGCGGCAAGAAGATGGATACCCGGCCGGAAGCGGGCCGCGCGCCCGCCGACGTGGTGCCGCTGGCGCCCTGCCCCGCGCCGCGCGGCAGATAGGGACGCAGCGGGCGCCGCCCACGAGGGCGCCCATGGCATGACGGCGCTAGGTGCCGTTCAGCAGGTCGCGCTCGTTCAGCAGCGCGTAGACGATCTCGGGTCTGTTGTCGAAGCCGCGGCGGATGGCGGCCGGAATCGACGAACGCGTCTTGCGGCACAGGCCGGGCTGGTCATCGAGCTGGATGGCGATGCCGCGCGTGGTGCGCACCTCGTTGTCGCTGGGAACGATGCGCACCACGATGCCCAGCTGCGCCTGCATGCGGCCCTGCATGGCGCGCAGGTCTTCCAGGCTGGCGATGTTCTCCAGCCGCGCCACCAGGCGCTTTTCCTCTTCCTTGGTGAGCCGCAGGATGCGCGCGTCGGCCGCTGGATCGGCCAGCAGCCGGTCGCGGTCGCACATACAGGCGCCCGGCGGGCATTCTTGACGGATGGGGAACGGGAGGTTCATGGCGCGCGCATCGCAAGCTATCCGATGATTCTACCCAGGAACCTCCGGCCGCCGCGAGCCTCGCCGCGCGACCGCGCCAGGACGGCGCGCGGCGCGGCCGCTCGGGCATAATGCGCCGAGAAGAAATCCGGGAGGCGCTGCCTTGAAAATGTTCCTGCTTGCGGCCATGCTGGCCGGCGCCGGTGTCAGCGCCGACGCATTCGCGCGCGACCATGCCTACGACATCAAGCCGGGCCTGCGGGCGGTGGTGACCGTCGACGGCGCCGCGCCGCAGCGCGTCAGCGTCCGCGTCGGCAAGGGCGCGCCACAGGAAATCGCCCGCCTCGACGACGAGGCGGTGGACGTCTTCGAGACGCCCGACATCGACCACGACGGCTACCGCGACCTGGTCATCGGCCAGAGCGGCGGCGGCGGCCAGGTCCAGGCCCGGCTGTTCCTGTACCGGCCCAAGGAAGGCAGGTTCCGCGAGATCGCGCACCCCGCGCCGCAGGCCAGCCCGTGCCACCAGTTCGTCAACCCCGTGTTCGATGCCGCCAAGGCGGCCTTCTCGGTGGGCTGCCGCTACGGCGCCGACAGCAACGGCACCGAAGACTACGCGCTGCGCCCCGATGGCACCGCGCGCCCGCTGCAGTGGACCACCCAGGCGCTGTTCGACCTGGAGGACCGCGCCTTCGAGCTGACCTACGGCTTCCATGAAGACGGCACGGTGGCGCACATCCAGATCGACGGCGAAGGCTCGCCGCTGGAGGGCGACAGCGCCGTGCCCTTCGACCGGCTCGACCTGTACGACGCGCCCGACGTGAAGGCGCTGTCGACGCGGACCGCCAAGGCCGGCGACCCTCTCGACGTGATCGCGCTGCGTCCGCAGTGGCTGCAGGTGCGTCTGGCCGGCGCGGCCGCCGATGCGCCGCCGGCGTGGGTGCGCTACGCCGACCTGAAGATCGACAAGCATCGCTATGCCCCGGCGGCGCGCACGCCCACGAGCGGCCTGATGCTGTCGGTCTATGGCCACCTGGGCACCACGCTGTACGAGGCCGGCGGCCGCTTCACGCTGCACGTGACCAACCTCGGCCCGGACCCGGTGCGCCTGCAATCGCCCCGCGTCTGGCTGCTGTTCATCGACGCGCAGGATCGACGCACGCTGCAGCCGCTGTACCAGCGCCCGCCGGTGACGCTGGCCGCGCCCGCCGCCGCGGCCGCCGCCGCGCAGGCCTCCTCCGGCTATGCCGACAACGCCGACCGGCCCGCGACGCCCGCGGGCCCGCGCCACGTGGCCGACTGGGCCGATGATCCGGTGCTGTGGCGCCCGGACGGCAACGGCGGGCACGAATACCAGGTGAGCGCCGGCAACGGCCAGTACGTGCCCTTCTTCCCCGACCTGGCTCCCGGCCGCTACCGGCTGGTCGTGGCGCTGACGGATCCGGCCGCCGCGCCCCGCCCGGTCTACTCGAACGTCATCGAGGTCGACCTGCCCTTCCCCAAGCGCCAATGAGCGCGGCCCGCTGGCGCCGCCGCGCCCTTGTCGCCGTCGCCGGCCTGGTCGCCGCCGTGGCGCTGGCCGCCGCCGCCCTGGTCGCGGCGGGCCTGCTGGCCGACGCCCCGCCCGCCGACGTCGCCGTGGTGCTGGGCAACACGGTCGCGCCCGACGGCAAGCCCTCGCCGCGCCTGGCCGCCCGGCTCGACCGCGCCTACGACTGCTATGCCGCCGCGCGCTGCCGCGTGCTGTTCGTCAGCGGCGGCGTCGATCCGGCCGGCCACGACGAAGCGGCGGTGATGCGCGACTACCTGATCGCGCGCGGCGTGCCGGCCGACCGGGTGGTCGCGGACAGTCTCGGCAACGACTCCTGGGCCACCGCCCGCCACGCCAGCGCCTACATGCGCGAGCACGGCTACGCCAGCGCCACCGCCATCACGCAGTACTTCCACGTGCCGCGCACCATGCTGGCGCTCAGGCGCCACGGCGTGCAACAGGTCGGCGGCGCCTCGCCGCGCTATGCCGAGGCGCGCGACCTGTATTCGATCCTGCGCGAGCTGCCGGCCATCGCCTGGTACGCGCTGCGGCCGCTATAGTTTCCCTTCCTCTCTTTCCACAGACGCTACCGTGCATATCTTCCACAACCCCGTCCACGGCAAACACGATGGCCGCCAGGAAATGTTCCGCGGCAGGCTGGTGCCCTGTCACGAGACCCCGGCCCGGCTCGAATACGTGCTGGACGCCCTGCGCCAGCGCGGCATCGGCACGCTGCAGGCGCCGGCCGCGCCCGACCTGGACCTGATCCGGCGCGTGCACAGCCCGCGCTACGTCGACTTCCTGCAAGGCGCGTGGGCCGACTGGATCGCGCTGGATCCGGCCAATGCCGAGCTCGACATCCTGCCGTCGGTATGGCCGGTGCGCGGCTTCCGCCACGACATCTCGCCCAGCAACTTCGCCGCGCGCGTCGGCCTGTTCTCGTTCGACAGCGGCAGCCCGCTGACGGCGGGCACCTGGGAGGCGGCGGCCGCCGGCGCGGCCTGCGCCATCGACGCCGCGCGCGCGGTCTCCAGCGGCCACGGTCCGCGCGCCGCCATGGCGCTGACGCGCCCGCCCGGCCATCACGCCGGCGCCGACTTCTTCGGCGGCTACTGCTTCCTGAACAACGCGGCCCTGGCGGCGCAGGCGCTGCGCGAGGCCGGCGCCGAACGCGTCGCGGTGCTGGATATCGACTACCACCACGGCAACGGCACCCAGAGCATCTTCTACGAGCGCGGCGACGTGCTGACCGTGTCGGTGCATGGCGACCCGACCACCGAATATCCCTTCTTCCTGGGTTATGCCGACGAACCCGGCCAGGGCGCCGGCCTGGGCGCCAACCTGAACCTGCCGCTGGCGGCCGGCACCGATTTCGCCGGCTGGACCGAGGCGCTCGAACAGGGCCTGGCCGCCATCGGCCGCTTCAAGCCGGACGCGCTGGTGATCGCGCTGGGCGTGGACACCTACGAAGGCGATCCGATCTCGAAATTCAAGCTGCGCAGCGCCGACTATCTGCAGGTCGGCGCGCGGCTGGCCCGGCTGGGCCTGCCCACCGTGTTCACCATGGAAGGCGGCTACGCGGTGGCCGAGGTCGGCACCAACGTCGCCAACGTGCTGGAAGGCTACGCCGGCTGAGCGGCGGCGGCCATCCGCCGCCACACGGCCTCGACCGCGGCGCGCGCGTCGCTGCGGTCCTTGAATGCCAGGATCGCCACCTCGATGTCCCAGGCGCGGTTGGCCAAGGGCACGAGGTCGGCCGTCTCCAGCCGCCGCAGCGCGCTGTCGGCCAGCCACGCCACGCCCAGCCCCTGCGCCGCCATGTCGCCCAGCACGTCCGACATCTCCGCCTCGAACAGGCGCACGCCGTGCAGGGGCTCCGGCCCGCTCTCAATGGCGGCGTCGATCAGGCGCGCGAAATAGACGCTGGGCGAATACATCAGCAACGGCACCGGCCGCGCCGTGGTGCCCGGCAGGTCCAGCCCCTCGCGTTCGACCAGGGCGCGCGCCGCGTACGGCCGTATCAGCTCGCGCCCCAGCGTCAGGCAGTCGTAGCGCGACAGGTCCAGCGGCAGCGGCTGCGCCACCTGGTGGAAACAGATCAGCAGATCGGCCGCGCCCGAGGTGAAGGCCGACACCGTGTCATGCACGTTGCCCGTCTGCAGGCTGCAGCTGAGCTGCTGGCCCGCGCTCCAGTCGCGCCACCAGCGCGGCAGGTGGGTCGTCGCCAGGGCATAGGAGGTGGCCAGGCGCAGCTGGTTGCGCGCCGGCACGGCGGCGATGCCCGCGCGCGCCTCGACCAGCTGGTTGACCAGTTCGATGGCCGCGACGCGGAAGCGCTCGCCCGCCTCGGTCAGCTGGGTCGGGAAGGCCGAACGGTCGATCAGGCGCGCGCCGGCCCAGTTCTCCAGGCTCTGGATGCGGCGGCTGAAGGCCGCCTGCGACAGATTGCGGGCCTCGGCCGCGCGCGTGAAATTGCGCAGCTCCGACAGGGTGATGAAGTCCTGCAGCCACCGGGTATCCATACCGCTCCTTGCGCGATTCGCATGGGCCATGCGCGCCATGCATGGCGGCGCATGCGTACTTCGCATTGGACGCCGGCGCCGCGCCGCCAGACACTGCGTCCGTCGGTTCCGCATTGGAACCTGCCTTTTGCCGGAGTGTAAACATGGATCAAACCCTGCGTGCGGCGGCCCGCGAATACCTCATCCGCTACGGCAGCGACACCTTCCCCAACCTGTTCAAGTCGGCCAAGGGCACGGTGGTGCGCGACGACACCGGCCGCGAGATCCTCGACTTCACCTCGGGCCAGATGTGCGCCACCATCGGCCACAACCACCCGGCCATCGTCGACGCGGTGCGCCGCGCCGGGGAAACCGCCTTCCACTTCTTCAGCGGCATGATCCCGGAAGCCGTGGCGCAACTGGCCGCGACGATGGCGCGCGACTGGATGCCGACCGGCATGACCAAGTCGATCTTCGTCAACACCGGTTCCGAGAGCAACGAGATCGCGCTGCGCATGGCCAAGATGCACAAGAGCGGCTTCGAGATCCTGGCGGTGGGCGGCTCGTGGCACGGCGTCACCAGCGGCGCCGGCTCGGTCTCGTACGCCAGCGACCGCAAGGGCTATGGCGTGCCGCCGGCCGGCGTGTTCGTCATGCCCGAACCGAACTCGTACCGCCCCTACATCGCCGGCCTGGACGCCGAACAGTCGGCGCTGGCCTGCCTGGAGATCGGCCTGAAGATGTTCGACATGGCCTCGGCCGGCCGGCCCGCGGCCATCATCGTCGAACCGGTGATCAGCGCCGGCGGCGTGCTGGTGCCGCCCAAGTCATACATGCAGGCCCTGCGCCGCGCCGCCGACGCGCGCGGCATGCTGCTGATCTTCGACGAGGCGCAGACCGCCTTCGGCCGTCTCGGCTGCCGCACCGGCTCGGAACACTTCGGCGTCACGCCCGACATCATCAGCGTCTCCAAGACCCTGGGCGGCGGCCTGCCGCTGGCGGCCACCATCACCACGCCCGCCATCGAACAGGACGTGCACGAGAAGGGCTTCACCTTCTACACCAGCCACGTCTCGGACCCGCTGCCCGCCACCGTCGGCCTGGCGGTGCTGGAGACCCTGCAACGCGAGCAGCTGCTGGAGCGCGCCCGCCGCCAGGGCGACTACCTGCGCCGCGGCCTGCTGGAACTGCAACAGCGCCACGAAGCCATCGGCGACGTGCGCGGCCTGGGCCTGCTGCTGGGCGTGGAACTGGTGCAGGACCGCGCCACGCGCGAGCCGTATCACGCGCTCGGCGCCCTGACCACGCAGCGCTGCTTCGAGCTGGGGTTGTCGATGAACATCCGCCGCCGCCCCGAGCGCGGCTCGGTCTGGCGCATCGCGCCGCCGCTGACCGTCAGCAATGACGAGATCGACCGCGCCGTCTCGATCCTGGACCAGGCCCTGACCGAAAGCCTGGACCAGATCGCCAAGCCCCGCGCGCTGAGCGCCTGAACCGTCTCACCCTGGCGCCGGGCCGGGCCCGGCCGGAGAACGCAATGCCGATATTCCGAACCGCGGCCGGCGCCCTGGCGCTGGCCACCGTCACCAGCCTGGCCCACGCCGGCCCCACCCTCGACACCGTCAAGAAGCGGGGCTACGTGCAGTGCGGCGTGTCCACCGGCATCCAGGGCTTTTCCTCGCCGGACAGCAAGGGCAACTGGCAGGGACTGGACGTGGACATGTGCCGCGCCATCGCCGCCACCGTCTTCAACGACGCCAGCAAATTCCGCCTGACGCCGTTGACCACGCAGGCGCGCTTCACCGCGCTGCAATCGGGCGAGGTCGACGTGCTGACGCGCAACGTCACGCCGACGATGGCGCGCGACACCACGCTGGGCCTGATCAGCACTGGCGTGAACTATTACGACAGCCAGGGCGTGATGGTGTCGGCCAAGCTCGGCGTCAAGAAGCTCAGGGAACTGGACGGCGCCACCATCTGCGTGCAGCCCGGCACCGTCACCGAGCTCGACCTGGCCGACTGGTTCCGCGCCAACGGGCTCAAGTTCAAGCCGGTGGTGATCGACAAGTACGACGAGATCGTGCGCGCCTTCGCGGCCGGCCGCTGCGACGCCTTCACCTCCGACAAATCGCAGCTGGCGGCCTCGCGCACCACGCTGGAGCAGCCGGACAATTACCTGATCCTGGACGAGAACATCGCCAAGAGCCCGCTCGGCCCGATGGTGCGCCAGGGCGACGACAACTGGTTCAACGTGGTGCGCTGGACGCTCAACGCCATGCTCGAAGCAGAGGAATTCGGCGTCACCTCGGCCAACGTCGACAGCCAGCTGAAAAGCAACAACCCCAACGTGCAGCGCATCCTGGGCGTGACGCCAGGCATGGGCAAGAACCTGGGGGTGGACGACAAGTGGGCCTACAGCATCGTCAAGCAGGTCGGCAACTACGGCGAGAGCTTTGAGCGCAACCTGGGGATGGCCAGCGCGATGAAGCTGCCGCGCGGCCTGAACGCGCAATGGCGCGACGGCGGCCAGATGTACGGCTGGCCGGTGCGCTGACCCGCGCAGTACGGGCGGACAGTGCGGGCGGACAGCCCGGACGAGCCTGTCCGCGCCACGCATTGCCGCGCCCTCGGGCGCGGCGGTCTTTCCCGGGATCAGGCGCCGCGCGTCCCGCGCCGCCACCACAGCGCCTCGCACAGCCACAGCAAGGGCCAGGCCAGCAACAGTCCGACCAGCAGCGTCGGCAGCCAGGGCGCCGCCTGCGGCGGCGTGCCGCCCTGCAGCATCGCCGGACTGTAGAGCAGGAACGCGGACACGAAGCCGCGCGACCAGATATCGCGAAAACCCGCGCCGCGTCCCAGCGCCGCGGCCAGCATGCACAGCACGATGAAGCCGGGGTCGCCGCCGCCGCGATACCAGGCCGGAATGACCTGCGGATCCAACGGCCGGTAGATCGCGATCGCGGTCAGCAGCGCGCCCAGCGCCAGGGCGCGCACCCATCTGAATGAAGACCCCGTGTCCTGGCCGCGTGTTGGCGTCATCTGTCCGTCAGTCACGCGTTTCCAGCGCCTTGTTGATGCGTAGCGCCAGCAGCGTGCACGCGGTGCCAGACAGCAGGTAGATGCTGACCGCCACCAGCCCGAAGCGCGCCGACAGCCCCAGCGCCACCAGCGGCGCGAAGGCCGCGCCGATCAGCCAGGCCATGTCGGTGGTGAGCGCCGCGCCGGTGTAGCGGAAACGCTTGGTGAAGTTGGCCGTCACCGTGCCGGACGCCTGGCCGTACGACAGCCCCAGCAGCGCGAAGCCGATCAGGATGAAGGCGTCCTGCGCCTTGGGACTGCCGCCCAGCAGCCACGGCGTGAACAGCGCGAACACGCCGATCAGCGCGGCCAGCAGGCCCAGCGTGGTGCGCCGGCCGATGCGGTCGGCGATCCAGCCCGAGGCGATGGTGCCCAGGATGCCCACGCCCGCGCCGATGATCTGCACGATCAGCACATCGGAGATCTGCTGCGTGGCGCTGACCGCGATCCACGACAGCGGGAACACCGTCACCAGGTGGAACAGCGCATAGCTGGCCAGCGCCGCGAATGCGCCCAGGAAAAGGTTGTAGCCCTGCTCGCGCACCATCTGGCCGGTGCCGATGGGTTCGAGCTCGCCCTCTTCGAGCAGCTGCGTGTATTCCTCGGTCAGCACCAGCCGCAGCCGCGCGAACAGCGCCACCACGTTGATGGCGAAGGCGACGAAGAACGGATAGCGCCAGCCCCAGTCGAGGAAGTCGGCCTCGGTCAGCGTCAGGTGCAGGAACAGGAACAGCGCGCTGGCGATCATGAAGCCGATGGGCGCGCCCAGCTGGCCCAGCATCGCGTACCAGCCGCGGCGCTTGGGCGGCGCGTTCAGCGCCAGCAATGACGGCAGGCCGTCCCAGGAGCCGCCAAAGGCCAGCCCCTGCAGGCAGCGGAACACCGCCAGCAGCACGATGGCGTGCGAGCCGATGACGTTGTAGCCGGGCAGGAAGGCCATGCCCACCGTGGCGGTGCCGAGCAGGAACAGGGCGATCGTGAGCTTGGTGCCGCGTCCCCAGCGCCGCTGGATCGCCATCGAAACCGCGGTGCCGATGGGGCGCGCGATGAACGCGAACGAGAAGATGACAAAGGCCCACAGCGTGCCTTCGAGCTGCGGTTCGAACGGGAAGAACACCCGTGGAAACACCAGCACGCAGGCGATGCCGAAGACGAAGAAGTCGAAGTATTCGGAGGCGCGCCCGATGACGACCCCCACGGCGATTTCGCCCGGCGCCACCTTGGCGTGGCTGGCCGCGCCCCCTGTCGCGCCCGGACTGGGCAAGGGGGAGGCATGACCGGGATACTGCGTGGTGGTCGCCATGTGAGTGCTCGCTGAAAGGAGGTTTTGGAAAACGCCTTGTCTACGCTTTTTGCAACACACTCGTATGTACACTCGAAGGCCTGGCGGGCCGCGGCGCCATGGCGACCGGCCCTGCCCCGCACGCCTTCCCGTGCATACTTTTGCTCTTTTTACCCTAGATTTTTCGCGGCTTCCAGCGTAGTGTTGCGTTTACCTCCCACGGTTACGTTTCGGGGTATGGCCATGCCGTCTTTCCCAAGGTTCCGCGGATTGTTGCTGTTAGCCGCCCTGCCATTGCTCTCCGGATGCAATGCGGTGCTGCTCTCACCATCAGGCGACATCGCGGTGCAGCAGCGCAACCTGATCATCATCTCGACCGGCTTGATGCTGCTCATCATCGTGCCGGTGATCTTCCTGACCTTCCTGTTCGCGTGGCGCTATCGCGCCAGCAACCGCGACGCGCACTACGACCCCGACTGGAACCACTCCACCATGCTGGAGCTGCTGATCTGGGCCGCGCCGCTGCTGATCATCATCGCGCTCGGCGCGCTCACCTGGGTCAGCACCCACCAGCTCGATCCCTACCGCCCGCTGGCGCGCCTGTCCGAAGGCCGCGAGGTGCCGCCCGGCACCAAGCCGCTGGTGGTCGAAGTGGTGGCGCTCGACTGGAAGTGGCTGTTCCTCTATCCCGAGCAGGGCGTGGCCGCGGTCAATGAACTGGCCGCGCCGGTCGACCGCCCGATCCAGTTCAAGATCACCTCGTCCACGGTGATGAACTCGTTCTTCATCCCGGCGCTGGCCGGCCAGATCTACGCCATGCCGGGCATGCAGACCACGCTGCACGCGGTCATCAACCATCCCGGCGAATACGAGGGCCTGTCGGCCAACTACAGCGGCGCGGGCTTTTCCGGCATGCGCTTCCGCTTCCACGGCCTGGACCAGCAGGGCTTCGACAAGTGGGTCGCCGACGCCCGCGCCTCCGGCGCCACGCTCGGCCGCGACACCTACCTGAAACTGGAGCAGCCCAGCGAACGCAACCCGGTGCAGCGCTACGCCAGCGTCGCGCCCGGCCTGTTCGACGCCATCGTCAACCGCTGCGTGGAACCGAACCGCATGTGCATGAAGGACGCCATGGCGATCGACGCCGGCGGCGGCATGGGCATCCCCGGCGCGCGCAACATCGCCAGCCTGGATGCGGCCACGCGCGAGCGCCTGGGCCTGGCCGATGCGCCGCCGCGCAAGTACGTCGGCGCCATGTGCACCTCGGCGGCGGAACTGGCGCTGTAGCGGCGTCGCCGCCGCCACGGCGCAGCGCGTGAAATCAAGGTATTCCCCCTGGAAACCGAGCCCTGGAAACCGAGATGACTGATCAACCAGACCTCACCAAGCTGATCTTCGGTCGCCTGACCTGGGACGCCATCCCCTTGCACGAGCCGATCCTGCTGGCGACTTTCGCCATGGTGGCGATCGGCGGCATCGTGGTGCTGGGCGCCATCACCTACTACCGCAAGTGGGGCTACCTGTGGCACGAGTGGTTCACCAGCATCGACCACAAGAAGATCGGCATCATGTACATGATCCTGGGGCTGGTGATGCTGCTGCGCGGCTTCGCCGACGCCATCATGATGCGGCTGCAGCAGGCCGTGGCCTTCGGCGATTCCACCGGCTACCTGCCGCCGCACCACTACGACCAGATCTTCACGGCGCACGGCGTCATCATGATCTTCTTCGTGGCCATGCCGCTGGTCACGGGGCTGATGAACTACGTGGTGCCGCTGCAGATCGGCGCGCGCGACGTGGCCTTTCCGTTCCTGAACAACTTCAGCTTCTGGATGACCACCGGCGGCGTGGTGCTGGTGATGATGTCGCTGTTCGTCGGCGAGTTCGCCCGCACCGGGTGGCTGGCGTATCCGCCTTTATCGGGCATCGCGCAGAGTCCGGACGTGGGGGTCGACTACTACATATGGGCCTTGCAGATCGCGGGGGTCGGCACATTGCTGTCCGGCGTGAATCTGCTGGTCACCATCGTCAAGATGCGCGCGCCCGGCATGTCGCTGATGCGCATGCCGGTGTTCACCTGGACCGCGCTGTGCACCAACGTGCTGATCGTGGCGGCGTTCCCGGTGCTGACGGCGGTGCTGGCGCTGCTGTCGATGGACCGCTACGTCGGCACCAACTTCTTCACGGCCGACTTCGGCGGCAACGCCATGATGTACGTGAACCTGATCTGGATCTGGGGCCATCCCGAGGTCTACATCCTGATCCTGCCGGCGTTCGGCATCTTCTCGGAAGTGGTCGCCACCTTCTGCCGCAAGCGCCTGTTCGGCTACGCGTCGATGGTCTACGCCACGGTCGTGATCACGGTGCTGTCGTACCTGGTTTGGCTGCACCACTTCTTCACCATGGGGTCCGGGGCCAGCGTGAACTCGTTCTTCGGGATCACCACCATGATCATCTCGATCCCGACCGGGGCCAAGATCTTCAACTGGCTGTTCACCATGTACCGCGGCCGCATCCGCTTCGAGGTGCCGATGCTGTGGACCATGGGCTTCATGGTCACCTTCGTGATCGGCGGCATGACCGGCGTGCTGCTGGCGGTGCCGCCGGCCGACTTCGCGCTGCACAACAGCCTGTTCCTGATTGCCCACTTCCACAACGTCATCATCGGCGGCGTGCTGTTCGGCCTGATGGCCGGCATCACCTACTGGTTCCCCAAGGCCTTCGGCTACAAGCTCGATCCGTTCTGGGGCAAGTGCTCGTTCTGGTTCTGGCTGGTGGGCTTCTACTTCGCCTTCATGCCGCTGTACGTGCTGGGCCTGATGGGCGTGACGCGCCGCGTCAACCACTTCGAGGACATGTCGCTGCAGATCTGGTTCCAGGTGGCCGCGTTCGGCGCCTTCCTGATCGCCATCGGCATCGCCTGCTTCCTGATCCAGCTGGTGGTCAGCTACCGCCGCCGCGATTCGCTGCGCGACGAGACCGGCGACCCGTGGGACGGCCGCACACTGGAATGGTCGACCTCATCGCCGCCGCCCAACTACAACTTCGCCTTCACGCCGCGGGTGCATGACCAGGACGCCTGGTGGCAGATGAAGCAGCACGGCTACCAGCGCCCGCAGACCGGCTTCATCCCCATCCACATGCCCAAGAACACCTGGGCCGGCATCGTGCTGGCGGCCATCAGCGTGGTGATGGGCTTCGCGCTGATCTGGCACATGTGGCCGCTGGCGGTGCTGTCGTTCGCCGCGCTGATCATCGTGTCCATCGTCCATACCTTCAACTACAAGCGCGAGTACTACGTGCCGGCCGACGAGGTCGTGCGCACGGAGGACGCCCGCACTCACCTGTTGGCGAAACATGTCTGATACCCTGGCCCCCACCCTGCCCGGCGGCGCCACGCCGCCCCCGGAGCCCGTGTTCCACGTGGCCGGCGAGCACCACCCGAAGAACGGCACGCTGCTGGGCTTCTGGGTGTATCTGATGAGCGACTGTCTCATCTTCGCCTGCCTGTTCGCCACCTACGGCGTGCTGGGACGCAACTACGCCGCGGGCCCGTCCGGCGCCGACCTGTTCGACCTGCCGCTGGTGGCGGTCAACACCTCGCTGCTGCTGCTCTCGTCCATCACCTACGGCTTCGCCATGCTGGAGATGCGGCGCAACCGGGTCGGCGCCACGCAGGGCTGGCTGGCGGTCACCGGCCTGCTGGGGCTGGGCTTCCTGTCGCTGGAACTGTATGAGTTCGCGCACCTGATCCACATCGGCGCCGGGCCGCAGCGCAGCGCCTTCCTGTCGTCGTTCTTCACGCTGGTGGGCACGCACGGGCTGCACGTCACGTTCGGCATCGTCTGGCTGGTGACGATGATGGTGCAGGTGCGCATGCACGGCCTGATCCCCGAGAACCGCCGCCGGCTGATGTGCCTGTCGATGTTCTGGCACTTCCTGGACCTGATCTGGGTCGGCGTGTTCACCTTTGTCTACCTGATGGGAGTGCTGCCATGAACGCCCATGCCGACCACGCGGGCCACGGCCACGGTCACGGCCACCATGACGATGACGACGGCGCCGCCCATGGCACCCTGAAAAGCTACGTCACCGGCTTCATCCTGGCGGCCATCCTGACCGCGATCCCGTTCTGGCTGGTGATGGACCGGGTGTTCGAAAGCTCGCGCACCACGGCGCTGATCATCCTGGCCTTCGCGGCGGTCCAGATCGTGGTGCACATCATCTATTTCCTGCACATGGATGCCAAGTCCGAAAGCGGCTGGAACATGTTGGCGTTAATATTCACGCTGGTGCTGGTCGTGATCACGCTCAGCGGATCCATCTGGATCATGTATCACCTGAACTCCAACATGATGCCCATGTCGATCCACGACATGCGGAATATGCCCTGACGTGATGGCGGCAACAAAAGACTCTACGCATTCCGGCGACACCCCCCGCAATCCCCGCAGCGCAACCACCCTGGCCGTCCTGGGCGTGGTTGCGGTCGCGCTGTTCGCGGGCCTGTGCGCCCTCGGTACCTGGCAGGTGCACCGCCTGGCCTGGAAGCAGAACCTGATCGCGCAGGTGGACCAGCGGGCGCACGCGCCCGCCACGCCCGCCCCCGCTCGCGCCGACTGGCCGGCGCTGACCGCCGACAACGCCGAATACCGCCGCGTGTCGGCCAGCGGCGCCTACCAGTACGACAAGCAGACGCTGGTGCAGGCCGCCACCGAGCTGGGCAGCGGCTACTGGGTCATGACGCCGCTGCAATTGGCGGATGGCGGCGGCACGGTGCTGGTCAACCGCGGCTTCGTGCTGCCCGAATGGCGCAAGCGCCAGGCCGCCGGCGGCCAGCCCGCGGCGGACGCCGCGCCGGTCAAGGTCGACGGCCTGCTGCGCATGGGCGAGCCGGGCAACGGCTTCCTGCGCAACAACGATCCGGCCGCCAACCTCTGGTATTCGCGTGACCTGCCCGCCATCGCCCAGGCGCGCGGGCTGGGCGAGGTGGCGCCCTACTTCATCGACGCCGACGCCGCCCCAGGCGCCGGCCGCGATCCGACGCAGGCGCCGGTCGGCGGCCTGACGACGCTGACCTTCCCCAACAACCACCTGGTCTACGCCATCACCTGGTACGCCCTGGCCGTCATGATCATCGTCGGCGCCGGCATCGTGGCGCGCGAGGAACGGCGGCTGCGCGCGCGCCGCTGACCGGATCAGATCAGGCCCGAATCGACCATCACAGAGCGGGCGTAGGATACCGGCGTCGCAAACGCCCACGGTATCCCCGCCATGCCTCTTTCCGTCATCGTCATCGGCGCCGGCATCGCCGGCCTGACGGCCGCGCACCGCCTGTCGCAACACGGCGTGCGCGTCACTGTCCTGGAAGCCCGGGACCGGGTCGGCGGCCGCATGAGCACCGACCTGCGCCACGGCTGGCGCATCGATCGGGGCGCGCAGTTCCTGTCCAGCGGCTACGCCCGCATCCACGCCCTGCTGGCCGAGACCGGCCTGCTGGCCTCCTGCCGCCCCACCTCCGGCTGGAGCGCGACCGTGGCCGATGGCCGCGTCCGGCGCCTGCACGCGCGGCGGCCCTGGACCCTGGCGTCATCCGGCCTGATGGGCAAGCGGGAGCTGCTGCGGCTGGGCTGTCGCATGGCGGCCGGCATGCGCGGCACCGCCCGCCTGCCGCTCGATGACTATGCCGCCTGGAGCGACTGGGACGACGGCGACACCGCCGCCTGGGCCGCCCGACTGGCGGGCGAGCGCGGCCTGGACTACCTGTTCGAGCCGATGCTCGAGGGGGTCTATTTCCAGGCGCCCG